>CALLLR010000020.1 GCA_938008185.1 uncultured Saprospiraceae bacterium
GTGTGTCTAAGCAATTAGGTTAATTTACATAATAAAATATTGCTATTTATAAGGAATTGTTAATCAGTTAATTGGTTTATTAGTCTCTTTTTACGCAATGTTGATATAATAAAAAACACAGATTATTGAACGGTCCCTAATATAAAATCTGGGAGTATAACTTCGCATAACTTCCTATCCCACTAACGATATCGAAAATCTTAATAATGAAATACGTTGGTTCACTAAAAAAGTCAAACCGGACAGTTATTTATTCCACGTCCCTTAACCCAATTTTATTTACCTTTGAAAAGAAAACTCAAAACTCAAATGCCTCACCCCGACCACCTCATTCTCACTTCTCCCGATCTGTCAAAAGGCATGGACTACGTAGAAAACCTCCTGGGTATTCGACCCGTTTTCGCTGGTCAGCATCCCGGCCTTGGAACCCATAATGCATTGCTAAGCTTGGGAAATCGCACCTACCTGGAAGTGATTGCTCCGGATCCTAAACAAGGTTTTGATAAAAATAAATTGTGGATTACTATTGAAGATACACCTGCTCCTCGTCTTGCGCATTGGGTTGCGCAAACTGATCAGCTGGAAGTCATTGTTGCTAAAGCAAAAGAGCACCAGATTCCTCTGGGAGATATACGTCCGGGCAGTCGTACCCAAACCGACGGGACGCCAATAAGCTGGAAAGCTACTTTTCCTGCGGTGGAGAACTTTGGAGGCCTCCTTCCTTTTTTTATTAATTGGGGAAATAGTTTACACCCTTCGGAATCTTTACCGCTCGCAGGTAGCCTGAAAAAAATATCCGCTACCCATCCAAACCCAGACTTAATCCAAAAATACTGGCGGGCTTTTGGAATTCCTTATGAAATCCACTATGGTGCTCATCCTCAACTTCATGCCTGGATTCAGACCAAAAAAGGCTTGATAAAATTAGGCAGTTAAGTTCCATAGCCTACTCAAGTATCTCTGTCTAAGCCAAAAATCAAAACATCCACCAATCCGCACATCCACCAATCCACACATCCACACATTCACAAATCCGCAAATCCGCAAATCCACTAATCCACCAATCCACTAATCCACCAATCCACCAATCCACACATCCACCAATCCGCACATCCACCAATCCGCACATCCACTAATCCACACATCCACACATCCACACATCCACACATCCACACATCCACCAATCAAACCAATCAACATATCAAGCGATCTATCTCTAAAATTCTCGGAATCAACAACTCTTTCCCATCATTATAAATTACAAAATCCGCTTTCTCTATCTTTTCCGCTTCCGGTAATTGCTTATCCATTCGAGCCTCCACCGCTTTCTTGGTCAATCCATCCCGCTTCATTACCCGTCGAATCCGCTCCTCCCGATCTGCCGTCACTACGATCATCTGATCCATCTGGGAATAACTACCCGTTTCATAAAATAAGGCGGCTTCTTTAATTGCGTAACGACTGGTCTGCTTATCAAACCACTGCTGCCCATCCAGAAATACTGCCGGATGTATCAGTTTATTCATCTGCGCTAATAAATTTTTATTATTGAAAACCTGTTCGCCAATAAACTTCCTGTTTAGCTTACCATCGGGAAAATAAGCCGCTTCTCCCAACATACTTTTAATATTTTTTTTCAAATCAGGATCATGTTGCATTAGCCATTTGGCGCGATCGTCTGCGTAGTAAACTGGAATATTCAACATCTCGAAAATCCGACAAACCGTCGTTTTTCCACTACCAATTCCACCGGTAATACCAACTTTAAGCATTTTTGTGTTTTTTCACAAGATAAGGGCCTTTTTTCAGGAATAATAACTTCTAAACCAAAATACGTCATTAGTCTAACAATTATCACGCTTTAAAATTTGGTTTTATTCAGTAAAATAGAAAATTATCGTAAATTTGGGTAAATCAGTCTTGAATGGTTTGTCGTAACTCTAAATTACCTTTATCGTTAAACATTTTTATTCAGCGGATAAAATCTAACTAATTGAAAATAAGGTTTTACATAAATAATATTGTTTTAGTACTTGCGCTATTTACCGCAAGTATTTTAAATGGGCAGGATTTGCACTTTTCTCAGTTTTATTATGCTCCGCTACAACTCAATCCGGCGCTTACCGGTGTTTTTAAAGAAGATATTCGTTTTTCCGCCAATTATCGGCGACAGTGGAGGTCCGTTCCGGTAGATTATCTGACTTTCTCTGGCGTTGTGGATGGTAAAATTACCCAACTCAGTTTCCCCGATGGCTTCTTTTCGGGTGGATTCGTTTTCAATCACGATGTAGCTGGCGATGGAAATCTTACCTATTCAAATATCAGCGCTACGGCCAGTTATACCCAAAAATTGACCGAACAACAACTAATTACGGCCGGAATCCTGATCGGTGGCGGTCAGCGAAGAATTGATCTTAGTCAGTTAACTTTTGGTAATCAATTTAATGGAGATCTATTTGTCGGCTCAGCTCCCACTCGCGAAAATCTGGACCAAACCAGTATCCAGTATCTTGATTTTGGGGTCGGTTTCAATTGGCATTTGCAGGAAGAAGACCAAAAATACTGGGGAGACCTGGGTGTTGGCATATTTCATCTGACCCAGCCCGACGTTGGTTTTTATAATCAAACCAAAACGGTACTGCCGCGTCGTTATTCTATTTATGGAAATATTGGTTTTGCCATTAACGAAGTAGTCGGCCTGGAATTTAATAGCTATTTTCAAAAACAAAATTCCTACACCGAGTCAGTCGTCGGAACCGGCGTAAAATATCAGCTTACCGATACCCGAGGCCGAGAATTGGGATTCCGGTTTGGTGTCAGTTATCGCCTGGTCGGTGCCAGAGATGCTCTTATTCCCAATATTGCCGTGGCTTATAATGCTTGGCTGCTTGGGTTCAGTTATGATTTTAATCAATCTGATTTTGAATTAGCTACCAATGGCCGGGGTGGTCCGGAATTAGCCCTCCAGTATCGAATCACCAAAGTCAAACCGTTAAAGGCTTCCAAATCTTGTCCTATCTTTTAAAACTGCCAGCAGCGGAAAATTTTTCCATGAAAAAAATATTCATTTTTATTGTCTTTAATTTGTTGTTGGCAGGAGCCTCTGCTCAGACAAAAGCTGCATTTATTCGAGCTGGAGAAGAAGCGATGAAAAAAAATGATTTTTTTACGGCTATGAATCATTTTGAAGAAGCGCTTGAATTTCCCGGTTCGGAAACGTCTATCCGTTATCAATACGGAGAAGCAGCCCGCCAGTTTTTTGCCTATGATCTGGCTATTCAACAGTATCAGCTGGTATTGAATGATAAAAAAGCAGACCGATTTCCATTGTCTAAGTTTTGGTTATCTACCGCCTACCAAAGTATGGGGCAATACCAAAAAGCCATTAATGGATTTAATGATTTTATTAAAAATACCCCGAATCAAATATTTAAGGACAAAGCGATTGCGGCCCGTCAGGCTTGTGAGTGGGCCTTATCTATGGTCCATCAACCACACGATTTGGAAATTACCCATTTGGACAAAAAAGTAAATACACCGTACTCAGAATTTGGGGCCATCCAGCAAGGCGATACTTTGTATTATTCTTCTTATCGGTATCGTATGACCCGCGATCAGACCATTCCCAAACGACGCACGACCAAGGTACTCACCCAAACTGGAACGGCTAAAGGACGCCCGCTTACCCGAAAATTTAATGAAACTGATAAACTGACAGCGCACACCAGCCTTACTCCCGACGGTCAGCGGATTTATTATACCATCTGCGAATATACCGACGAAGTGAATATTCGCTGTCAGATTTATTACCGGGATCTGGATCAGCGCAACCGGTGGGGTAGTGCCCAAAAACTACCCGCAGCCATTAATCAGGATGGTTTTACCACGACACAACCTGCCTGGGGAATCGATCCAACTACGCAAAAACCAGTATTATATTTTTCTTCTGACCGACCGGGAGGAAAAGGAGGTTTGGATCTTTATCAAGTGGAAATCACTAAAAGTGGATTTGGTGTTCCGCTAAATCTTACAACCCTCAATACGGAGGAAGATGAGATTACTCCTTTTTATCACCAAAAATCTCAAAGCTTGTTTTTCAGTTCAATGGGTTACCAGAGCTTAGGGGGATTCGATATCTATCAAGCCATGCACGATGGTGCTTCCTGGGAAACTCCCCTTCATACCGGCTACCCATTAAATAGTAGCTATAACGATATTTACTTTACTTTGAATGCCGATTCTACAGAGGCATATATCTCTTCCAACCGGTCGGGGTCCTATTATTTGGAAGAAAAAAATAAGGCTTGCTGTAATGATATTTTTTTGGTAAAAATAAATCCACCGCTTCCAGTGGTTCCCAATGTGCCCGAAAATGATACGACCACCGTGGTGATGATTCCACCCGTGGTGCCGGAGATGGTAGACACCACTCCGATCGCAATCGTCCCCCCGGTGGTTTCTGTTCCGAAAACGGAAGAGCCGAAAATTCCGGTCGTTCCTACCACACCTTCTATTAAGCCACCGGAAATAGTTACTTCACCTCCTTTAGTTACTACCGTTGAAGAACTTAAGTCCATATTGCCATTACCGTTGTATTTTCATAATGACCAACCGGATGCTCGTAGCTTTTTGGAAACAACAAAGACAAATTACCAGACGACCTACAATGATTATACGCAGCGTAGGGAAGAATACTTAAACGCTGTAACTAAAGAAGAAAAGGAGGGGGTACAGAAATTTTTTGCGCAGGATCTGGAAAACGGATATACTGTGTTTCTGAAATTTGTAGAGGGGATGAAAGGACAATTACAAAGCGGAAAGAAAATAACTCTAACGGTACAGGGATATACCAGTCCGCGTGCTCAGTCTGGGTATAATTTAGCCCTGGGAAAAAGAAGAATTGCGGCAGTTATTAACTTTTTTCGGAACTATCAGAATGGAAGCTTGATGCCTTATCTAAATCAGGGGCAACTGATGATTAAAGAGACTTCTTTCGGCGAAACAACCGCTCCTGCTTCCGTTAGCGACCTGCTCCAGGATCGTCGAAATTCTATCTATGTGCCAGCTGCCGCCCGGGAAAGAAGGGTAGAACTGGTCGAAATATATATAGATTAATCAATTTTGAAAAATTAACTTAGTACTAGGGTAAACCCCTATTTTTTATTTTGGGTAATCCGTGAATTCCCTAGTTTTGTATTATGTATAATTATTTATTGATATTTATTATGATATTGTTGAACAATGTATTAACTTGCCAACCAGTTAAATTTATTACCTGATTTGAGTATTGGTAAAAGAAAAAAGTAGACCACTTATTGTATTTTTATCAAATACTATTTTTTGTTATATAGTTAACTTAAACCCAAACAAAAATCTAATCTCACCGTTTATCTACTCTATCGTAGATTTTTTCGACGCTAGTTTTTTTGACTATAATGAAAACTCTTTTTACAAAATCTCTCTTTGTAAAGAACGAATGAACGCATTGATTTATATCAACCGTAATTGTTTTGGTTAACATTGTTTTGTTTTGGAATGAAAATTGTTTTATACCAAATAGCTTATTCCATATCATGACATATTAACCTGCAACTACCTCTCTACCTTATTATAATCCCGTGGCTTAATTGAGTTATATCTGCTTGACAGATATGAGATTTTAATGCGCTTTTTCCAGAAATCTTAAAAGAAATTTTAGAATGCCACTAAGAAACATTTACATCGCAGTATTATTATTATTATTTGTTCAAATAGTTATTGCACAAGTCTCGCCTGATTTTACCGTCAACAATACCACAGGTTGCGGTTCTTTACAAGCCTCTTTTTCGGATGCTTCTTCAAGCACCGCAGGTGCCATCGTCTCATGGGAGTGGTCTGGAGGTTTGAATGCCAGTCAGCAAAATCCCAACCGGATATTTGGTACCCCAGGAACCTATTCAATTTGTCTCAAGGTTACGGATAATGCTGGAAATAGTGGAGAAATCTGTAAAGATGATTTCATTACAGTTTTCCAATTGCCTATTCCAGACTTTACGGCCGATCAGCCTCAGGGTTGTGTACCTATAGTAGTTACCTTTTCCGATGCTTCTACGGAGGCAGATGCACCCATCACCGATTGGCTGTGGGGATTGGGTGGTTCGTGTGGTACCATTTCTAACACAACTTCAGATGGACCTTCTTGTACATACGATATTACGGACAATTATGGTGTTAATCTAACGGTTATTGATGCCAATGGTTGTACTAATACAATTACTAAAACCGATTTTATTAGTGCATCTCCGGCTCCTGTCGTTGATGTTAGTGGAAATAATCTGATTGGTTGTGAGGCACCACATACCGCAAATTTTATCAATAATAATCCTGATCCTGACGTAACACTTACCTGGGATTTTGGCAATGGAAATACTTTTGAGGGAGACAACCCTCCTGCCGTCACCTATAATGATCCCGGGTTCTATACAATAACTGCCATTGCGGCTAATGCTGCTTCTCAATGTGCGGATACCTTAATTTTGACAGATTATGTTCAAGTAGGTGCCTACGCAGAATTTACCAGTTCTGTGCAGGAAGGTTGCGAAGATCTTACCGTAAACTTTACCGATACTTCACCGGAATCGGCCACTGAAATAGAATGGGATTTTGGGGATGGCAATACTTCTGATGCTGCCAATCCTAGTCATACTTACGAAGTGCCGGGCTGTTACACAGTCAGACTTTCTCGTACGGCTCAGGGATGTCCGTCCGTTGTTTACGCCTCAGAATGTATCAAAGTTGATCCGCAACCAGATGTATGGTATGCGAATGATAATAATATTGGTTGTGCTTTGCCTCACATAGTAAATTTCTCCGCAATTTCTTCCAGTGCCGTGGCCTGGAGCTGGGATTTTGGAGATGGAAATACTTCCGATGAACAGAATCCAACGTATTCTTTTGAATCTTTTGGTGAATTTCCAGTAACCCTGACCGTTACCAATGTTTATGGTTGTACGAATTCTGCTACGGTAAATACCATCAACCTAACAGAATTGAAAGCAGTCCTGGATGATACCGATATTTCTGGTTGTGCACCGCTGGACGTGGCGCTGACCGAATCTTCCATTTCTGTCACGGATATTACTTCCTGGAACTGGGAGGTAAAATCCACCAGTAATAGCTACACTTCTACCGATGAGGCGCCAACGTTTAGTGTCATCGATACCGGTGTTTACGATGTAGTTCTAATTGTTGCGAATACACTCGGTTGTCAGGATACAACTACTTTTTCGCAGTCTATTGAGGTAGGTACACCACCCGTAATCAACTTCACAGCTGATCCGGTAGAAACTTGTATTGAGTGGGATATCAATTTTACGGATGCCTCTTCTCCTAATATTGAAACGTGGTTTTGGGATTTTGGCAACGGAGAAAATTCCACTGAACAAAATCCAACGTTGAGCTATCCGGATACCGGATATTACGATATTAGTTTGGTTGGCACTCATAATGGATGTGTTAATACCTTAACCTTGGATGATTATATATTTGTTAAGGCCCCCGTAGCAAAATTTCAGGTGATTAATTTTTGTGAAGAACCATTCCGCAGAAAATTTAAAAATAACGCAATTGATGCGGATCAGGTAATGTGGGACTTTGGCGTCGAGGGCATTGATACCGATGTTTCTACCGAAACTAATCCAGAATATATCTACGCCCAAACTGGTACTTACATAGTGACCATGACCGTCTTTAATTCTGTGACTCAGTGTTCACACACCATTACTAAAACGATTGAGATTACCAATCCTGCGGCTAATTTTTCAATAACAGAAACGGAAGGTTGTGTACCTTATACCTTAGCAATTGAAGAAAATTCTCAGGATGCAGTTGCGTGGGAATGGAGTGCTCCCGGAGCGACCGTTGCCAATCCTGCTGCCCAACAGCCTTCCATCATTTATAATACTTTTGGAACTTATTCGGATGTACAATTAATCATCACGGATGTAAACGATTGTCGCGATACCATTTTATTTACCGAAACCATTTCGGTGGGGCGTGCGGTTTCCAATTTTAGTCAGGATGTGACGGGAGGCTGCTTACCATTAACGGTCAATTTTTCTGAAAATGCAAGTAGTGAATTTGGAACGATCGAATCCTGGGAATGGACCTTTGGGGCCAACTTAGGAACCTCTACCGATCCCAATCCAACTTTTACCTTTACAGAAGCCGGTTTGCATAATGTAAAACTGGTTGTAACCGATAATTGGGGTTGTCGCAAAACAAAAAATATTGTGGGCGCCGTTGAAGTCACCAATCCGGTGGCTAATTTTACAGCCGATAGTCTAGGTTGTACCTGGGCAGAAATAACTTTTACCAATAATTCCCAAGGCGTAGCTTTGGATCACCATTGGGATTTTGGAGATGGTGAAATATCTGTAGAAAAAAATCCAACCCATCTTTACACCACCGAAGGGGTCTATACTGTTTGTTTAACGGTTACGGATAAATTCGATTGTGTCAGCACTATTTGTCAGGAGAATTCGGTGGATATTGCCGATCCAGTTGCTGCCTTTTCGGTAGATTCAACTTTTGCCAGTTGTCCACCGTTACCGGTAAATTTCACCAACGAATCACTGAATACGAGTTCTTATACTTGGGATTATGGAGATAATAGTGGTCTTTCTAATTTAGATGATCCAGCACATATTTATACGATTCCCGGTGTTTATAATGTAACGTTAAGGGCCTTTCGAACCGAAACATGTCAAGACAGTTTGACGACGCAAGATTTGATTGTGCTCGATGGGCCGGAAGGGGAATATCAATTCGATATTGATACTTCTTGTGCTCCCGCAATGATTACTTTTACGGCTACTTCCGTAGCAAATTATATGTATATCTGGGATTTTGGTTTGGGAGATTTGGATACGACTCAACTCAGTGCCACCAATGATCAGGTAACTTTCACTTATACGGAGCCAGGAACTTACTATCCGACTTTAAGTTTTTTAAATAATACAGGATGTTTCCGAACTTTGCCACCGGCCGGACCAATCGTTGTAGCTTCCAGTACGCCAGCTTTTGAAGCATCTACTACGGTATTATGTAACGCTGGTGAAACCGTAAATTTTATCAATTTATCGTCGAGTGCCACTCCGATACAATCAGTAGAATGGCTTTTTGAAGGTGGTAGTCCTGCTACTAGTAATGAATTTGAACCTCAAATAACCTATCATGATCCCGGCTCTTTTGATGTGAGAATGGTCATTGATAATGGAGGGTGTACAGATACATTGTTGATTCCGGATTATATCAAATTGGGAGATGTTCCTAATATAGATTTTAGCGTTTCAGCGTCTTCTGGCTGTACACCGCTTACCGTTAATTTTACAGATAATAGTTTTGTTACAAATAGTAGTATTGTTTCCTGGGAATGGGATTTTGGCGACGGAGACGTTACGGATATTCAGAACCCGACTCATATCTACACCAATGATCTTGCAAATAGTTATACCGCCACTCTGACGATCACTACTGCGGATGGTTGTACCGCCACCCGTTCCGAAACTATCAGCATATTAGCTGTAAGTGACATTAGTGCGGGCGATGACCGAACCATTTGTATCGGTGAGCCCACTGTTTTAGAAGGTTTGGTTTATGGTGATACTACTGGATTGGAATACTACTGGAGTCCTGCTACTTCGTTGAGTTGCGTGGCTTGTATGGATCCGGTTGCCACACCATCGGATACTACAACGTATACTTTTGTCGTGCGAACTCCAGAAGGCTGTACGTCTACTAGTGAAGTAACGGTGATGGTAAAACCATTTCCTGTACCGGTAGTTGATCTGTCCGCAGATACCTCAGTATGTTTGAATGAAATTGTTCAGCTAAACGTAGCTGGTGGAACAGAAGTATTCAATTATAATTGGGATAGCAGTGTTGCGGGATTATCTTGTTACGAAAATTGTCAAAACCCAGTTGCACAGCCGCTGGCAAATAGTACTTATACCGTTACCGTTACTACGGTTCACGGGTGTACCGCTTCAGATTCAGTTCAGGTGGACATTGTCGATCAGTCTCAGGTTTTTGCAGGAGAGGATCGTAGTGTCTGTGCAGGCGATACGGTACAGTTAAATATTACGACTGGCAGGAATCCGGAATGGCTGGTAAATAATGACTTGAGTTGTACGTACTGTCCAAATCCCATTGCTTTTCCTTCTGAAACTACGAATTATATAGTACAGGTATTAACCGATCAAGGTTGTACCATTCAGGATACGGTAACGGTTACTACTTTCAGCGCCGAAGATATTGATGCTGGAGCAGATCAAACAGTTTGTCTGGGTGATGGTATTACTTTGGCGGGACAGGGTAGTGGAACGGTTCGTTGGAGTCCGGCTGGTACCTTGGATGATGCGGAGATTTTAGATCCGGAGGCGTTTCCGTCTACGACCACCGTTTACCAGCTAGAACTTAAAAATGGCGATTGTGTCCTGACCGATTCGGTAACGATATCGGTAAGAGACAAAATAGAAATTATTACGGAGGACATATTAATCTGTGAAGGCGATTCTATCCAGCTGACCGCTCGGGGAGATGCTTCCGAATACGAATGGATTAAAACAGACCGTATGGATCTTACGGATCCTGCTCATCCAGTAGTATTTCCGGTGGAAACTACCGAATATATGGTGATTGGACGCTTAGCTTCCTGTGCGGCAGATACCGCCTGGCTGACCGTGGAGGTGGATGCGACTCCTAAAGTAGAGCTACCTTCCAATTATGTATTTTTTCCTGCTCAGGAAGTTATCATGCGTCCAGTGGCAAAAGGCGAAGACCGGAATAGCTATGATTACGAATGGACTTCTAACGCAGACTTGGATTGTATAAACTGTAGCGATTTATTAATTCCAAATCCTGAAAGTGGGACAGAATATACGCTACGAGTAACCAATACAAATACCAATTGTATGAAGGAATTCAAGACCACCTTAACATTACTAAATCAGTGTCCAGAGGAGTTAATACAGGTTCCTAGTGCTTTTTCTCCTAATAATGATGGTCAAAACGACGTGTTGGAAGTTTTTCTCAATCCAGCTCTGCCCACAATTACAAGTATCAGAATTTTTAATCGATGGGGCGCAAAAATTTATGAAGGGACCAACGCCGGAGAAACCTGGGATGGAACGAACAACGGAAAAGTGGTTCCGAATGGTGTTTACATCTATATGATTGAGGCAGAATGTCCAGTACTAAATAATACCATGGTTAAATCAGGAGACATTACCGTCCTGCGTTAAAAAATCTATAAAAAATTATTTCTATATTTTTTGTCTACGGACTTACTTATCAAATTATTCTTTTTTTCCAGACAGCCCTCAGATTATAAACCCAACATATATTCCAAAGGTCGGTATTCCGACTTTTGGTTTTTTTACTTAATCTCACCGTAAATGGCCGTTTACTGTACTTCTGATAAGGACGGCATTATATTTGAAATATTCCTAACCAACACATAACCATCTTTTAAAAGTATACTATCCTAATGCCCGTGGCAATAAGTGACAGTATTTTACTTTAAAATCTCCCCTTTGTAATCCTAAGCACATTTTACTAATCAGACCTATAAATGGCAATCAATGCTTTTATAAGCTGATAAAATATTTGCATGAACATACTAAAAAGAATATTGGTGGTGGTGTTAATGTTATCGGGTTTTCTGACAATTGCACAACCAATCGCAGACTTTACCGCAAACGTACAATCGGGTTGCGGATCTTTACAGGTTTCTTTTCAAGATCAATCTACGGGAAATATTGCGGAACATGCCTGGAACTTGGGAGGTGTTTCCTCTTCAACTCAAAATCCAGGTAGAATCTTTGGTACGCCTGGCAGCTATGAAATATGTCTGACTGTCACGGATACAGAGGACCGGACCAATACCAATTGTAAAACGGATTTTATTACCGTGTTTCATCTTCCAGAACCTGATTTTAGTATCCCCAATCCCAACGGATGTATTCCATTTCATGTTACCTTTACCGATTTATCCGTCTCTGAGGACGGTAATATCGAAGAATGGATTTGGGGCGTCGGTGGACAGGCGGGAGTGATCACGGATGATGGAAGTTTACCGAGCATTGAAAATACTTATGATATTATTGATGATTATACGATCAGCCTGACCGTTCAAGATGACAATGGATGTACTAATACCATCACTAAAGATAATTTTTTACGGGTAAACGAGAACCCAGTAGTTGATTTTACGGCCGATCAGTCTTTTTCTTGTAATTCACCGCATACCGTCAATTTCCTTAATAGTTCTCCAAATACGAATATGACTTTTCAATGGGATTTTGGTAATAGCCAATCTTTTAATGGAACCAATCCACCAGGAGTTACTTATAATAATCAAGGGCTATACGATGTTACCCTCCTGGGGACTGATAACGTAACTGGTTGTCGGGATACACTATTACGAACAGATTATATCCAACTTAGTTATCCCACTGATTTTACCCAGTCAAAGGATACCATTTGTAAAGGAGGTACGGTAAGTTTTACAGATATTTCACCAGATAATGCATCAAACGTATTCTGGGATTTTGGGGATGGACAAAGCAGTATTGCGGCCAATCCGACCCATCAATATGATAGTGTCGGTTGTTTTTATGTGATACTGACAAGAACTGTGAACGGGTGTCCGGGGGTAAAGGTAAGCGAACAGTGTATTACTGTTTTGGATGTTAATCCAGTTGCTATTGTCAATGATAACCCACAGGGTTGTACCGTTCCTCATACCGCAGGATTCTTTTCTGATGCAGTAGTGAATGGAACTATTTTTATGTGGGATTTTGGAGACGGAAATACTAGTAGTCTGGCTACACCACAACATACTTACGACAGCATTGGCGTCTACGTTATTACCCTAACTGCCACCAATAGTGCTGGTTGTACAGAAACAACCCATGATACCATCCGGATTCTTCCAGCTCAGGCGATCATTGCTGGGGACCAACCGGAAGGTTGTACTCCTTTAACTTTTACGCTTAGTGATTCCAGCCAGACTTTTAGTACGATTACGGAGTGGGAATGGACGGTATATAACAATGCATCTGCTCCACCTGTTACCTTTAGTTCTATTGATAGTATTCCCGTATTTACCCTAGTGGATACCGGGCAATATGCGATCCAATTGATTATAAAAGACGAAAGGGGATGTCAGGATACCACCGTTGTGGAAGAAGGTGCCGCCGCTGGAATGCCACCGGAAGTAAATTTTTCCGCAGAACCGCTGGTCTCTTGCATAAATTCAATCGTTACTTTTACCGATGAATCCAGCGACTTTGCCAACGGTTGGGAATGGGAATTTGGGGACGGAGGACTATCCGAAGATCAGCATCCGGTTTACGAATATCAAGATACTGGACGAATGGACGTAAGACTCACCGCGTTGCATTATGGTTGTCCCGCCGAAAAAACATTATTCGAATACATCGAAGTAGTGCCACCTAAAGCAGCTTTTAATATAAACCGCCTTTGTGCTCAGCTTTACATCATTGATTTTGAAGATAATAGTATTGGAGCTGATTCTATTATTTACAATTTTGGAGTTCCAGATATTGAAACAGATACCAGTACCCAACGAAATCCAACCTATGTTTATAATAATACGGGGGACTATTTTGTGAGTCAAATTGCTTTTAATTTTACGACGGGTTGTTCAGATACTTTATTGAGATTAGTACAGATTACGGAACCACAAGCGGAATTTCAGCTATCTACTACCAATGGCTGTGTCCCTCTGACCGTAGGTCTATCGGATAGTTCTGCTTTCGCTGAAAGCTGGATTTGGAGTGGTGGAGGAACGGGTACGATTAGTGATCCGGAGGCCGCCGAACCAACGATTCGCTTTGCTACTGCCGGACCATACACAAACATTCAGTTACTGGTGACGGACGTCAATGGTTGTCAGGACTCGATTATGTTTACCGATACGATTTGGGTCAACGAAGTAACGACCGATTTTTCGGTTGATCCAACCGCTGGTTGTTATCCCTTAACTACCCAGTTTATGGATGCTTCTTCAAGTTTATACGGAACGGTAAATCAGTGGGAATGGAATTTTGGCGATGGCCAGAGCGTCGACCAAATCAATGATCCAACCCATTTATTTGCAGAAGAAGGATATTTCGATATAACCCTTACTGCTACCGATGATTTGGGGTGTAATAAAACTTTAACGCTGGATAGTTTGGTGGAAGTATACCGACCAATTGCCCAGTTCTCAACCGTTGATACATTAAGTTGTAGCGCCCACGGAGTTACCTTTAGCAACACTTCTACGGGGAAAAATTTAGAATTTTTCTGGGATTTTGGCGACGGAGAAACCTCCGCTATCGAAAGTCCCAGACATATGTATGCCACGGAAGGTGTCTATGATGTTTGTCTGACTGTCACGGATGAAATTGGTTGTGATAATACGCTTTGTATCGAAGATTATGTCATCATTGCTGATCCGTTGGCCGCTTTTACACAAGATACGACCTTCGGTATTTGTCCGCCACTATTGGTTAATTTTATGAATACTTCGCAAAATACCTCCAGTTACGAATGGGATTTTGGCGATCAGAGTGGAACCTCCAATCAACTGGATCCTCCTCATATTTATACCACGCCGGGAACTTATGATGTACAACTGATTGCCGTTGCTACTGAGTTTTGTCAGGATACTTTGCTGGTAGATGACCTGATCAGTTTAAATGGACCGACGGGTAGTTTTTATTTTGATATAGACACTGCCTGCGTGCCGGCCACCATTAATTTTGTCGGTAATTCGGCGTCACCTTATACCTATATTTGGGACTTTGGTAATGGAATGCTTGATACGACCGAAAACGTTACTTACGATAGTATTTTTTATGTTTACCAAAGAGGAGGAGATTTTATTCCCAAACTTATTTTAGTAGATCAAGTTGATTGTCAGACGACCATCGTTGCAGAAAATCCTATTATAATTTCGGAAATGAATCTGGATTTTCAAGCTGATCGTACACTGTTTTGTAACGATCAGGGAACGACCAGATTTACCAATCTAACCGCATCTACTCATCCTATTTCAGATTTGGAATGGCATTTTTATGATGCAGATCCTGCGATTAGTACAGAACCAGAGCCCAGTGTTCAATATTTAAATCCAGGTAATTTTTCGGTCCAGCTATTTGTCAGTAATGGTATTTGTACGGACTCCTTAATGAGACAAGATTATATCGGGGTGGGAGCCATTCCAGAGGTTGCTTTTCAAGTCAGTGACTCAGTTGGCTGTGCGCCATTAACCGTTAATTTTCAGGATCAGTCAATGGTAGATAGTAGTACGATCACGAACTGGAACTGGAATTTTGCGAGTATTAATGAAACAGATTTAGAGGCACCAGTTTTCATTTTTAACGAACCAGGTATTCATAATATAACGCTGACGGTTACGTCTGCTGTCGGTTGTCAGGATTCGGTAACTAGAGCAGTAGAGGTGTTGGAAATTCCCGAATTTTCAATTGCTAAACCTACTTCTATTTGTATCGGACAATCTGCTGAGTTAATTCCTGAAATAACCGAAGATACTACGGGCTATCAATTTCAATGGGTAAATCATCCGGATTTAAGTTGCGTAAATTGTTTGACGCCTACGGTGAATCCGGTAGATACCACTATTTATTATTTAGCCGTTACCAATACGTTAGGATGTACTGCTACCGAAGGAGTAGTGGTTGATGTGCGACCATTCGCCGCACCCATTGTTGCGCTTACGCAAGATACCAGTATTTGTCTTAATGATTTTGTTCAATTACAAGTGAGTGGAGGGAGTGATTTACACGAATATCAATGGGGTACAGAGACCGCAGGGTTAAGTTGTTATGATGCTTGTATCAATCCAATAGCGAGTCCATTAGTTTCTACCAGTTTCCAGGTGACGGTCACCAATGAGTACGGTTGTGCCACAACGGATTCTGTCAGGGTAGATATTTCTAATGAATATCAAGCGTTCGTCGGTGAAGACCAAATTATTTGTGCGGGTGATCAGGTACAATTAAATACCACTACTGGTAACGATCCAACTTGGCTAATTACGGATGGTTTGGATTGTACTTATTGTTCCGATCCAGTAGCACAGCCAGATAGTACGACTGTTTATCCGGTACGAGTAATGACGGATGCGGGCTGTGAATTATTGGACACCATCGAAATAAAAGTAATTCCATTAAATGCCATCGACGCAGGAGCAGATCAGCAAATTTGCCAGGGATCAACGGTCAACTTAAATGGTCATGGTCCGGGAACCGTAAGCTGGACACCTGTTTCTTCCGTAGCTTCCACTAACTCGCTGGCAACAGAAGCCAGTCCAACTGCGAATACAGTTTATACCCTAACGCTTACCGAAGGGAATTGTACGCTAGTTGATTCGGTAGCAGTAACACTGATTACTGCCACTAACCTTGATACCGAAGATATGGAAATATGTGAAGGAGAAACAGTAGTATTGGATTATGAAGGAACCGCGGATCAATTTACCTGGTATGATGAACAAGGTAATCAGATAGATAGTCTGAATGTCTATCCATCGGCAACCACTAATTATACCATCATTGGTCAGTATTCTACTTGTGAGCCAGATACGGCTACCGTAAATATTGAAGTTACGCCAAAACCGGTGAGTTATTTACCGGAGGTTTTGACCTATATTCCGGGAATACAAATTCGCATTCCTTTAACCGTTCCGGATAGTGCATTGTACGAATTTCAGTGGATGCCAGCAGATAGTGTAGATTGTACAGACTGTCAGCAACCTGGTATTTTACCAGATAGCAATACGATTTATCAGGTACTTATCTCTGATTTAACAACGGGTTGTAACGCGGCCGATACCATTCAATTTGAAGAATTGATTACCTGTCCATTAGATTTAATAGCGGTACCTAATGCATTTTCTCCGAATGATGATGGAGAAAATGATTATTTACAACTTTTCCCAAACCCAACCGTCAAGTCAATTGATCGCTTTCGTATATTTAATCGTTGGGGAGCCTTGTTATACGAAACAGATGATCTTTATGACCAAGGCTGGGATGGTAAAATGAACGGAAAGTTAGCACCCGTAGGGGTCTATATTTTTATGATCGAATTCACCTGTGAACTAACTGGACATACTGTTATTCACTCCGGAGATATCACTTTGTTTCGATAAAAGATGAGCCGTTACACATATATATTAAAATGATAATATTTTTTAACTTTTTTCTCCTTTTTTGTTAAGAAAATTAGAAAAAAAGGTTAGTTTTGTACCCGGATTAATAAAGAGGGAAAGAAGTACGGTTATAGTTTATTATTATTTTAATAAATGTACTTTAGTAAAGTCCGAAAATGATTAACTTTTTTGAAAAGTTCTTATTTAAACTTTACTTTTTAGTCTATCCAGTCAATTATCTGATAGTATTTTCATAATTAATTTTAGGGAAATATTTTGTCATTTGGAATGTGACAATTTCATCAGAATACACTTACCTACATTTTTTTGTTAGGGACCGCCTTTAACTATGCAGTCACTTTCAGTTTTTTTTGAGAAAATCATTATCTGTACAGATATATGCCTGAGGCATTTGTGCAGTGCAAAGATGAATTTTACATTTTTAACCGGGATTATTAATTATAGACTGAAATGCTCCACACACGCATATTTTGGTCGCTTTGCTTTGTGATTATGTTAACTAACTGGGGATCGGCACAAATAACTGCTGACTTTAGTGCTAGTGTTACCACAGGTTGCGGCTCCTTACAAGTTTCTTTTAGTGATGAATCTACTTCTACCAGCCCCATCAACAATTGGTCCTGGGATTTGGGAGGTGTTTCTGCTGGCACACAAAATCCAGGAAGAATATTCGGGACACCGGGAACCTATGATATTTGTTTGACCGTGACGGATACGGATGGAAATACAGATACCAACTGCAAGACAGAATTCATTGAAATATTCCCTTTACCTACGCCTGATTTTTCTGTTTCCAGCTTATCCGGTTGTGAACCACTCGAAGTTATATTTACCGATCAGTCCGTAAGTGGTGGGAGTAATATCGAAGAATGGATTTGGGGGGTCGGTGGTTCCAGTGGAGTTATCGAAACTACTGATCCAAACGAAATAATTTCTAATACTTACAATACGCCGGATAGTTATACAATTAGCTTGACCATTATTGATGGGAATAATTGTTCGAATACCATTACTCGTAGCGATTTAATTACGGTTTTTCCAGATCCCGAAATAAATGTCACTATCGACCAACCCTTTAGTTGTACGATTCCATTCACAGCTACTTACAACAATATTGATCCCGCTATTAATCTTACGTACGTTTGGAATTTCGATAATGGAGAATCCTTTACCGGGGCAATTCCACCACCCGTTGTTTATTCAGAACCTGGCACTTACGATGTCACGGTGACTGCGATGGATCAAAACACCAATTGTACCACCACTGAGGTATTTAATAATATTCTTCAAGTCGGCCATCCAGTTGAAGTTGACTACACTAGTACTAGTAATTGTGAAGGAACGCTGTTTTCCTTTATGGATAATTCTATCGAACCGGCAGATAGTGTGCTATGGAATTTTGGAGATGGTAATTTTTCTACCGAAGAAAATCCCCAGCATACTTTTAATCAGGGAGGGTGTTTTAATGTTTCACTTATCCGTTATACGCAGGATTGCCCATCGGAAGGCCAACTGGCAGAGTGTCTATTAATTGAATCAGCGCCCACTGCTATTTTTTTTAATAATAATCCCGCCGGATGTACGCTTCCGCATACCTTATCCTACGCGGCCAGTTCAACCAGTGCCGTTACGTGGTCCTGGAATTTTGGAGATGGAACTACGTCTACGGAACAACAACCTACCCATACTTACGAAAATTTCGGGATTTACCCCGTTCGTTTAACCATCACTAATCCCAATGGATGTACGAATGTGCTTACGGATACCGTCCGGGTGATTGAAACGACGGCACAACTAACCGGTCCGGATTATTGGGGATGTACTCCTTACGAATTTACCCTGGATGAAAGTTCTGCCACCGCAGTTCCCATTAATAGCTGGGAATGGAACATTTTTGATGAAAATAATACCCTTGTTTTTACTTCTACCGAAGAAAATCCTACACATACGCTGATTGATACCGGACTTTATAATGTTCAATTAACGGTTATCAATGAAGATGGTTGTAGCAGTACAGCGCTTTTTGAAGGAGCCGTAGCCATCGGAGAAGAAGTATTCCCAAACTTTTCGGCGACCCCTCTGGAAACTTGTATTGACGCGGTTGTGAGCTTTACCGATCTGTCAAGCAGCAATGCTAATTTCTGGATTTGGGATTATGGGGATGGGGTAGTGGTAGAAGATATTCAAAATCCATCTCACGAATACATTGATACGGGATTTTTTGACGTTCAGCTTTTTGCTTTTCATTATGGGTGTTTTTCAGATATTCTCTACCAGGATTTAATTCACGTCAATCCACCGATTGGTCGGGCAGTGGTTCAGCGGAATTGTGATAATCCCTACGCTATAACTTTTGCGGATCGTAGCTTTGGAGTTGATTCGGTCTTTTGGGATTTTGGTGAAGAAAATTTAACCACAGATACTTCTACGGTCATCAGTCCTACTCACGTTTTTGCAGATACAGGATGCTATAAAGTAATTCACAGTGTATTTAATTTTACGTCGGATTGTGTCGATCACGACACGATTAACGTTTGTATTTCTGATCCACGGGCCTCCTTTAGTTTCAATAATACGGATGGATGTGCGCCACTGGCGGTCACGGTAAATAATAACTCCATTTTTGCGGAAACCTACCAGTGGATTGCGCCGGGTGCTGTAATTATAGGAGCTAATACGGAGTTACCAACATTTACTTTTAATACCCCGGGTATTTATAATGAAGTGATGCTGATAGTTTCGGATATTCAGGAATGCGCTGATACTTTTACCCTAAATGAGCCAATTTTTGCACGTGGTCTGGTGGTAAATTTTGCTACTGATATTACCGGAGGGTGTCTTCCGTTGACCGTGAATTTTTCGGATAATTCTACCAGTGCATTCAGTACTCCCTTAAGCTGGTCGTGGAATATTGGAAATGGACTATTTACGTCTGACCAGGAAAATTTTACGTACACTTTTGATACCGTTGGCAATTTTGGAGTAGAATTAATAGTGACGGACGGGGATGGATGTACCGTTCGAAAAAATACCAATAATGTTATTGAGGTGACCGATCCCAAGGCAGAATTTTTTGCGGATACCACCAGTTGTACCTCGGATATGGTAAGGTTCCAGTCTTTGGCTATTAGTGAGACTTTGACCTATTTATGGGATTTTGGTGATGGAAATACCTCAACGGAAGCAGCTCCGGAACATAATTATACCGAGGAAGGAACCTACGATGTTTGTTTGAGTATTGTGAATCAATACGGTTGTAGTGATATTCAATGTAAAGAAAACTACGTTACGATTGCCGATCCGATGGCCGGTTTTACGGTGGATTCAACTTTTGCATTTTGTCCTCCTTTACTTGCTCGATTCACCAATACTTCCACTAATGCCAATTATTACGAGTGGGATTTTGGTG
Organism: uncultured Saprospiraceae bacterium; assembly: GCA_938008185.1. Classification (GTDB taxonomy): domain Bacteria; phylum Bacteroidota; class Bacteroidia; order Chitinophagales; family Saprospiraceae; genus JALZUU01. The sequence continues at coordinate 20,655 of CALLLR010000020.1, forward strand.
ATATTTCTGGTAGCAGTGATCTGAAAAATCCACCCCACGTTTATACGATTCCAGGATCTTATTCAGTAACCCTGATTGCGGGGAGTACAGAAAACTGTCGGGATACGTTAACAATCAGTGATTTGATTACACTCAATGGTCCGGTAGGCGATTTTGACTTTGTGGTAGATACTTCCTGCGCACCGATGCAAGTCCACTTTACGGGAACCTCCACTGATTTTTACGATTATATCTGGGACTATGGAAATGGGGTGTTAGACACTATATTGAATGTTAATTCAAGCGAAATTACCTATGCTTATCAGACCATTGATACCTACGTTCCCAAATTAATCTTGATTGATGAATCCAATTGTGCGAGAGCAATTGAATCACCGGACAGTATTAAGGTAACGGGAATCAACGTTGATTTTCTGGCGACGGATTCGTTATTGTGTGGAGAAAATATGACCACCTCCTTTATCAATCTCTCCCAGTCTACTACGCCGATTACCAGCGTAGAGTGGATTCTTCCCGGCTCGGTGGAGGGCAGTACGACCGATTCTGAACCAACCGCCACGTACCCAAACCCTGGTGTTTACGAGGTCTCTCTCTTTGTGACGACCGAATTTTGTAAGGATACTTTAACCAAACCAAATTATATCCGGATAGGCAGTGATCCACTAGTCAATTTCCAGGCTTCCGAAACCATAGGTTGTGCTCCTTTGTCGATTAACTTTAGTGATCAATCTACCACCGAGACAGGAGGTATTGCAAATTGGAACTGGGATTTTGGGGACGGAGTAACGGCCGGCCAGCCCGATCCGACTCATGTTTTCAATAATGCTGGAACTTACCAAACGATCCTGACCGTAGGAACGGATTTTGGATGTGAAGGGATGGATTCATTAGAAATAGAGGTGCGAGCGGCACCAGTAATAACTCTTGAGACCGAGCAGATAATTTGCCGGGGAGAGTCCATCACATTGACACCGGTTATTGATGGACCAATTGATCAGCTGACCTTTACATGGACCGGAGGGCCAGATCTTAGTTGTACAGACTGCTTAACACCACAAATATTTCCAACGACAACGACGACCTATCAATTTACCGCTACGAATCCGGAAGGTTGTAGCACGATGGTTTCGACGACCATTTCGGTTCTGGAGACGACTATTCCAATTGTCGGTATTACCCCGGATACGGCCATTTGTGTGAGCGATGAAATTCAATTAAACGTTACGGGAGGAATTGATGTATTTTCTTATGAGTGGGATGCGTCTCGTCCGGGATTAACTTGTTATCAGTTTTGCGCAAATCCCATCGCAAGTCCATTAGGCGCGACCACTTACGTGGTGACGGTTACGAACGGTAATGGTTGTTCTGCGGTAGATTCGGTAACGATTGATTTGGTAGATCAGTTTCAGCCATTGAGTGGAGAAGATCGTACCATTTGTGAAGGAGACTCCGTTGCTTTGATAACTGGAGTATCAAATCTGGAATGGACCAATCCCGAAAACTTAAGTTGTACTTATTGTGCTGATCCGGTGGCTTTTCCGGATTCTACGACCATATATTGGATAGAAACCTTTACCGAAGAAGGCTGTCTCCTCCAGGATTCTGTGATGGTAACGGTACTAACGCAAGCAGATATAAGTGCGGGGCGGGATGTATTTTTATGTAAAGGAGGAATTATTGAACTTAGCGGAATGGGCACTGGAGAAATCAACTGGTCTCCCAACATTAATCTTTCTGATCCCAGTAGTTTGAATACTACGGTTTCGCCCACGAGTACTACTACCTATCGTTTATCGTTGACCCAAGATGTTTGTGAGTTGACCGATTCCGTAGTGGTTAATGTGGTCGACGAAACGAGTATTGATGTATCAGGAGCGGATATTTGTCATGGAGATACGATCTCTCTGGTCGTAACGGGTAACGCAGACGTATATGAATGGTCTTCGCCCGAATCCTTGTCTAATCCCAATGGTCCTTTTACGGATGCTTTTCCGAGTACTACTACCATTTATACCGTCATTGGTAATTTGACGAATTGTCCGGCGGATACTGCTTCCGTAGTTGTAAATGTGGACGAAGGCCCCGTAGTAAGTTTGAACGAATTTACGTACGCCTTGCCGGATTTGCCATTAATTATTGAACCAACGGTTGATACGACGAGTAATTATCAGTACAGCTGGTTTCCAGCCGAAGGATTGAGTTGTACAGAATGCTTACGGCCGATTGTTGATAGTGCCTTTATTGGTAATACCTATACTTTGCTGGTAACAGATATGGATACGGGTTGTGAAAAAGAACTGCAAACAACCACGGCGACCCTGGTTTCTTGTCCCGACGAATTACTTTGGGTGCCATCGGCATTCTCGCCCAACGAAGATGGCCGTAATGACCAGTTAAAAGTTATTTCATCAACGCTGAACGAAATTAAATCTTTCCAGATTTTTGATCGCTGGGGAGCCCTGGTTTTCCGAACCGACGATATGCGGTTTGGTTGGGACGGGGAGATGAAGGGAGAAAAAATGCCTATTGGTGTCTATGTATTTTTTGTGGAAGCGACCTGTCCGGTTAATAATTTACCGATCCTGATAAAAGGAGATGTCACGTTGGTGCGGTAGGGGGTTTTGCGGTTTTTGGGTAAGTTTTGTATCTTGAGGTAAGAAAATGAATCATTACTATGAACTTAGCAAAAAGATACGCGCGAAAAGATACTAAAACATTAGTTACCGTTTTGGAGCATCCAGAAGATTATAGTGCCGAAGCACTTCAGGCCGCAGAAGCGGAATTAAATTTTCGGGAACTGGACAATGAGGTAATTTACGCCCTGGTGGAGGAAGTGAACCGAGAACGTATTGTGAAGATGCTCAATGAACTTCATCCGGTCAATGACGAATTAAAGATTCTAAAAAGCCACTGGTTAACGGAGGTGGAAATGAAAAAAATGATAAAGGAAGAATTCAAATTATTACTAGACCGTAAGGATGGATTCAGGTTTGATGTGTTAAAATATGCAATTGGTGGATTGTAAAAAATGAATATTGAATATCCAATATTGGACATTCAATATTCTGTAATATTACCGACCGCCGCCTTCTTTCTTTTTCTTAAATGGATTCCACTTATCGATGGCTTCTTTCGCTTTATCTTTCACATCATCACCGATATTATCCTGAATGACCTCTTTGGCCTTATTGGCAATACTATCCTGAACCTGCTTTTTGATTTTATCAGAAGCTTCCTTTGCTTTCTTTTCCGCTTCTGCTTTAATCTTGGCTTTAGCCTTGTCCATTTCTTCTTTTGCTTTTTGTTCTGCGGCCGCTTTTGCTTTATCGGTTTCTTCTTTTAGTTTATCCTTTGCCTGATTGACTGCCTGATTTTTTAAATCATTGATTTGATCTTTGGCAGTTTCTTTGAAAGATTTGCCACTAGAACCAGTAGGTTTGATGCTAATCTTAGGCGAGGAAATAGAACCCAGAATATTGATGTCCAGATCAATAAAATCTCCCTGCGCGATATTTACCCCAAACTTACTGGCCTCCGCACTTAAAAAACTAAGTCCTTTATCTGCTGCCTGACCAATTCCCGACTGCTGTAGTAAAGCTCTGGGGATTTTGGCTTTAATAACATAGTCCATGTCCTGTTCAATTCCGTGTTGTCCACTGATTTTCATCGCAATATCCTGGAAAGAATAATCAAATTTTGCAATATTGACTTTTCCGTCTTTAATGGTAAACCAGTTTTTGGTATTCTTGATCGGGATAGATTTAAAAGCAGATACATTTAGTTTATCGCCTAATTTTTCTAAAGGTTTAAAAGATTTCAGGACTGCGTCCAGTGTTTGAAAAAAACCATCGGCGGTTAGTGTTTTCAGGTCGGGCAACATGTCCTTACCCATGAGACCGCTCATTTTTAATTTGGTATCAAATTTTCCATCAATATATTTACCGATTGGAGCCAGTGCCTGCATCGTATTGAGTTTTTCAAAAGCATCTCTAAAAGAAAACTGGTCGACATCAAAATTCATATCGAATCCAGGTTTCTCGGTGTTTTTAGAATCGTATCCACCCGACATTTTCATGGTTCCACCCAACGTACTAGCGGTAGCATTGTCAATTTTAATGGCCTGATCAGCGATGACCATTTTTCCATTAATATTTTTTAATGACATATTGATATAATCCAGCTTATCGATTTTAGCGTTGATATTAACGGCGACACCTTCTGGAATCAATAGCGGTTCCAGTTCTTCGTTTGCGATGGTTTTAGCCTGTGGAGTACCTGCTTCCATGTCTATCATAAATTGATTGAGATCAAAATATTTGGAAGTTAGATTCAGGTCACCTTCCAAGGTTTCATCATCAAAAACGTACACAAAAATATTTCTTAAATCTCCGTTTCCTTTGATATCACTGTTACTGATTCGGAGTGCAAAAGCATCCATGTTTAATCGGGTAGGGGAGAAACTTCCGTTAGCTGATACGTTGGATAATTTATAAATATCATAATCCACCTTGTCCATCACCGCGTCAATGTCAAAGTCGAAACGATCAAAAATTTCCGCCGTTTCGGCAGGTTCGGGCGTCACTTCGTTGGTAGCTGTTTCTTCTGCAATCCACTCGTTTAAATCAAAATAATTAGAACGAACGGAAAACTTGCCCGTCATGGTTTTTTCCGGAGAAAAATAAGCCAGAATATTGTTTAAAGAACCCCGTGCTTCGAGATCACTTTTGCCAAGTAATGCTTTAAAATTTTTGATTTCAGCATTCTGTGGATTGAAGGCAATGTCGGTTGTTTCAATCTTTACCGCTGGCAGGCCGGTGGCTTCGTAGTTCAGATTTTCTATCTGCATCGTTCCCGTCATTTTTACCTTTTCGTATTGTTGTTTGTCGACGTAGCTCATTTTTGTATTGGCAATGACATCGGCGGTAATCACTCCATTGAGGGTTTGCACATCTTCCATGGGAAATGCTTTTGCCAAATCCGCTAAATTGATGACCCCATTTATTTTGGTATCCACGTCGGGATCGCTGATTGGATTTTTTAAGTTGAGGCGGGCTGTAAAAGGATTATTGCCGAGATTCATTTTAAAATTGGGAATATCAATGACCATCTTGTCAAAATCGCTGGAAGGACTATTGATCATTATTTTGGCAAAAATATCTTTTACTCCCATTGGTAAGGAAGGATATTTAAAATCTCCTTTATCAATTTCCAGCTTTACTTTAAAAGCAGGCATTTTGTTTTTTTCTGCATTATAAATACCTTTAGCAAAACCATTGAATGCCAGATTTCCATTAGCGGTTACGTCGGCAAAGTCCTTGGTGTAGGCACTAGGTACGAGGGAGAGAAAGTTTTTAAATGAATTACCGGGTGCATCAAATTTTAGGTCCAAATCGATATCTCCATTATTTAGCAGGCTAACAAATCCATCTGCATTTAACTTAAGAGCGTTAACCATCAATTCGTTTTCCTTCAACGTAAATTTCATCTGATCCAGGTTTGCGTTCAAGGTCATCTCCAAATCTCCTTTGGCTTTTCGCAAATAAGTAATGCCGCCCGTTTTTGCGGATATTTCTGCGATATTGGTTTTGGTAACCAAATCAAAAACCGTTTCGGTAAAATTACCGGCACCTTCGTGATCTAAATTTTTTAATTCCAAAAATAAATCTCCCGCACGATCGTCGTACGTCAATTGGCCATCGACCATACTATATTGTTCGAGGTTGATCTTAAAATTATACGAAGAAGAATCCTCAGCTTCTGCGGTTGCTTTGGCAATATCATAGTTGGCTTTACCGTCTTTGAGCACGATTACGTGAATATTAGGTTCGGTAAACTGAATGGTATTAATTTGTATGGGAGCATCCGCATTGATGACGGACAGGACGTTCAAGTCCAGCTCAATATTTCTAGCATCTACCAGGGTGACACCTTCAAAAGCATCTTTTCCCTTGATATTCAGATCTTTCAATTGTAAATTGAAATCGGGAAAACTGCGTAAAAAGGAGAGGTCAACGTCACCAAAATCAATAGTTGCATCAAAATTTTTATTGATATCAGATTTTACTTTGGCAACGATTTCGTCCTTGTAGAAGTAACTAAGGATAAATCCTCCGGCGATTAGTAAGACAATTAGGAAGAGGATGGTAAAAAATAACCATTTTATAAATTTCATAAATTTTTGTTTAGGTGTTGTATGTTAAACGGAGTACTCAAGTATTTGTTTGTTGTTTTAGACGAATAAATGGCAGGTTGGGGAGCTAAAATAAGCTTATTTTTTTGGTAAAAACCTAAATTGTGCGATTTGGACTTCCTTTGGGCTAAACCACTAATTTGTTGGCCTTATCCATCAATTCTAACGAAAACGATTAGTCATAAATTATCCATTGAAATATTGTACATTTGTGACATGGGTGGAAAAGACAGACAATCACAGAGAATGGTAGACTATCTATATATAGATACGCCAGCAACCTTACAGCAATTTATTGATGAAAATCAGGAGATTAGCTGGATGGGATTTGATACAGAATTTGTGGGTGAAAAGCGATTCTATACCCTTTTGTGCCTCATTCAGGTAATTACCGAGAACGGTATCTATATTATCGACTCTATTGAATTAAAAAACCTGGATTCTTTTTACGCGATGATTGAGGATCCGGAGATCATTAAAATTACTCACGCGGGAGAAAACGATTACCGATTATTAAAAATTGAAGGCGGCATCATCCCCAAAAATTTATTTGATACCCAAATTGCTGCTGGTTTTGTAGGTTATAATTATCCGATCTCTTTCCGCAAACTGGTGGCCAGTGAGCTGAATATCAATCTGGGGAAAGGTTATACGGTATCCGACTGGCAGTCCCGTCCCATTAATCAAAAACAAATCAAGTACGCACTGGATGATATTATTTACCTAAAACAACTTTGGGAACTCTTGGCTGACAAGCTTACCGAAATGAATCGCTACGATTGGGCCATTGAGGAAATGAAAAAATACGAGTCGGAAGATTATTATAAAGCCATTCCGCACAAGGAAGCTTTTTCCAATAGTATGATTTATAATCTACGACCTAAAAATCAGTTATTCCTGATTCGTTTGTACCAATGGAGAATAGAGATGGCCGAGCGAAAAAATTATAGCAAGGAGATGATTCTTCCGGCAAAATACATCAGTCCCATTACCCGAAATATCGGATCGGGCAGAGCTGCGCTTAAAAACCACCGTCGCCTGCCAAACGGAATTATGGGTAAATATATGGACGAATTTTTAGCGCTCTACGAGAAAGATCCAACACCCGAAGAGGAAGTGGTTCTCGCGTCTATTCCCGCTACTGAAATCCGGCCAACTGGTCAGGAGACGATTATGGAAATGCTTTCTCTGCTCATCAAAATAAAATGTAATCAGGAACGACTCTCCAACGGTCTGTTGATTTACGGCTCGGGCATCAAAAAAATGAAAGCGGATGATCAGTATTTTGATGAAAGACTGGCTACCGGCTGGCGTGGAAAATTTCTGGGAAAAGATCTGATCGCCTGGTTACGCAATCGTAAGGACCTGGAAATCGACATGCAGAAAGATCAGTGTGTGATCAGGATGGTGGAGGTGTAAGGAAAGGCTATTTGCATTTCGTTATTGGGTGTTTGCTTCCCAGTTCATATATTGATTATTTGAACAGTCATTTTACCCCAACCGTGGCGCAAAGCTCTCCGCTTCTGCCATATCCAAATGTACTTTATAAGGCTCCGGCGCGGTCGCTATATCCAATAAAGCGCCCGGCTTCATTACTGGATAAATCTGCGCCAAACTACTTATTTCATTAATGTTGTTTCTGCGGTAAATCTGATGACGCCCAATATCTTTAGGATTGCGAATACCCGCTGCGGCCATCAATTCAATTAGACTCTTGATGGTTTCGCGGTGGTAATTGGCCACTCTTTGCTTTTTGTTATTGACGTTCAGACCCGCCACCAGTTCCTTGTCTTGCGTCGCAACGCCCGTTGGACAACGATTGGTATTGCATTCCAGTGCCTGGATACAACCGAGTGCCAGCATCATGGCCCGCGCCGAATAGCAGACATCCGCACCCAACGCCAGGGCCTTGAACAGATGAAATCCCGTGATGATTTTACCCGACGCAATAATGGTAATGTCTTTTTTTAAATTAAATCCAACCAAAGCATCATGCACAAAAGCGAGACCTTCCTTGTAAGGTGTTCCCACCGAATTAGAAAACTCTAAAGGGGCTGCTCCCGTTCCTCCTTCCGCTCCGTCGACGGATATAAAATCTGGTTGGATACCCGTCTGAATCATCGCTTTACAGATCGCCAGAAATTCACTGCGCTGCCCGACACAAAGTTTGAAACCAACGGGTTTTCCAGCGGAAAGATCTCGTAGTTTTTTTATGAATTGCAGTAACCCTGTGGGGGTATTAAATTCTTTGTGATAGGGTGGAGACAACACGGATTCGCCGGGCGTAACATTTCTGATTTCCGCAATTTCTTTCGTATTTTTCTTTCCGGGTAGAATTCCTCCGTGACCGGGTTTGGCGCCCTGAGAAAGTTTTAATTCAATCATTCTGACGGCTGGATCGGCCACCCTTTCCTGGTACAATTCGGGATCAAAACCTCCTTCTTTGGAGCGACAACCAAAGTAGCCCGTTCCAATCTGATAGATCAAATCACCTCCCAGGTTTTTATGGTAAGGACTGATGCCTCCTTCGCCCGTGTTATGAGCAAAACCACCAATTTTGGCACCGCCATTTAACGCTTCGATTGCCGCACTACTCAACGAGCCAAAACTCATTGCCGAAACGTTTAGTAAACTCGCGGAGTAAGGTTGTTTACAATCGGGGCCACCGATCATCACCCGTGGATTGGCCTCTAACTCGTGGTGGTCAAGCGCCGCAATAGAGTGATTCATCCATTCGTACCCTTCGTCGTAGACATTCAGTTGGGTACCAAAGGGGTTGGAGGATAATTCTTGTTTAGAACGAGCATATACGATAGAGCGATACTGTCGGTTGATCGGGGTTCCGTTGGTATCTGATTCGATAAAATACTGATAAATTTTTGGTCGTAACTCTTCCATCACGTAACGACCCCGACCCAGGATCGGGTAATTGCGTACGATCGCTTTTTTGGCTTGAAACATATCATAATATCCTAAAATTATCAGGGGACCAAAAATTAATAAAGCCCAATACATCGGCGTCCATAGAAAATAACCAACGCCAAAAATGATGGCCAGGCTGACAATGGAAAACACAACAAATTCGTTTCGCATAATAAAAATTTGGGGACAAGATAAGAAATGTTTTTTGAATCGTTGAATGGTTGAATCGTTGAATCGTTGAGTCGCTTTGCTTGTTGAGTTGCCGCGCTTGTTGAGTTGCTTTATTTGGAAAGCTTTTTAAAATTGGGTTGGTGTTTTTGCTTGTTTAGACTGAAATCAGGATTGGTCCTCTGTTTTTTCGCAAAAAGAAATTGCGATACTTTTTTTACGGTAAAATTTTTGAAATAATAGAAACATTAGTTTACTTTTAAGAAGTATAAAAAACGATTCAACGATTCAACAAAAAAGAACATATGATCATTTTTGGAACAAGAGGTGTAAATTCAACGATGGACGAAGGACATTTTTTCTGTCCGCAATGCGAACGGGAAGAGCCTTATCGACATCGTAAAGTCACCCGATTTTTTACGTTATATTTTATTCCATTGATCCCGTTGGGTAGAATAGGCGAGTTTGTCGAATGTCTTACCTGCAAAGGAACCTACGTTCCAAATGTCCTCGAATACCGACCCGACGGAGGTGGTAGTGAAGATCTGTTTTTGGCCGAATACGAAAAGGCCATGAAACATACGATGGTTCTGATGATGCTGGCCGACGGAGAAATTGATGACCAGGAAATGATCGCTGTTCGGGATATTGTCAATAAATTTGGACACCACGATATTACGTTAGAAGAACTGGAAGTTTATACCAACGCCGTCCGAAATAGTCCGGATGATATTTCTACCTACCTAAAAAATGTTGCTCCTTCGCTCAACGAACACGGGAAAGAAACCATCATTAAATGTGCGCTCTCCGTTGCGGCGGCGGATGGTCATATCGACGATAGCGAAATTGATCTGATCTACCAGATGGGGGAGGTGATGAGCATGTCGAGCGCGCACATGAAAGGAATTTTGGGAGAGATGGAAACGCCGGGAGCGGCTGGGAGCGATGGGGGGTTTGTGTAAAGGTTGAGGTGTTGAAACGCGGGGGGCGTTCAATAATCTGTGTTTTTTGTCGCGTTAGCATTGCGTAAAAAGAGCCCGATTAACCAATAAACTGATTAACAATTATTACCATCCCAACACCACCACCTCATTAATCACCGCGCCCGGATCTTCACATACGACCCGTAAATATTGTGTTTCTATGTCCAGATTTAACCAGTTTTTCCACTCCTGATATTTGGTGGTTCGGTAACGGTCGAGTGATTTCCAATTGCCGGGCGAGCCAGTTTCCAGCCGTAGCCAGCCCTGGCTGACGCCGTCAAAAACGGAGATACCTTTAATTAATTTCTTGGTTTCAAAATCAATCACGACAGCCACTTCGGTCCCATCGTCCGGCCAACCTTCTCCCGGCAGCGGCATCCAGGCGTTGATGGGTGTACCTCCTTTTCCACAGATGGGCTGTCGTAATTCCGAAGTTTTTTCGTTCGTAGGCTCGTCGATCAAAGCCGCGGCTTCTCCGTATTTTACGCCATTTTCCATAGAAACCATGTCTTTATTGATGGGGATATTCCAGGCACATCCCGGAAAGTCGGGGCGATCATCATCCGTCAAAATAAAAACGGGGCGCTCTGATATTTCGGGAATAACCAAACTCCTATTATTTAGTTTCAACAATATTTTTTCACCATCCAGGTCTTGGTCCAATAAGGTGAGCAGCTGCGCAGATTGGGCGTTGTTACTCAAAACGAACGCATAATCCCGGCGTCGGTAATCTTCCGTCGTATTGGCCCATAAAGCGTAGGTTTTTTTTCCGGGAATCGAACGATGGGTGAACTCATACGCACTGATTTTTGGATCATCCGTTTTTAAAATTTTACTAAAACGAAAATCTCTTAAGGCCGTTTTCATGGCATACAAATAATAGTAAGCCTTTCTTGCCCGAAATTCGGGAAACGGCGTATTGGGATTTTGCTCCTTGGCCAATTCTAACAAACCACAAGTAGAAAACCGTTGCGCCGGATCGCCGTGGTAGTGATCGGTGAGCGTAAACAATTGGGCTTTGTCGATTCCCGCAGCGGCGATGGCCAGGAAGGAGCGTACCAGCCACTGGCCCTGCACTTCCTCCGCATCAAAATTACCAATGAGGGAAACTCTTTGTGGAGATTGTTGGTGAACGTCGTAGCCAAATTCAGATAGCCAGATTTCTTTGCCCGGCAGGTGCAGGTTTCGGTAAGTGACCAATTCTTTAAGCCGTCCGTAAAGATCATCTTCTTCCGGAGAAATTCCTTTTGAATCCTTGGTCGGGCCACCGGCCTGTCCGCCAAAATTATTAGAATAATGGTGGAAATTTAGCACGTCCGCAGGAAAAGCACCGTCCTTGCGGTAGATTTTTGCCCAGGTATGAATTCCTTTGACATAGTCGAGATAAAGACCAGTGATACCACTCATTACAACTTTTGTCTTTGGGTCTGCGTTTTTGACACCGGTAGGAAAGGGCTCGGTACACGCGGAATTGGAGGGTTGATGGAAGACGGTATTTTCGTGTCCATCATAATCGGTGCTTAACATGGCTGCGTATTCAAAGGCATTAAAATAAGCGGCGCGTTGTTGTTTGGATTTACTACCGCCCATCCAGAATTTGTCTTGCTCGTTCCAGTCTTCCACGTAATGAACCATGCCCAGCCCGGATTTAACCGATTCCTGGACGCGGGGAGCCAGCGTGGTTTCCGGAAGTTTATTTTGTCCGTAACGGGCCGTAAACTGATACATATATTCGCCGTGCGCAGCGTAGGCGGCTGGGTTTAGCGGATTGCTATTCTTAGCGATGGGTTTGTCTTCTCTGGTGTAGGTTTCTAAGGCAGGAATATTCCCTTTAAGATCGGCGGCAATAACCACTCCCGCATCATTTATATCATCGTATAATTTGTCAAAACTCCAACCCGAATAGGCATTGGAAGGGTTCCAACTGTAAATTTGACAGTCTTTTGGGTTGTTATCTCCCATCTCAAGATGCCAGTCGTGGTACTCCCGAACAAATTCAAACAATGACATTTGATAAATTGGGTCTTCCGTGTTTATGTTTACGCCAACTAAATTCTTAAATGTAGCGTAAGATGGTTGTGGTGAAGGATGTATGGTCGGAATCCTGGCAGGAGGATTATCAGAGAAAAGGCGAATTTCACCAATATTAGCGGTAGGGTCTGAAAAAGTCAGTCTTAAAAATCGAGCGGTGCAAGCCAGGTTTTCGTGACAGATCCATCTGAAATTTTGATCTAGTTTATTATTTAAAATATTTTCCCATTCTTTTTGCTCATTTAGATAGTCCATCGAAAGCACGCCTTCCCCATTTAGATCGGTTAGACAAAATTGCGTAACCGGAGTAATTTTTTCGAGGTCAATGATTACTTCTAAAGGATAATATAAATTGGCATCTTGAAAAACATTCCCATCATTAAAAGTTCCGATAAAAGACCGGTTGAGTCCATTTTCCTGATAATCTTTATCCCAGGGCGCTCCGCCCGGCAGGGTTTGGCCGGGAGTGATGGGTAGTTCCGTCTCATCCACCAGCCGATAAGTATCACCCCGTCCGGTAACGCTGGCCACCATTCCCGGATGCAAAAAAACAGGTTGATCAAATACGGTCTCCGGTGTCGGTAACAGCTGTTGGCCATTGGCCTGGCAACCGCAGGAAAGATATCCTAACACGACCATTGTAACCAATGCTGATAAAGGGAAAAGTAATTTTTTAAAGATCATCAATATTATTTTTGAACCTGGAAATTTTTAAAATAAAACCTCAAAGAGCAACTTCAACTTGCGTGGCTCGATAGGCAGATGTTTAAACACGTCAAAAGAATTGTCTGCCCATCGAAAGCCAATTGTTAGCCAAACACGTTAGAAGAGCCTTACAAGAACTCCAACTCCCCAAACGTTACTTTAATCTCCGGTGGTATGCCGATTACAATTTTTAAGTAAATATCTTCGCAAGGTTCCAGGGTGGTTTTTTCGTAAAGGCTGGTGGTGGTTTGAATGGTTTTCAGGACAGAAAGCATGGTTTTATCGCCTGTATTTTCGATCAATAATTCTTTGATTCGTTCTTCGTCAAAATCGGCGGTGTTACCGCGCATAAAAATGGTCATACCGGGACTTAGGCCGACGCTAAGGGAAAAATTGATCATGGAGAAGCCGTAGTTGACCAGTTGTGGAAAAACTTCGGCCCAGTCTTCAAAAATATCGATTAGTCTTTCGAGGGCGGAGCCGCTTAGGTTGCCGGCCTGCTCTTTTAAAAGATCTCCGGCTTGAAGGATTGTTTTTTTTACTTTATCGATCATATTATTTATTTCGAGCGATTTTTCATTTTCTAAATCCCGAATTTACTTAGTTGTTCTCTCCTTCGTCGTTCACTGCCTGCGTTGTGTTTGTTTCGAGGTTTTTAAATTTTTTTTGACTTCCAGATATTATTCTTTCGTGCGCTTCCTTTGGTCGCTTACTCAGTCGTAAATCTGGAAGAAAAAATTTAAAATTCCTCTCAACGAAGAGTTGTTTCGTGGATAATTCTTTGCTATTTGATAATAGCCAATTGCATTATCTACGCTTTAGGGAAGCTAACTGGCTAATAGCTAATAGCCAACCAGCTTTTTCAAAAGATAAAGATAAACCTTAAATGAATAGGATTCAATGTTTTATAGATGGGGGAAGTAATTCTGTCTGATTGTTTGTAACAAAATGAAATTCAGAAATTGTTGAAACCGTCGAACCAAATCCTCCGAAGACTGTTTTATCCACTATGAAAGACATAAAAAACCTGGGGGACCTCAAAAAAAGTGGTTATCAACCCAAATCGATAAAAGATGAATTGCGCGATAATCTAATCCAGAAATTACGCAATAAAGAAGAAATATTTAAAGGGATCATCGGATTTGAAGATACCGTGATACCGGATTTGGAAAGAGCGATTCTTTCCAGACACAATGTGCTGCTGCTGGGATTGAGAGGTCAGGCTAAAACCCGACTGGCTCGAATCCTTGTGGAATTGCTGGACGAATATATGCCCGTCGTGGCGGGTAGCGAGCTAAATGACGATCCGCTTAACCCGATTTCCCGCTTTGCGAATGACCTAATCGAGGAGCACGGAGATAAAACACCCGTCGCCTGGGTACACCGTTCTGAGCGTTACGTTGAAAAGTTAGCGACGCCGGATGTAAGTATTGCGGATTTAGTAGGTGATGTTGATCCGATTAAGGCGGCTAGTTTAAAATTACCTTATTCCGACGAACGGGTAATTCACTTTGGATTAATTCCAAGAGCACATCGTAGTATCTTTGTGATCAACGAATTACCCGATTTACAGGCTAGAATTCAGGTATCACTTTTTAATATTTTGCAGGAAGGGGATATGCAGATCCGTGGTTTTAAATTGCGAATGCCTCTTGAGATTCAATTTCTCTTTACCGCTAACCCCGAGGATTACACCAATCGTGGTAGCATCATTACGCCGCTGAAGGATCGAATCGAGAGTCAGATTTTGACGCACTATCCCAAAACACTGGATATTGCTTTGAAGATTACCGAACAGGAAGCCAGACTAGCCCAGGATCAGCAAAAATCGGTTAAGGTTCCGGAAATTTTTCGGGTTTTGCTGGAGCAAATGAGTTTTGCTGCCCGGGAGAGTGAATATATTGACGAAAAAAGCGGTATCTCCGCCCGACTGAGTATTTCTGCTTACGAAAATCTGATTTCTACCGCCGAGCGTAGAATGTTGATCAACGGAGAAAAGACGGCCACGGCACGCATCTCTGATTTGTGGGGTGTCATTCCGGCGATTACCGGAAAGGTAGAGCTAGTATACGAAGGAGAGCAGGAAGGTCCGTACCGGGTGGCACTTGCTTTGATTGGATCGGCCGTTAAAACGGAGTTTTTAGAACTATTCCCTAATCCGGATCAATTGCAAAAAGGAGAACAAAAAGATCCTTACGGAACGGTTCGCGCCTGGTTTGCGGGTGGAAATACCGTAGATTTACTCAATGATGCTCCCGAAAAAGCGTACAAGAAAACCCTGGATAAGGTAGCGGGACTTCGTAAACTGGTTGAGGCAAACCAGGAAATCCCAAAAGAAGCGACTTATTCTTATATGGAACTGGTGCTCCACGGACTTGTTGAGTTTAATGTAATTGGTAAAGATTTTATCGAATCTAAAATGGTATTCAGCGATATTCTCGCAAAAATGTGGGATGAGGATGATGAGTTTGGACTTAACTGATGAATTGATGTGCGGATTTTTTGATGTGCAAATTTGTCGATTAATTGATGTGCGGATATGTGGATTAATATTATAGCAACCAGATTTCCTTGATAGCGTCCAGTCAAAAAAATGTTGGAACTCCCTTCAGGGCTGGGGTAAATTCCAACATTTTTTTGATGGTGGGATTTTTTGATGTGCAAATTGGTGGATTTAGTAGATTTGTGGATGACTTGATGTGCGGATTTGCAGAAATAAATATCGTTTACTTGTTAAGCAAATTGTGTTTATTGCACAGGAATCCGCACACCTACCAATTTACTAATCCAAAAATCTGTATAACATGTTATTAGAAATAAACGCCGATAATCCTTCTCCCCGCAAGATACAGCAAGTGGTGACGATACTTGAAAAGGGGGGCGTCATCATCTATCCCACCGATACGGTCTACGCCCTGGGTTGTGATATTCAAAATAAAAAAGCAATTCAGCAGATTTGTCGACTTCGGCAACTGGATCCTAAAAAAGCCAATTTGACCTTTATTTGTAAAGACATTAGCCAACTGGCCAGTTATGCTTCTCAGTTAGAGAATGATGTTTTTAAAGCCTTGCGGCGAAATACGCCAGGACCCTTTACTTTTATTCTAAAAGCCAATAAAGAAGTTCCCCGTATTTTTTCCAACCGTAAAAAGACAGTCGGTGTCCGTATTCCGGAAAATAAAATTGCCGTCGCGATTATCGAGGCGCTGGATCGGCCCATTCTTTCTATTTCTTTAAAAAATGAAGACGAAATCCTGGAGTATTTTACCAACCCCAGTGAAATTTATGATGATTATGCCAAGCAAGTAGACATGGTCATTGACGGTGGTCCGGGTAGAAATCAACCTTCTACGGTAATCGATGCCACCAGTAGGGATCTGGAAATTATTCGGGAAGGAATTGGAGAGTTGGTTTAGGTGTTGAACCTGTTTGACTGCATCACGCGGGCAGGTCGTTGATTCTGCCCGAGTACCTATTTAGGTGAATACCTTCTTTGATCGGAATCTTTTTTCTCCTAAAAGGCAAAATGAATATTGGATGTTCAATATTGAACATCCAATATTCATTTACCACCAATCCGCCAGCCACCGACTTTAACGGAAACTTTCCCGCTATTTATTCCATTCCTCCCTCATATCTGCTATCTTTGCCCGCTAAATCTATATATTGATATGAAAAATACCCTTTTGCTTTTACTATTGTTAATTACAAGTTCAATGGTAATTGCCCAAACCGGAAATGTGCGTGGAAATGTTTATGATAAAGATACCGGCGAACCCATCCCTTTTAGTAATGTCCTTTTAGAGGGTACCACCTTTGGCGCTAATACAGATATTGAAGGATTTTTTACCATCACAAACGTTCCCGTTGGAGATTATCAATTGATCAGCCAGTATATTGGGTACGATAGTACAAGTATTGCCATTACGATCTCGTCCGGTAGTAACGCCTATCAGGCTCTATATATGACCGAAGGCGGGGTGGAATTACAAGCGGTAGACGTGAGCGCATCGCGGACAGAAGCGAAAACAGAAGTGAAAATTTCGGCAGTAACCCTGACACCGAAGCAAATTCGCGCGATGCCATCCATTGGTGGAGAGCCGGATATTGCGCAGTATCTGACGGTGTTGCCCGGGGTGGTCCAAACGGGTGATCAAGGTGGACAGCTTTACATCCGGGGTGGATCACCGATCCAGAATAAAATCCTTTTGGATGGAATGACGATTTATAATCCTTTTCACTCGATTGGTTTTTTCTCGGTATTTGAAACAGAAGCGGTGCGTAACGTGGATGTTTTGACGGGTGGTTTCAGTGCAGAGTACGGTGGACGGGTCTCGGCCATTGTAGACATTAATACGAGAGAAGGAAATAAGAAAAATCTGGGTGGGCTGGTTTCGGCCAATCCATTTTTATCCAAAGTGCTGCTGGAAGGTCCGATCAAAAAGCTGGAAGAAGGAAAAGGATTCGCGTCTTTTTTGGTGACGGGAAAATACTCGTATCTCGAGCAATCCTCTAAAGCCTTATACAGCTACGCTGATTCGTCGGGATTACCGTATAATTTTACGGATATTTACGGAAAACTATCTTTTGGTACTGCCAACGGAAGTAAGTTTAATGTTTTTGGTTTCCGTTTTGGGGATCAGGTGAATTTTGCAGATGTCGCTAATTTTGAGTGGGATAATTTCGGAGCTGGAGCTAACTTCACTTTGATTCCACCCGCGTCGAGTTTTTTAATTAATGGAGTGTTTGCTTTTTCTGATTATAAAATAAATTTACAGCAGGGCAATGACGATCCGCGTTTCAGTAGTATTACGAGTTTTTCCGGTGGACTGGATTTTACTTATTTTGATAATGACAATGAGATAAAGTACGGATTTGAATTCAGCGGATTCAATACCAATTTTCAATTCCGGAACTTTCTGGGTATCTCTTTCCAGCAGGAAGATTTTACCTCTGAATTGTCCGGATTTTTTAAATATAAAATTAAAACGGATAAGCTAATTATCGAACCCAGTATCCGAATTCAATTTTACGCATCTCAGGGAACACTTTCACCCGAACCCCGATTGGGTTTAAAATATAATATCTCCGAACGATTACGATTTAAAGCAGCCGGCGGATTCTATTCCCAAAACCTCGTCAGTACCATCAACGAAGAGGACATCGTCAATTTATTTGTTGGATTTCTGTCCGGACCCGAAGAGACCATCTTCGAGCCAGGAACCCGAACCCCGACTAAAAACCGATTGCAACTGGCCCAGCACCTTGTAGCTGGGTTTGAATATGATTTAAGTAATAAAATTACCTTAAACGTAGAGCCATACTATAAGCGTTTTAGTCAATTGATCAATATCAACCGGGAGAAGCTTAGCGAAAACGATCCGGAATTTAGTACTGAGACAGGAAAAGCCTACGGAATTGACTTTCTGGCCAAATATCAGGACCCCAATTTCTACTTCTGGCTGGCATACTCTTTGGGTTATGTCGACCGGTTTGATGGTGAGCAAACATTTAATACCGTTTTTGACCGTCGTCACAATTTAAACTTTTTAGGTACTTACACTTTTGGTGGAAATAAAGACTGGGAGTTTGGGGTACGCTGGAATTTAGGATCCGGATTTCCTTTTACCCTGACCGAAGGTTTCTTTACCAACTACACTTTACAAGACGGAATTTCCTCGGATATTCTGACGGAAAATGCAGGTTTGGGCGTAGATTTTGCGGATGAGCGCAACGGCGGCCGATTACCTTATTACCACCGCTTAGATATGAGTTTAAAAAAGACCATTACCTTTTCTAAAAGAGCCAATTTACAAATCACGGCTAGTGTGACCAACATGTATGATCGCGATAATATTTTCTTTTTTGATCGTATCAATTACGAAAGGCGAAACCAGTTGCCGATTTTACCTAGTTTGGGGGCGACGTTTAGATTTTAGACTTTGTTGAAACGCTGCGCTTGTTGAATCGTTGAATTGCTTCGCTTGTTGAGTTGTGAAAAAATAAATTGACAGAATTTAGAAAGTAGCCGCAAATTTCTCACCCACTCATTTAGCGAGGAGCTGGTTTTTAAGCGTATTCAAAAAAATTTATGAAAAAAATAAAGTCTATCACCCGTAAAGTCCTTTCTGATCCCAGCGAGACGGAGCCGAAATTACGAACGCTCGAAGTTCGGGATTTGGCGGGTAATCTGATCGAAGAAGCATATTATTTTGGTGATGGTTCGATCGAACAAAGAATTCTTAGAAAATTCGACGCCGAGTCCCACTTGCTGGAAGAGCAGCAGTTCTCAGAGGGTGAGCACCCCGATCAGATCACCACATTTGCTTTGAACGAAAATGGAAAGCCAGCCATCAAAACGGTGGAATATAAAAACGGCGGCCAATCTATTACCACCTTCGATTATCAGCCCGCTGATCATAGTGTGACGATGACCGTCCGTGATCAGGATGGTACTTTTGAAGAAAAAATTTATCAACGCTCCGATCAGGAAGGGAAGGTGCTGGAAGAAATTCGGTACGGAGCGGACGAAATCCTCGAGCAACAACATGCAATTAGTTACGATGACAATAGCCGTCCGGTAAGTAGAAAAATTGAGCGAAAGGGAGAACCTGCCGTTCAGCAATTTTACGATTATTTTTTTGACGAAAAGGGTTTGTTGATCGAAATAGAAATCTACGACGAAAAAGATCAGGTACTACGTGCGGATACTATCGAATACAACGAAGCAGGAGACCGCACCCGCTACCTGATCGATGATTTGGTGCAGGATACTCAACTGGAAGAAACCTGGGAATACGATGACCAAAAGCGGATCATCAAAAATACCCGCTCCCGAGGTGGTGGCGCTGTACTTGAATCTACGGAATACATGTTTGGCGACCACGGATACATGCAAACGATCACAATTAGCAGCCCTACCGGGGAGCAGGTAGATACATTTACCTATGAATTTTATGACGAGGAGGTGGAAGTTTAGAGAAACTTTTACCATTTAGGATCGTAATATCTATGGTGGGAAACGAAAACCTTGAACATAGACGAAGAAGTTGCTTAAAAACTTTCCGTCTGATACTTCAAGTTCCTAAAATAGAAAGGCTTAATGGAAAAATATATAAATCAGTTGATCGGGGATTTTCAGTCTTCCGCTGATAGTGTAAAAGATCTGATGGAAGGAAAAGTGTATCCGGATGCCCCCGAAGCGCTCGAAGCAGAAGTGGATCAGGCGCATTTTATTATATTGGGTGAATATCTGAACATTCAACCCATTCAGTTTCCACCCGTCCACCAGCTTTCAGGAGATCAAATCAGAAAAATAGAAACGAACTTTACCAATCTGCTCAAAGCCTATGGCTTTTTAATTTATTTTCCACCCCGTGTCCATCAAGCCCTAAAATATCAAACGATTGTTCAACTCCTTTCCCGTGAAGTTCCCATTCTAACCAGCTTTTACTGGCACATTGCTACCTGTGAATACGAGCCGATGAGATGTCCGTTTGGGAGGGAGTATTGTACTTGTTTTTAGGGGGGGGTGTATTAATTTAATAGGTTATTTCTAATTCTTGTTGTTGCAAATTTATAATAAGTAGAATATGTATTTAAATAACATTAAAATGTTAAATAATTTTGATTTGTTATGATTTGTTTCGTTAATTGAATTTTTTGCCCTACATTCACGTTGTAGATATTGTTAATTTAAGAACAATATTTCATTTTTGACCGCAAATATTTCTTTAACGCTCAAAATCACTCCTTATGAAGAAGTCTCTTTTTCTTTCTTTCTTTCTTTCTTTCTTTCTTTCTTTCTTTCTAATCTAAGTTTTGCTCAAACACCACCACCAGAATGGGGAGAGTGTAAAGAACTTGATGATCAAATAGAAGCTGATCGAGTAGTAGAATTCAGTCAATTTATGGGAATCAATCTGCGGAGAGCGGACCCTATCAATTTTGCGACTTGTGTTGGAAGTGTAAGAGAATATCATAATTGGGATGTGGATGAAGCGAGTAATTGTTTTCAGATAACATACAAGTTTAGAGTTACCTCAGAGGACTCAGGAATGGATAATCTTACTTGGGAAATTTTAGATGCATCAGACCCTGTTCAGACCGTTTTGGTAGATAGTCGTGGTTTATATCCATATGATGGAGCTGAGAATGATGATGAAAGAACTATCAGAATAAAAGACTTTTTCTGTATTCGACACCCAGGTACGAATTATGTATTGAGATTATTCATTCCAGAAGATGGAGATTTGGGAAAATTTGAGTTTGAAATAGACCGTCCAGGTGAATTTGCTCCTTTTATAACAATTACCCAAGATGATTTTTCTGGATCAGCGTACACAGAAGAGTTTACGGTTACTGAGCAAGAAATAAATAATTTCTATCCAAATAATAGATATGAATGGGATCCTGCAAATTCAGGACAAAGTGGTATCACCTCCTATGATAATTTTTATCAAGAATTAAATGATTTAAATTTACAGGTTTGTGCTACTATCATGCTTGGCTCACAAGGAGTCTCTAACGGAGTTCCTAACGCCATCGGACCACCATCATTTATTGTTCAAGGCGATGACTATTGTGAAAATTTGATAGTGGAAGAAGACGACCCCACTAATCCTTTAGGATATCGCTGGTATGGAGATTACCTCACACAGTTTGCTAATCGCTATGGAGCGGGTAATTTAAATCCTGCAGTTGACAAACATGACGGAGATTCAGCTGATGAAACTACTCATGGTTTAGTACACTTCGTAGAAAACTGGAATGAGCAAGATCATTTTTGGGATGATGCAGGGACGATTGAACCAGAAGAGTATGCCATGATGGTCAGCATCGCCTATGATGGGTTTGGTGGGGCCACCACACAAGACATGATGGGAGAATTTAATTGTGAACCAAATCCACCAGAATATCCCTTAGGAGTACGTGAAATGATGCCTTTTGTAATGGGAGGAACTTCTAATATTGATAGAAATTACTTGGAATGTATGATTGAATGGTTTGTGGACAATAGAGCTGGAGTCGTAGAGCCAGTTATCCCTTTTGATGTATTAAATTTTCATAATTATTCAAATGTTGATGGAGCATTTAACCTTGGAGCAGGTATTAGTCCAGAGGAATCGGGACTATTCGATAATCTTAGAGAAATGGATCTGATTAGAAATGAATTGGAAAATAAATATGATGGAGAAAATTTTGACCTCTGGTTATCTGAATTTGGATATAATACTGCGCCTGGAGAAAATTTTTCAAGTAATGTTTTTTTAGTTCCTGAAACCCTAAATCCAACTACAGGTTTAACTTCCGATCGCTACGAGGTACACGGCCAATGGGTTACCCGTTCTTTTCTCACCATTGCTGCTGCAAACTTTGATAAAGCTTTTGTTTATGAAATACGAGATCAGGCAAGTCAGGGTAATACTTTAGCCGCATGGGATTTAAAATGTGGACTACTAGAATCTGCCAACGATGGCTATCAACCCAAAAAGGCTTGGTATTACACTGCCTCTTTAAAAAGTATTTTAGCAGATATGGATTTTACGGAAATTATCCAAGGAGGTGATTTGGAATGTGGAGATAATCCTAGTCCTATGGTTTATAAATTTGATCCAGTAGTGCCAGGAGATGATCGAGAAATATATGCTATTTGGAGCCCCACTTCTTGTAATATTGAAGCGTATGATTTTACCCTTGGGAATATTGGTGACTTTACTGAAGCAACCTTGATTGAATTAGAAGTTCCAAGTACGACTGGAATTAGATCAGAATTGACGGTTACTAATAATTCGGTAGACGTGATGGTTTCTGAACGTCCTATTTTTGTAGTGATTAATGAGGCGCCGGAGGAAATAACTTGTCCTAATGATCTTGATGCTTTTAATATAACTTGTAGCTCTGTCAGTATTGCATGGGGTATTCCGGATGGACAGGCTTATGATCATTATCAGCTATGGTATGGCCCATTAGGAGGAATAGATGATGCAGAGAACCCTGATATTTTTAATGATGATATTACGCTTTTTGACAGCGACGTTTTTGGAGATGTCAGACAGGCCGTTATCGGAGGGTTACTACCTGAGACTGAATACCTTTTTTATGTGATAGGGATTGGTGAAAATAATTCTACTGGATGGTGCCCTCCTCTTCAGGCAACAACTACCGAAGAAGGGTGTAATATTCAGCTAGATATGAGTATGATATCAGCAGTTGATTCAGATGGAAATGTGATAAATCCACCTGATCTCGATCATCTGATTGATGATCAAAATGATCCTGATAATAACATAGACTGTTGTTCACTTCCCGAATCTGATAGTTATTCCGAATGGAGTACTTATGGTGATGATGTGGTAGTTATTATTGACTTAGGAGTACCGCATGATATAGATTTTATCTATCTTTTTGATGGTAGTGGAATCAGTCACGTATTTTTTGACTATTTACATGGGAATGAATGGTTGCCAATGGCTGATTACGAAACCATTCGGTATCTCAAATGGCATACGATTGCCAACGAAGCGCCTCCTTGTCAGCCTATTCAATTTTTAAGAATTCGGTCGGCTATGAACGATGGACAAATTGATGAATTGGTGCTTTGTGGTAAACCTGCAACTGGTGATAACCTACCCAACGCAGATTTTACTTTCAACCAGGACTGTGGAACTGTTATGTTTACTAGTGCCGAAGGTACAGATGGACCTAATTTTACGCACCTCTGGTCCTTTGGTGATAATGCTAATAACACAAGTACCGATGCCAATCCTACCTTTCAATACCTCGTGAATGGTACATATACCGTAACACATACGGTAACCAATGAATGTGGGACAGATGTATCGACAAATACGGTCGACGTTGAAATCTGTAATACGAACGAATGTGCCTGCCAGAATGGTTTTAATATCGGTATGAATGAAAGTAGTGTAACTACCTTGGCTAATTCAGGTATTCCTTTGGATAATGGGACGCTATCAAGTGCTTGTGTAAGCGTCAATGGACGCTTTATTATTGATCAAGGATTTACTTTTGATAATGTAACATTTAGAATGGGACCTGATGCAGAAATAATAATTGATGGGGATTATGCTCCTGAAAGAGTAGAAATATTTGGGTGTATTTTGCGTGGTTGCGAAGAAATGTGGCGAGGGATTAGGTTGGTAGATCTAGGAGAATTAGATTTTTCTGGAAATACGATCTCTGATGCTAGACAGGCTATCGAACCAACTAGCCAAAGTAGGTTAAGGGTGGTAGATAATGATTTTATTGGTAATTGGGTTGGGATTTTTACCGCAGGTGTATCAGGTGGAGCGGATTTTCAATTTATAAAAAGAATTGATGAAGATGCAATTTATGATAATCGATTTTCTTGTCCAGAGAATTTACTACCTCCTTTGGATACCGAGAGATCATTTGCTGCAATACAATTATCTCACACTAACCAATTTTTTATAGGCGATGATGGTGAACTACCCAATACCATCACCGGGTCTAGTCATGGGATTTTTATGAATCAAACGAGTAATTGCGAGATTACAAATAATCGTATTGAAGATTTATTTATAACCTTAGCTAGTGGAAGAAATGCTGGAATAACAATGTTTTCTTGTTCGGGAGCATTTATTAAAAACAATTACATCAGAAATGCTCCTAGAGGAATTAATAGTGATCGGTCTGAATTTAATATTTTTGGTAATGAGATTGACTTGACTGATTTAGGGCCATTAGCTGGAGGAATTTTTGGAGTAGGAATAAGTTCACGATTTGGTTTTAGACAGGAAATTCAGTTGAATACCATTGTAGCTCACCATCCAATTAGTATCTTTATACCCTTAAATGATGAAAGCGAAGAATGGGATATTTCTATTCATGATAATCCAGAGATTCGTTCTTTTGGGAATAACTTAGCGTTTGGTGTGGTTACGATAGAACAAGGAGGTGGTAATCTAAGAGTAGAAAATAATCACATATTTTACGGCTTTGCCAGAGTTCCTGGTATTAGGCTCCATGGTTATGAGGGGGAGTCATTAATTTATAATAACGATATTAATCGATCGGCGGAAAATGTTTATTTTCCAGGTAATAACGAAGACGATGGAATCGGTATTAATTTGTTTAATACAGGTAATGTTCAGGTTATTGATAATCGAATAAATACTATGGCTTACGCTGGTGAATCAGTATTACCGATTGGTAGATCTATAAATGTTGTAAATGGTAGTAATATTTTCTTTTGTTGTAACACCGTTAATAATTCAAAATATGGTGTTTCCTTTAATGGTGCGAATTCAGGTATTGACCTTAATACTACGCAGTTTGGTAATCATCAGGATGCGGGATTGTTTTTAGCAAACACTGCTTTCAACCCGCAACTTGCATCTGGTAATGATTGGGGGGATTCGCAAGGTAATTTTTATGCAAGATTTTTTGGAGATGTGGAAATTTTTTATCAAAATGAGTATCGTTCAGAAAATTATTTATGGCCTCTTGGACTTCCTAAGATTGCGGTACCTAGTGGTGTTCAAGCCCAAGACTGGTTTAAGGCGCCATTAAGCCTTGATATTGTTGATTGTAATATCAACACCACAGACCCTACTAATCAAACTGCTTGTGGCGAATCTTTTAACGAACCTTTAAGTCCTCCGGAAAATCCTGGTGAAATTGGGCAAATTGATATTTCTGTTGCTAGTGTAGATATTTACACGCCAAATTCGGTAAAAAATGGAATCTATTATGAATATAAAAGACAACTCTATAAAAATTTAAAAGAAGATCAGGCATTAATTGGTCAAAATAATGAGATAGCGAACTTTTATTACAATCACCATCAGACTCAAACATCATCTCCAATTGATCGATTCTATTTGCACGATGATAATTTGAATAAACTCTCCGATCTAACTTATTTCTTTGGGAGTAGTTTTGCGGCCACCCACGCTGACATAGACAACCTCAACCAAGAGATAAAAGGTCTTAGACAAGCATTAAAATATGCAAGTAGTCAAAACCGCCCTGCAATATCAGAAGATTTGTTATTAGCAATCGGAAAGCAAAATCATGCGGTAAGAAAACTTAATGACAAGATAGAATATGCAGAGAATCAACAATCCAGTGCTTATCAGAGTTTGTTATCTCAAAATAGTAGTACGGTTGCTTCTGAAATTTTTGAACAGAATCAAAAGAATTTTAATCAGGTATATTTGGAATTACTCATAGCGGATAATATGGATTTAAATGCCGAGCAGAAAACGATTATTAACGATCTGGCGTTTCAATGTTATTACGCAGGTGGTAGAGCAGTTATGCAAGCTAGGGCCATCCAGCGAATCAATGGTTCATATTACGATTACGATAAGTATGATGAAGATTGTAAGAGTGATAATAAGGCAAAATTAAAATCCGAAAACACGACTGAGATTGCCAATAATATAACAATTGCTCCAAATCCCACAGCTGCGAGATTTACAGTTGACTTAGGGCAGTACTTGGAGGAATCTGGCAGCTATCGACTAGTAAATCCTTACGGGAAAGTAATTCAAAACGGAAATTTAGAAGACGGAACTAGAAGATTTTCATTAGATTTATCAGGAAATCATCCAGGAATTTACTATCTTGAAATAAAAGGGTTAGACTATCGCTATTATCTAAAGAAAATCATCTTGACCCCAGATTATTAAAATAATGAATAATAATTTTTTTAAAATTTATATAAGTACAGCATTGATATTGTTAAATGTCAATGCTGTAATAGCCCAACTCCATGATGCCCACTGGATATTAGGAGAGCATACTTCCTTTGGAGATACTACTTACACTGGTGTCATGGATTTTAATATGACGGGTGAGCCCACGTTAGATAATTCTATCTTCAAAGTAGTTA
The DNA here is from genome assembly GCA_938008185.1 of uncultured Saprospiraceae bacterium. GTDB lineage: Bacteria > Bacteroidota > Bacteroidia > Chitinophagales > Saprospiraceae > JALZUU01. Next base: position 47,536 of record CALLLR010000020.1, read on the forward strand.
CCTTTTTCAGATCAAACAGTTCTTTTTCGGATGCGGATGGCAATTTGTTAGTTTTTACTAATGGATCGAAATTTTTTGATGCAAACGGTAATATTATTCCAGGTGGCGAAGATCTTCATCCTGGTGATAATAGGGAGTATGGGTATTCAATACCTGGTGAACCTTTATTTTTAAAGAATCCTGATGGAAGTAATTCTTTTTATGCAATAGGAGGAGATGTAGTTATTTTTAATGATGTGAATAATACCCCTTCGGTGGGAGAAGATTCAATTTTTTATTTTAAATTTAATTATGATACAAATAGTCAAGGAATAGTAGAAGTAGCAAACATTGAAGAAAGGAATACAATTGTTCAAGATACGTTTTCTAATGAGAGATTGGCTATCACTCGTCATGCAAATGGAAGAGATTGGTGGATTTTATTAAACTATCATAGATCCAATGAATATTTAAAAATACTGCTAGGGCCAGAAGGTTTTATAGAACATGATACTCAAACACTAGGTGAGCCTACTACATTAGGAATCGATCAGTCGGTAATATCCCCAGATGGTCGCTTTTATGCAATTTATAGTTTATCAGGCTTAGTACAAGGCCCATCCGAAAGCAGTGTAACGTGGTACGAATTTGATCGCTGCACTGCAGAAATGAGTAATTATAATCGTCATGTACTATCGACCAATGGAGTAGGAAGGCAAGGTGGTGTTGCTTTTTCCCCCAATTCCCGCTTCATGTACGTAGCCATGGAAGAGACGATTTATCAGTTTGATATGGAAGCTGAAGATATCGTGGCTTCCAAGACAATAGTAGCGACGTACGATGGACATATTGATTCTAGTTTAGATAGTACTAGTATGATTGCGACCAAGTTTAATTTTATGCAATTGGCACCTAATGGAAAAATCTATATGACGGTTCCGTCTACACGGAGCCTTCATTTGCATGTGATCGATCAACCGGATTCTTTAGGAGTGGCTTGTAATGTGATCCAGCGAGGATTGGAATTACCGTATTATCATTGGTATAATATGCCTAGGTTTCCCAACTACCGCCTCGGCCCTTTATCCGGCTCACCCTGTGACACCCTCGGCCCTGTCGCCAGTTTTATCTACGAAGATACTGATACGACCGCACAAGTCCGCTTCACCGACCAGTCTGCCAAGGAGCCGACCAGTTGGCATTGGGATTTTGGTGATGGAATGACTTCTACCGAGGAGCATCCCTTACATACCTATCTGACGCCGGGTACTTATGAAGTCTGTCTATGGGTGGAGAATCGTTTTGGAACGGATTCTATTTGTGAGATGGTTCCGGTGATTTTTACGGGGACGGAAGATCTAGTCAATGCCAATTTATTTAAAATTTTCCCCAACCCGACGATGGATTATTTTGGAATTCAGAGTAGCTTAGAGATCAATAAAGTAGAAGTGTATGCGAGTGATGGAAGATTGTTGTTGTCGGATGCGGAAAGAAATATATCCGTCCGTAATCTGCCAAGTGGGCTATATGTGGTTAAGGTCCGATTTAGAAATGGTCAAGTGGGGTTTGGGAAAGTGGTGGTGGAGTAGGTTATAAAACCGTAGATATAATACATGAAACCTATCTATGATTTTGTCTTTTCCTGTGAGGAAAAGGCTTTGTTCATTATAATGTGTTCATTAACTGCTGACAGTTTTTCCTAACCGTTGGTACTGTTCTGGGAATAGTAAAATGTAGGTACAAGGCACTGCCTTGTACCTACATTTTATTAAAAGGACTTTTCTATTTAAAACCACCAGAAGATTCTGCTTAGATTTATCAGGAAATCATCCAGGAATTTACTATCTTGAAATAAAAGGATTAGACTATCGCTATTATCTAAAGAAAATCATCTTGGCCCCAGATTATTAAAATAATGAAAGAAATTTTTATAAAAATTTATCTAATTACAGTATTAATGTTATTTAACATCAATGCCTTATTAGCTCAACTTCACGATGCCCACTGGATCTTAGGAGAACATACCTCTTTTGGTGATACAACCTATACAGGGGTGATGGACTTTAACATGACTGCTGAGCCAATACTGGATAATTCTATCTTCAAAGTAGTTACTTTTTTCAGAACAAACAGTTCTTTTTCAGATGCCGAAGGTAATTTATTGGTCTTCACTAATGGATCCAAATTTTTTGATGCAAACGGTAATATT
>CALLLR010000021.1 GCA_938008185.1 uncultured Saprospiraceae bacterium
TCAATAGTGCGGTAACTTTTTCTGCATTTTTTTAATAAAAAAAGGAAGCCTAATTTTTGTTGTATGCAACTACGTACAAAAAAGGCTTCCAATAAGAGCCAGGCTCTCGCTGGAAAGTTACTAAATAAAATGGAAGGCTTATCCAAGCCACGTAAAAATTTTATACTTTCTACCATGATATTGTTTTTGTCAATGCGAGGTCGGTATAATTTTAAAGGAATGGAGCGATATGGCTCCTACAGTGAGAAAAGTTATCGGCTTCATTTTGAAAAGGGTTTTGATTTTTTCAAATTTAATGCTGAGTTATACAAGCTGAAATTATCGAATAACTGTATTGTGGCATTTGATCCGTCTTATCTTCCCAAAAGTGGGAAACATACTCCTGCCGATTGATCCACAAGTCGAAAATAAAGAAGGAAGATTAGTTGCAGCATTGGGGTATTTAGATAAAATAAACGAATTGCTCGATAAAGCGCAACGAAAAGCCTTATCACAGGCCGAATTTATTATTCTCAAAGATTTTGACTTAGCTGAATTAAGGGGATATGAACAAGCAAAGGATTTGACTATTGACCTACTGGAAAAGTGGTTAGTAAAATACAAATTCAAAAATTGGAACAAACATCGAACCAACCCTAATCTCAAGGGTAATCTTGTCACAGAGGAGGAAAAGATCAAAAGAGCTAAAGAGATTGCTGATCATTTAAGCAATAACAACAAATGGAAATCACACGGACGACCTATAAATATTCAGGCATTAAAGGAACTTAGACTAGAAATTGACGATTATAGCAACAAGGAAGAAATAAGAACGTTAATAAGAGAGTATTACGAACTTTCATCAGGTTACGTGGTCGCTAACCGATTTCGTATTTTTATTCAAACTAGAAAATTTATTTAAAATGGAATCTTTAGAAGAGAAAATCAAGAACAGTGTAGAAGAATACGAAAAAGAATTTGCTAACAGCGAATCTTTAAAAATCTATACTGAAATATCAGAAAAATTTGAAGATTTAGTCGAAGAAGGATTAACTAAAAAAAGAGGTAACAATTTACTCTCAGTCACTGATATGCATATTATGGACAGAGTGGTTTTCAACGCAAAAAGTGATCTGTGATTATTTGGCTTTAATAAAAAGTTAAAAGGCTTTCGGTACTTGAACTGAAAGCCTTTTCTATTTTTGCGTTTAAACAAATAAACAGCATTTTATCAAACCATACATACAAAAAATCACTATCTTAGCCCTTCCTTTATAAATACAAACAATCAACACCACCGGCACACCGAATCAGCAAACCCACCATGAAATTACAATTTAAAGAACAGGATTTTCAAGTCAAAGCCGGTCAGGCCGTCGTAGTGTAACCACGTTTACTAAACCTACACTAAAATATGTGGATAGGTTTAGTAAACGTTCAACAAAACCCGTTGTTACACCACGAGCCAAACCGCAAAATAAAAGATTATAAAAAATCAAAGTGTTTGTTTACATCTCTGGTGTAGAAACAGCTATCAAGCAAGAAAAGGATAAAAGAGCTTCTGAGAGATCAGGGGCTTTTTTATTTAGCAAAAGCGTGTTTAGCCTTCATATTTTGTAAAATATTATCGACTAGATAAATGAGATGGAATCTACGATCCAGATGGAGAAGGGAAAAAAACTTAAACCACTTACCTACTCGAATATCAAAACCAAGACTATTTTAACGAGTTTGTAACCGTGGCAAAAAATCTCTAATTGTGTTTCCCAAAATCTTCCCCAAAAACCCATACATCTTCCTCCCTTCTTCCAATTCCAATTTCGTAACCCGCTTCCGAAAAACCCCATAAGCCTCCCGTTTCTGCACCCCATAAATCGTCACCGTCTTCGCCCCCGTCCCATCCAGATAAAACGCCGCCTGCCGCGCATATTCATACCGCTCACAATCCCGCAAAAAAGTTTCCCGGTCCTTCGCTCCTGTAGACTTCAAATCAATCACATGCAATCCACGATGATCTTCATAAGCGATATCCACCTTCGCCTTACAAGGCAATCCCGTCTCAACATCCGTCCACGTAAACACCTTTTCAATTTCTGTAGCATCGTACCCCAAAACCCGTGTCAAAACCCCATTTCGAAAAGCCAATTTTTTAGCTGCCAGCAAATGTCTCCGCGGCGCCGGCGTCAAAAAAACATAATCCTCCGCCTCCGCCAATTCCGGTTCCAAAACTTTTAACTGCCGTAGGTATGTCAATTGGTGCAAAATACTCCCCATTGAAAAAGCTTTTAACGGACTCGACCGCTGGATCCCGATCAGCTGGTTTTTGATTTGAGAAAGCCGGCTGTTGAAATAGGCGGTGATCGCCACCTCTGCAAAATGCTTACTAAAGCACTGATTTGGGCAGGTAAAGAAGATGTCGAAAATAAGTCTCTGAATACTGTGATACAGAGGCGACATAAGAAAAGTTTTTCAATTGTTTACGCCAGTCACATGCCACTGGAGATTTGCGGGTTTGAAACTACTCATTCAGGAGGCTGGTAGGCAGAAAAGAGGAGAAATGTCCAGTGGTTTACCCCAGCCAAAAAAAAATCCCCGTAAGTCATTGACTTACAGGGGTTTGGGTGTTGAAATTGTGACCCCGGCAGGGTTGTATATTTTTTAATATATATTCTGTTATGCTTTGTAAGATGCTGATATTTAGTACTTAATGTAGACCTATTCTGCATTTAGGAGTAGAATAAAATCATATAAAGCATAAATTGTTTACCTCAATGTTTATCCCGATTTAAACAAATTGTTGTATATTTATAGTATTCAAACATAGTACTATAAGCAAAAAACAATGGCATCTGTGAAAATTGTATTTCGTAAAGATAAGATAAATAAAGATGGGAAAGCACCGATTCACTTTCGAATGATTAAGCACAGAAGAGTGAGGTATATATCCTCGGGGATTATGCTGGATGAGCGGTATTGGAGTTCTTTAAAAAATGCCATTAAACCAAGTCATCCTAATAGTAAGAGATTCAACTCTTTTCTATCCAATAAGCTCACTGAATTACAAGATCAGATCTTTGAGTTTGAAACCAAAGAGAAGTCCTTAAATACAGCGGCGCTCAAGAATAAAATTATGGGTAAAGATCCGGTAGACTTTTTTGCCTTTGCAGAGGAGGTGCTGGCTGGATACCTGAGAGCTGGGCAGATTGATACACATGATAAAAATAAATCAGTGCTTAATAAACTAGAAGAATACCAAAATGGAAAGAAGCTGGATTTTCAGGATATGACCGTCCGGTTTCTGGTAAAGTACGAAAGTCATCTAAGAGGGGAGCTAAAAAATAAGACAAGTACGGTCAATACCAGTATGAAGTTTTTTAGACGAGTTTATAACGAAGCCATCCGACAGCAAATGGTTCCGAGAGATAGAAATCCATTTGATTATTATGATCTGAAATCCGAAAAGTCGAGCCGTACTTACCTGACGGAAAAAGAGATTGAATTATTAGAGAAAGTCTCTTTACCTTCTGATAGCAAATTGGCCTTGCACCGCGATATGTTTGTCTTTTCCTGCTACACCGGAGGATTACGGATATCTGACGTTCTGCAATTGGAGTGGGATCATTTCGACGGCGTACATCTGCACATCACCACCAAAAAGACCGGTGCACAGCTATCACTTAAATGTCCATCGAAAGCACTGGAAATTATTGCCCTCTATAAAAAGAAAGAAATATGTGACCGCTTTATTTTTCCGATGCTTCCCTACGAAATAGATCCATCTGATAGTAAATACCTCGATCGTAAAATTGCCAGTGCGACCACTATCATTAATAAAAAACCTGAAAACGATTGGGACGAAGGCAAAATTAAACAAAAGGATCAGCTTTCACGTCAGCCGACATACCTGGGCTACGCGGGCACTCACCAAAGGAATGACGATTGATAAGGTCTCCAAATTGATGGGCCACGCTAATATTAAAGAGACGCAGCTTTATGCGAAGATTGTTGGGAAGAGTCTGGATGAGGCGATGGATTTGTTTGAGTGAGGATCTGGATCGGGCGATGGATGTTTTTGATGAGTGAGGGGGGATAGCTAAGGTCATGAAGATGATTCAGAGATTAGATTTCTTTTTTTTTTTTGAATTCCCATCTGATTGTATACACTGTGTTTCAGTGTGTTTTTATACCAATTTTATTTGATAACCTTTTTAAGGTTGGACTATGACGTTTTGAGTAATTTAAGCTGTTTAGGTTTTTGTAAGTCAGAGTAGAATTCTTTAGTTAGAAATAAGTTTATCAAGCAAGGAATATTTTCTGAAAAGAGCGGATCGCGACGGTATGTTGTGGTCCAATCTTTTTATAGATGAGGTAGAGAAAAGACCCAAGAAGGCAAATTGTAGTTTAAGTGTTGATTTTAATATAAAAAATAAGTTAAAAATTTTTGTAATTCGTGAAACTGTGTTATCTTAGCCAATAAGAACAAAATAGGTTATTCCTGCCAAAGAAAACTAATAACCTAGAAAGAACTACTATAGCTAACCCCATTTATAACAAAATAAACACTAACCAAGAAACCAAATTTGGGACTACACATCATCTAATTTCCCATCTTTTGAGTTTAATTTTTGTGTTTTTGATTTACAAACGGTAACATCAAAAAACTATAAATTTATTGATTATCTTTTAATCCAGGAACTATGTCATCAAATACCTATACTGCTTTGCTCGTCGATATTGGAGGTAAACAAGACTATATTTTTAGTAGTAATAAGCTCAAAGAAAATATTGGAGCCTCCTATATTATTGCTCATGAGCTATTTGGTCCGATACTTTCTGCCAGCATCCAGGAATATGGAGGAAAGGCTGATGTTCTTGAAAAATGGAAGAATGAAATGAACCATTCCAACTTATTTGAAGGGAATGAAAAATTGGCCATTGGTTATATCGGTGGTGGAAATGCTTTATTGTTTTTTAATGGGAATAGACAAGAGGTAATCCCTTTTGTACAAGGTTATTCTTATTCGGTACTACAGCAATTCCCTGGTGTTCAACTTGGCTTCGGGTTGATTGAGGACTTTGATTTGAATGATTGGACAACGAGTATGCGTCGATTGAATCAATCGGTTGATAACAACCGGAGCTTGAATTACTTGAGTGCTACGCCTTTTAAACATGGTATTGCCGCTGATTGTCCTTTGTCTGGAGAAGGGCAGGAGTTTTTTGATAATAATCTAAACTGGATTTCAAAGCAGAGTCAGATTAAAATTGAATTAAGTGCACTGGCCTATGAATCCTTTAAATCTACTTATGAGGATTTGTTGGGAACAACACTGGAGGTGACGAATGAAATCGAGTATTTAAATGATGCCGATGAAAAAGGTTATATCGCCGTGGTACATATCGATGGTAATGGTATGGGGCAAGAATTCAGGGACTGTGAAAATTTAGATAAGTTCAGATCGCTATCAAAAAAAGTTAATGAAAAATTAGAGGCATCACTCGGGGCCTTAGTTGATTATACCACAGAGCTTTGTAATACTGATCTTAGCGAAGGATATAATAATATTTTTACCAAAAATGGAAATCATTATTTTCCATTCCGTTCCATTATTAATGCTGGAGATGATATTACATTTGTTTGTCACGGGCGTCTCGGTATACACCTGGCAGAAAAGTACGTTGAGATTCTAGCCAATCCTGATATTGGAGGAAAGAGCATTGCAAGTTGTGCAGGTGTCGCGATTGTCAATAAAAAATATCCCTTTTTCAGAGCTTATAAATTAGCAGAAAAGCTGGCTGGGAAAGCCAAAGAGAAAAGCAGGGGAGTGGCCTCTTCTGAAAGCTACGGCGCATTTATTAATTATCATATTTCTGCTGGTGGTTATACTGGTAATTTTGAAGAATTGATTGACCGCAAGTATAAGATAGGGGAGCAGGTTATGGAACATGGACCATTTGAGTTGTTGAGTGACACTTCAACGAATACCCTTTTTAAGGATGTTAAAGGAGCGCTTTATGAAATGCTTTACCAGCCGGACAATAAGAACAAGTGGCCCAAAAATAAACTGCTGGCACTTCGGCATGCGATCACTAGTAGTCAAGCTGAACAAGAATATTTTAAACTGCAGATGAAAGCTAGAGGTCTGGAAATTAAGCATGAAGAACTTTATGATTTTCCTTATTACGATATGATTGATCTAATCGAATTTTATCCAAAACAATTGTTACAGTCATGATGAATATGAATATCGCAAAAATAACCATTGAGCCACAAAGTTACTTACTCTGTGCTTCCGGGGAGGGTCGGGCAAATGTTGATGCTGAAGTTGTCTTTGACAATTTTGGTTTCCCTATTTTTCCTGGTCGCCGCTTAAAAGGCTTACTCCGGGAGAGTATGATCGAGGTTCTGGAAATGATGGGGAAATCACCGGTCCGGATCGAGGAAAAGATTATTCAGTTTTTTGGACAGGAAGGGAGTAAATCAAATGAAGGGTGGTTAAAGGTAAACACCCTGAAGCCAGAAGATTATGATCATGCTGTTGCTCATATTGCTCAAAAATCGAATTTGGCTTTTTCACGTTATAACCTGCAAAGATATTTCGTTTGTCAGGTACAACAAACTTCTATAAACTCAGATGATGGGGTCGCCAGGGATAGCAGTTTAAGAACTTATCATGTATTGAATTATAAACATGTTCCGGTTTTTAGTGGCAAACTGGAATGCTCTCAACCATTAAGCACGGAGGATGAAAAATTATTGAATCGAACTTGCCAGAATTTTCGTTATGCGGGTACCCGACGGAACCGAGGCTTTGGAAAATTGAAATGTACCTTAAATGATTTTGAAAAAGTTTCGACGCAAAACGAACAATCTGCATCCTCAACGGGAGTCAATGCTTTAACGGTAACAATTGATTGTTTAGAAAATGTAGTATTGTCTACGTTGAAAGGAGAACAGAATACGGTATATACGGAAGATTCTGTTTCCGGAAATCGTTTGCGTGGTATGCTGGCGCAATTATATTTGCAACAATATGGCGTTGATAAGGATTTTAAAAATCTTTTTTTAAGGTCTAATTTGACTTTTGGTAATTGTGCGATTAATGGTGCTACTCCGATTCCTTTTTCTTTACAAAGCGAAAAGTATAATAGCGATACCATTGTTCATAACATGTTAAATACGCCATCGGATGATGTAGTGATTCCTTTGACCAAATCTATCCATGGTTATGTGAATAAGATTGGGCAACTGAAAGTAAAAAAGAACTATCAGTTTCATAATAGTCGGCCCGATCGATCTGCAGGAAGAAGTGTCGAAGATCAGGCATCGGGAGGTATTTTTTACTATGAATCTATTGCTGCTAAAACCAGGTTCATTGGAAAGATTAGCGGCGCTTCTGAATGGCTTCAGTTACTAATCAACAAAATTGGAATGGAACGGGAGACAAATATTGGGAAAAGCAAGTCCGCTCAATATGGGAATGTCAAAATTGCTTTTACTCCTGCCAATACAGAAGCTAAAGCTATAAAAAAAGAATCGTTCTTATACCTGGTCGCTACTACTCCGCTTATTCTATTTAATAATGTCGGTTTTCCAACCCCCAATCTAAAAACTTTTCAATCCTACTTACCTGACGGTATCAAAATAATAGATGCAAAAACAAGGACAACAACTGTAGAGCAGTTTAATACACAATGGGCATCGAAATCCGGTAAAGTGGTTGCTTTTGCTGCGGGTTCTTGTTTTAAGGTGCAAAACGACCAAGCGGAAAATCTGGATGCAATCGGAGAATGGCAAGAGCAAGGGTTTGGAAAAATTGAAATATATACAGAACAAGAAATGAATGGATTAAAAGATCAATTACAGACAGATGATAAATTATCCAGCATTACAATGACTCCACCAACAGATAAACAACCTGCTATTATTGAAAACATTGAAAAACTGTATAATAACCAACGACGTGCATATGATTTAAAAATACTCGCTTATAATGACAGCTTGAGTTTAAAAGGAGAAGAAATTTCTAACAGCTTGATCGGTCGGATGAATGCCATTTTGGAAAATAACGAAGAACAGATCAAAAACGATTTAAAACACATCAAAAGTACCCCCGCAGGAAAAGTACTGGAGCAATTCTTTTTGCTGGATGATTTAAGAAAAACAAGATTGCTGGAAGGAAAGTACCGAGACTTTGAGGAGTATCTCATTTACTGGCGTTCCTATTTTGATAGTTTAAGATTACATAATAAAAATCAGTGAAAATCAAAATTAAAATGATGACAGATTCGAAATTTAAAATACAATATAGTACTGAGGATAGAATCACTGCTAAATATATATTGACCACGACTTTGACAAATATCTCTCCATTGGTTATTGGCAGTGGCCAAAGTGATTTTGCGGATTTAGAATTAGTGCGACTTCCTGATGGTGAGGTCTATATTCCTGCTTCTGCATTAGCGGGTAAGATCAGATCTTACTTTGATGAAGAGGACGATCATTTTAAATTCTTTTGGGGAACTAAGAGTGAGATAAAGAATCAATCTTCTAAAAAACAATACCAAAGTCATGTCAATATTGAAAATGCCACCGGAACGGGGACAAAAGGGAATTTAGCTATCAAGGATGGGGTAAAGATTAACTATGAAACAAATACCGCAGAAAAAGGAGCTAAATACGACTACGAAGTATTGGAGCCTGGTGTGGATTTTAAAATAAAAATTGAGGTAACGGTTCGCAAGGCTTTTGATAAAATACAAATGCTTCGACTGACGGATTTTATTGGAACCATTCTGTCCAGTGACTTTAGAATTGGTGCCTTTACCATGGCTGGATTTGGTCAGATGAAATGTGCCCCAGTTACGATTCGTTCTTTTTATTTTGAGGATGAAGCATCCACAGATATAGATACCTGGTTTGACTACCTGGCCGAAGATACCGGGCAGGGGAATAAGGAAGTTGTGAATGATAAGATTGTTTTTTCTCACGACGGAATATTGAATCTGACCGCTAATTTTAAAATTAAAAATGCCTTAATTACTTCTACCTATGGAACAAGTAGCAATCAACCAGATAAAACGCAAGCTTACCGAAAGAATAATCCCGAAGAGTTGGTAATTAGTGGGAAATCGATTCGTGGAGCGCTCCGACATAGAGCTTTTAAGATTTTGAATACGGTTTATTATAATGAGGAAAACGTCAATACCATGATCAATGACCTGTTTGGTTACGTAGATCAAAAGCATAATAATCGAGCTAAAAAATCCCGGATTAGAATTGATGAAGCGGTATTAAAAGGTTACGAAAAATATAAACAAGCCCGAATCAAAATGGATCGTTTTACCAGTGGGACTATCGATGGTGCTTTGATGGAAACGGAAGCGGTTTGGTCCAAAGCGGATGAGAATTTGACCATAAATATTCAGTTGTATAAATACCGGCCTCAAGAAGTAACCTTGCTACTGTTGCTTTTAAAAGATTTGTGGAGCAGTGATTTGCCAATTGGTGGGGAAAAGAATATTGGACGTGGTGTGTTGGAAGGAAGATCTGCAGTTCTCAGGATTGGTGATCAGAAAGTTTCCTTTAATCAAATGGCCGATAAATTAAAAATTACGGACGAACACGCATTACTTTCACAATATAATCACCTGCCTGAAAATCTATAATTATGCATACAGAACGAAAATTAATTAATGACTTTTCTATGCTCCGGGATGCGTTAACTACCATCTCAGATGGCTATATTTTGATCTGGTATTACGACGACCTGGTGGTGGACGTCTTGAAAAATGTCCTGGCTTCTTCCTTCTTTGCAGATAAAGAATTGGAAGATATCGTGAGAATTCGGGCTTTCAATGATCAAAAAGAATTACATGTCTGGCGAAGCGGTAAGCAACTTTACAGCAGGATGCGATCAGACGATGAAGAGATTATTCCAGCCCCGATTATCAAGGAAATGATGGTAGTTGGGAAAGTAGCCAATCAATTGCAAGAAAAGTTTAAAGATGAATTCGAAGGACTTAAGCACATTGCCATACAAACTAAGAATTATGTAGGTTATAATGACATCGGTCAGGCAGGATACGAGGATAGCAGATTTGTAAAATTTGTTGAATTAAAAAAGAGATAAATCATGACAAATATTATTTTAAAAGATGGTCGCTACGTATTTCATCATGATGGAAGTCAATATCGCCTTTCGAATGATTTTGATTTAGGAGACGGAGAATTTCATTTTGATCATGAACATGACTTTGTCTATAAAAATGGTGGACTGGTTTCGATCAAAGTAGACGGAGAAATGTTTGGGGTAGAAGTCGTTTCTGGCAGCAATCATCGCCAGGGAAGACAAGATAACAGACATCGATCGAATAATCGAGGTGGAAGAAACTTTAATCGGTCCAAAGGAAGAGGTAGAAACAGCAAAGGAGAAGATATTGCTGGTGTGGCCACTGCGCCGTATAACTTTATACCACTACCAGATAAGTTGCACAAGACCAAGAATTTTAACCGAAGTCACCATATTTACAACGCTGAACTTTACCATGGTCATATTGACTTTGATATTCGAACCTTGACGCCTCTGATGATACGAGGTGTAGATGAGGCATTTTTTATGATCAATAGAGTACCAACTATTCCAGGTGCCTCTGTACGAGGAATGGTGAGTACAATAGTTGAGGTGTTATCTGGTGGGTTATTTAATTGTTTTAACAATCGAAGAATTTATCAGCGAGCGATGTTTCCGGATGGGACTTCTGCGAATTTATATTATCAGGAAAAACGGCCAGAAACGAAAGCTGGATTTTTAAAATTTGATAAACAGGAAAGGAGTTTTTATTTGCGAAAAAGCGATGAGATTAAACTTGATAATAGAAGAAAAAAACATAATGACCGACCATTTACAATTCGTTTTTTTTCTTCTTCTAATACTTTTGCAGTGAACTCTGGGAATATGAACAATAAGAAACGTGAGTGGGATATCCGTACGAGGATAGCATTTAAAGATGCACCTCCAACTGATATTGTGAAGGTTCCTAAGGAAGATATAGCACAATATGAAAATGATAAGAATCGAAATCTCGGAAGTAGGGACAAAAATGTTAATCCTATTACGATTGCTAAGGATCTCGCTAAAGGTAAATCAGTAGACAACAATCTAGGTGATGCCTTTAAAAAATATGGTGTACCCGTATTTTATTCTTCCCTTGGTTTTGATGAGAAAGGGCAGGAACGATTTACCTTTGGTCACACTAAAAATTATCGGATACCTTATCATAAAACGATCAAAGACCATGTTACTACGGAGTTGACAAAGGAAGATTTCACAGATTTTAAAACAGCGATGTTTGGAGATGAGAAAGTAGCAGCAGGAAAACTACAGTTTGAACCATTACAATTAAAAAAATCGGGCGAGGATGCTTATGAAGTTGCGAATATTGCTAAAGTATTAGGTACTCCAAATGCTAGTTATTATCCTGGCTATCTGGAGCAACCGGATGGAACACAAACCAAATTAAAAAACTTAAAACACTGGGGATCGGATGGGACCAAAATACGTGGATATAAGTTTTATCATCATATCAACAAAGATGATCACTGGGTGGATCGTAACATTCGACTTAATGTAGGAGATTTTACGAAGTATCTAAAAAAGAAAGGATACAATCAGCAAAAACAAGATCAGGTATTTTCAGAATTGGGTATCGATGTACGGGCAAAAGGTAATTTTAAGTACGTTACTAAAGCTTATAGTAATTTGCCGGAGATGAGCCAGACGGCACTTCACGGTTATACTTTTGATAAGGATCATGCGACACAGTTTACCATATTACGTCCGGTCAAAAGAGATCGGGTATTTACTGGTGGTCGGATCCGCTTTGCCAATCTTAGTAAGGAAGAACTAGGCCTGCTACAAATGGCTCTGCAATTATTTGGAAATGCCCGTCATAAAATGGGTTATGCTAAACCGTATGGGTTGGGGAGTATTGAGATAGAAAATGTTCAGGTAACTTTATCCAATCGGAAAAAAAGATATAAGACCGTCTTTAATCCTGAAGGACAGTTCGATGACGGGAACGAGTCCGCTGTAAAAGTTGAAGAAATCTGCCGGGCTTCCACTGCTGCCTTACTTTCTTTTTATGATTGTAGCACGATTACCGATTTCTGGGCCATCAAACGCAACCATGCGCTGGCCACTATGCTGGCTTGGGATCCGGATAAGAAATCTGATGATAAATGGATCAAAAAAACGGAATATATGGAATTAAAAGCTTCTAAAGATAAGCCAATATCTTTTAAAGATAAGCCGGTATTACCAAAAATTAGTGAATTATAAATTGAATAGATCATGAGAAAAACTATCTTATTAATCATTCTTTTTTTCGCATTTTTTAATGTGGCAAATGGACATGAGAAAAAAGATTCCATTGGAGTTGAAAAAAGAATTGAACAGCTCGAAGCTCAAGACTTTAAAGAATCAGAAGAGCATAAGCTACGTTTAGAAGAATTGGATATTGCTTTAGAGAAGAAAAAGCAAAATCTTATCATGTGGGTAATAGGATTTTTAGGTTTTGGTACACTTGCCGGAATAATAGCATCTTTCTTTTTAATTCCAAATTATATCAGGACTCAGGTTCAAAAAGGTGTTGATGAGGAGATTCGTGATGTAATACACGGAAGGAGCAACGATGTTCGCAGAATGCTGGCGGAGTATGGAGAAGAAAATCTATTGCTTAAACAAAAAAAGATATTTGTTTATGGGGAGGATCTTGGACACCTGGAATCAATCCTTACTGTTTACGGCTTTGATTCGACTAATTTTATTACAGATAAAACAAAACTAGAAACGTGTGATGCAATCCTAATTAATAATTTATCAAGCCAGATTCTTTCGGATTCACCAAAGAAGGATGACGAAGATTCTGATATAAAAAAGCAATCGTATGACGACCAATTTAATTCGATATTAAGCTTTTTAAAAGAGCAAAAAAAGGATAAATGTTTTCTATATTATAGTGAAAAAGGCATTAATTTCCCCATTTGGAACGTAACTGATGTTCAATTAAAATCAAGGATAAATTTTTGTACCAATCCGGCTCAAATTTGTTCAAATCTAATTAATACTTTAAAGTATCAAAATCGGATTTAAATAAAAATATGAGAATAAGGAATACGGATCAAATCTTAATTGGTCTAAAAAAAAGAGTAGTGAAAAATCCTGAACAAGTTCTTCAGGAATTAGAAAAGATATTTAGGGAAAATAAGGAATCTTACAACAGCGTAATTTCTTTGAGTTCGGAGTATTTTAATTTGGCTCAAGAAAGAATTAGCGGTATTCATAGTAATGAAGAGGCAAATAGAATATCTAATAACCTTAGGAGTCGAATTTTAGCATTGATTGATACCATTAGTCTCAAAGAAGCGCAGTCTTTTAATTTCAAAAACTCCATCTTCAACAAAATCCTGGTAATCTGTAAAGACGCATCCAGAAAGCCATTTATGGCAAGTCTCTTTCCTGAAAAATATTTTAAAGGGGTGACAATCGATGCAAGCGGAATCAAGCAAGATCCGGAAGCCGTAAAAGGGTATGACCTTGTCATTTTTGATAACACACCCTACAGCAAAGAGGAAGAGAATACGCTGTTACTACATTACCTGGAGGAGACCTCACCACTAGTTTTATACTTTGGTCAACGACTTACATTATTATACGACTATCCCTTAAAAGCTTATTTTGCCAATTCTGTTTTTTCGATTCATACCCGAATCGAAGAAATGATTACCTATCTCAAATACAAACAAGAATAACACCCATGCCCATCCTCATTCCAACCCTCTCTCTCACTTTCGACCACCAGATCAAATCCCACCAGATCAATCGCTGGCGGGGTGCCTTTAATGAAATGGCCCAGCGTTCAGATGATTTATTTCATAACCACATTGGGGATAAGACCTATCATTATCGGTATCCTTTGATTCAGTATCGGTGTCAGGATGGACAAGCCGGATTGGTCGCGATCAACGAAGGAGTCAATGCCGTCCAGCGATTGTTGTCGGAGAAAGACTGGTCCATTCGGTGGAATGGCCGGCATAAAACTTTAAAGGTAGTGGAGGTAGTTCCGGAGGATCATTATCTGACGATGACGGACCAACCTTATCACTATCGAATTCATCAATGGTTACCATTCAATAAAGAAAATTATCAACTTTGGCTGGCGGCACCAAATTATATGGAGCGGATTAAAATATTGGAAAAAATATTGGTAGGTCATTTATTAGGATTTGCGGAAGCGATGGAGTGGCGGTTACCGCAACGACTGGAAGCGGATATTCAGTTGGTACATAATATGGGAAAGGTGCTTCATCATAAAAATAACCTGATTGGTTTTGATTTGACTTATAGCTGTAATATTGATTTACCGCCACACATCGGTATCGGCAAAGGTGTCTCCCACGGCTTTGGCTGGCAACGGCAGATCAAAGAATAAGCGCAGGATTCGTGTTTTTTATCTTGACCGTTACTAAGCATGTGCTGACTTTACCAACCACCATACATCAAACCACCAGGAATCATGCATAAAAAATCTTCCTCTCAATTCACGGCCCCCAAAGGTGCGCTCAAATTCACGCTGAAACGCGCCAGACAACTCCAGGAAAAACACAACCTGACTCCAGGTACCATCCGTAACTGGAAATGGAAAGGCTGGATTCCGGCAATGTATCGAGGAGGAAAGTATGTCAAACCCATTCCCGCTACGCCCGCTCAACTCCGGCGCCTGGATCGGTATCTGGCCCTGGATATTGTCGTAAGAGCACATTTAGGATTGCCCAGGCAGCGACTTAAAGACTACCTCCAGCGCAACGGGAATGCTCGCTTGCAGGTCCACGAAGTGGAAACGGTATTTGAACATATCACGAAATTACAAGCTCCTCTGGAAACTTTTATCACTGAACCAACTTTCGGGCACCTCACCGCCATCCTCCTGGATCCCCGGTTTAGAAATACGGCACTGATAGATCCGCCTTTCCGGGCGGTGCGCTGGAAACACGGGATCGAATTTGACCCCGCTGCTACCCGGTCAATTCAAAAAAAGGCAAGGCATTGGTTAAAGCTCTTAAAAAAGAAATAACCAATTGCAGAATGGGCAGATTATATGTTTTCTGCCTCCTTATATAAGTTCTTTGACATGCGAATAATTCTGGTCGTCGACCGGCAATAGCGTATTTTTATAATCTACTCAAAATGAGGATTTTATAGATACCGGAAAACTATGTCAATTTGACATTGATATTAACTTATTGATAATCAGCTTGTTAAAAAGTCGTCGGTCTTTAAAGAAATCAGATTGTTGTAAAGCGTCGGGATAAATTTAGCATAATTTACAGATGATCAATGACTTAGGTGATGGACCGGGAGCTGGTTTATTACTATAAAAACTGTAAAAAAAGTATGTATTAAGCAGGTAATGGGTTTTAATCCAAGTAAGGTAGGACTAAGACAACGCTTTTGTATAGTGGGATGAACTCCCAGTTTGCGTTTTAATCCAAGTAAGGTAGGACTAAGACAGACTGTAATCGAATCCTACAAGCCAACTGGGATCAGTTTTAATCCAAGTAAGGTAGGACTAAGACGAAATGAAAACATTGCTGAAGCATGGACGCCGAGTGTTTTAATCCAAGTAAGGTAGGACTAAGACTGGGTCTCCCACTTTCCTCGATGTTGCCATTTCCAGTTTTAATCCAAGTAAGGTAGGACTAAGACTTAATGGTAAGAGCTGAGGGGTCGAAATTTGCAAGGTTTTAATCCAAGTAAGGTAGGACTAAGACTAACTTTGACAACGTGACCCGTTAAAAGTTTCTCGGGTTTTAATCCAAGTAAGGTAGGACTAAGACCCGGGTTCAAACCTTTCATTTCATCTTCGTAGGATAAGTTTTAATCCAAGTAAGGTAGGACTAAGACGTTGTCGACGGATGGCCGATTCGCTATTTTTTGCGGTTTTAATCCAAGTAAGGTAGGACTAAGACTAACTCATAGTTATACTCAATAGTTTTTTTTGAATTGTTTTAATCCAAGTAAGGTAGGACTAAGACAAGTTAATAGGTTCGTCATTTGGTGCCACTTGTCCAGTTTTAATCCAAGTAAGGTAGGACTAAGACATGTTTCTCTCGATGTTGCTCCTGATATTGCTCTCGTTTTAATCCAAGTAAGGTAGGACTAAGACAAGTGATTCCGCCGAAGCTGCTTTTGAAGACGCTTTGTTTTAATCCAAGTAAGGTAGGACTAAGACTGTCTCATTTTCTTTATCTGCAAACACAGAAGTGGGGTTTTAATCCAAGTAAGGTAGGACTAAGACCCAATTTCCCCCAAAGCATAACTGACACTTCTATTGTTTTAATCCAAGTAAGGTAGGACTAAGACATCTTAGAAAGCAGATACGCGGACTATCCCGGGATCGTTTTAATCCAAGTAAGGTAGGACTAAGACTTCGTGGCATTCAGAACAAGCAAGCGTAATGTTTTCGTTTTAATCCAAGTAAGGTAGGACTAAGACTTGTCATCCTGTTTGGCAGAAATAGCATCATTCTCAGTTTTAATCCAAGTAAGGTAGGACTAAGACCCTTTATCCCTGATTTGCCATGCTCTAGCATTTTGAGTTTTAATCCAAGTAAGGTAGGACTAAGACTCCTCGGTCGTTTCTCCTTGACCCATTGGCAGAGCGGGTTTTAATCCAAGTAAGGTAGGACTAAGACTCGCTCTGATGGCCTCTATTGTACCACCTACGAGAAAGTTTTAATCCAAGTAAGGTAGGACTAAGACTAAATAAAAAAGCCAAAAAAATCCACGTTCAGCAAAGTTTTAATCCAAGTAAGGTAGGACTAAGACACCACAAACTAGATCCGCCACCGCTGGCCGCAATCGGTTTTAATCCAAGTAAGGTAGGACTAAGACAAGGATTTTAAGTTGCTGTGAGGTCACCGATTGATCGTTTTAATCCAAGTAAGGTAGGACTAAGACCTTAAATTTAAATACTCTACCATCCATCCTTGCACTGTTTTAATCCAAGTAAGGTAGGACTAAGACTCTCGTTTTCCTCAATCTTTAAAAGAGCATATAAGGTTTTAATCCAAGTAAGGTAGGACTAAGACTCAAGGTTAGGTCGATCTGATTTCTTGTTAGTGCAGGTTTTAATCCAAGTAAGGTAGGACTAAGACTTGCTTTTGTTTTCAATTACACAACTGCTTTGCCTGTTTTAATCCAAGTAAGGTAGGACTAAGACCCTTCGATGGGCCGGGATGATTTTGTTTTTATTGTGGGTTTTAATCCAAGTAAGGTAGGACTGAAACTTATTATTGTACTTCAAATTCTGTTTCAATTACCCGTTTTTATCCAAGTGTGGTAGGACTGAAACTCCATACAGACGATCGTACGCATATTGGACCAGTCGGTTTTAATATAGCTACGGTGCCGATAAATTTGTGAAATGACCGAATGAACCCGCAGGGTGATGTACGACAGTGCATCAATGAGGAAACCGCGAAAGCGGAAGGGTGGCCACAATCAATGACTTGGCTGGAGTCATTTTGCATTAACTTTAAACAGCTTCGATAAATCCTTTCAGTTTTTAATTTGTTTTTCGTATTTTTCTATCTCTGAATGCTCATTGAAATATTGTTCTGAAAAAAGAAAACATGAATTTATTTTTTATGTTAAAATGTTTTAATGTGTAGAAAATGCACCAGTTTTTTTTAATATGTTCTATGTACTTTATTGAAAATCAATAACAAATATATTATCGAAACAGGCACTATTATATTTTCGTGTAAAACGTTAATATTTATATATGAAAATTACTCTTGTAAAACGTATAATTATCTGAAAACCAAGTGCTTAAGCAGTTTTAAGCCGGAATTTTCTTTTAAAATCTAGCAAAACGTGACAGGCAAATAGCCGCCCAAAACACATTTTAAAAAATGTACTATTTATTCTCTGACAGTTCTGTGACAAATTTCAGCGTATATATCGTTGATAATCAGTTGTTTAATATTTCTAAGGTCTCGTTGCTTGTCTAATTAAGGTAGGACTAAGACATGATGGTTCATTGGGTGAAATTCCACTATCATTGTCTCGTTGCTTGTCTAATTAAGGTAGGACTAAGACGCTCTCGTGCCTTAATTTAGCGATATCCATGCTAAGTCTCGTTGCTTGTCTAATTAAGGTAGGACTAAGACGATAATTTCCCAATTGTGAACGTGCTTCACGTTCAGTCTCGTTGCTTGTCTAATTAAGGTAGGACTAAGACCTAAAACATTATTCATGTGTCTCATTTTTTAAACGTCTCGTTGCTTGTCTAATTAAGGTAGGACTGAAACCGTTAATCATACATCTTTTTCCAAAGATTAAATCTGTCTCGTTGCTTGTCTAATTAAGGTAGGACTGAAACATCAAATCTTCCAACGCTTTCACGTCTCGAACCGCGTTTTAATCCAGGCAAGGTAGGACCAAGACGAGCAGAATTAAGCAACAATCCACCACAAAAAACACCCGTCACCGAAATGGTGAGCGGGTGGAATATAGGAAACAGATAGCAGGCAAACAGAGACGATCAACGGTGGAGCAAATAATCTGCTCCGGCGACCGGAAAACCATCAAAGTTTTTACGTCGCTGGTATTGATTCGCTTTGGTACGGTTGGGGAACGGGCCAAGTAATACCTTAAAGGGCAGGGCATCATAAGTGGCGATCCCGATCCATCGGTGGTGGCGACTACGAATAGGCCAGGTGGCCTGATGCTTTTCTGCGTTTTCTAAAGTGGCAAAAGCACCAATCTGTAAGAAATACCCTTCCGCGGGATTTATGGATTTTGGAATTTTGGGTGCAGGGCGACGCTCAGGACGAGGGGTGTAATAAACGGATGGAGCAGGGGCAGCAGGCAATGGTTCGTAATGATCCGGAATGGTTACTTCATCCGGCTGGTTATCAGGTGGGATGACAGATAGTTGGCTCGACGGTAGAATCCCATTGTTGGATGGAGTTGGTTTTGGTGATGTTTTTTTGGTGGGAAAGGTCCCATGCCACTGGCGGGCGATTTGGGTGTAACCGTAATTAAAAAGCAGAGAGAAACCAATGGCCAATGCAATGCTGATCCCATTCACTACCCGGGTTTGTTGCAGATAGTAGGTGGGAGACAACCGTTTGTTCATTGGCGTCAGCCTTAAGATCAATTTGCGCATGGAATCCTGTAACCGTTTGGCCAGAATACCGCCTGCCACAAAACCAGATAGCAAACGTAAAATGAGATAGACAGAGATACTATTCATAGTAATGTTGGTTTGAAAAAAGTAAGCTCGTTTGAAGAAAGAGGATTACTTTCAGATGAAAAAATTTGTGCTGCTATCCGTCGAAAAAGGAATTCAGGTATTTGATCTGGTATGGTATCCGTTTTCATCTTACTGACGATTTTTAAGGTCAAATCCTTTCAGTTTTTAATTTGTTTTTCGTATTTTTCTATCTCTGAATGCTCATTGAAATATTGTTCTGAAAAAAGAAAACATGAATTTATTATTTATGTTAAAATATTTTAATGTGTTGAAAATGCACCAGTTTTTTTCTAATATGTTCCGTGTATTTTATTGAAAATCAATAACAAATATATTATCGAAACAGGCACTATTATATTTTCGTGTAAAACGTTAATATTTATATATGAAAATTATTATTTAAAAACGTATAATTATCTGAAAACCAAGTGCTTAAACAGTTTTAAGCCGAAATTTTATTTTAGAATCTAATAAAACGTGACAAGCAAATAGTCGTCAAAAACACATTTTAAAAAATGTACTATTTATTCTCTGACAGTTCTGTGACAAATTTCAGCGTATATATCGTTGATAATCAGTTATTTAATATTTATAAGGGTCTCGTTGCTTGTCTAATTAAGGTAGGACTAAGACGATTCCAGCAACTCTCTTGAAGGATAAAACCATTTCGAGTCTCGTTGCTTGTCTAATTAAGGTAGGACTAAGACGCAAATGATTCTGATTTCAGGTTTATTATACTAGTCTCGTTGCTTGTCTAATTAAGGTAGGACTAAGACCGCTTGATTTCTAGCAGTTTATTAATTTTCTCTTCTTGTCTCGTTGCTTGTCTAATTAAGGTAGGACTAAGACGTAAGGCTTCACTTGCCTCGCCGACGGTTGCTGATGTCTCGTTGCTTGTCTAATTAAGGCAGGACTAAGAAGATCGATAAAATGATCAATTTCCGGACAGGAGGTTGGTCATTTTTTTTGGTTTGAAAGGAAATGGAGGAGAGCATCGTCAATTAGGTGAACCACTTATTTCAGGACAAATCATTTACTATGGATAAGCAAACCCTTCAGCGATATCAGCACCAGAAAAATCTATTTTGTAGTATCAATAGCGTTACAGCTTTGAGTCAGCTATTACGGACCGATAAACGCCGGTTGATGCTTTTGGCTAAAAAGGCTTCGTACAAAACCTTTAAGATTCCTAAAAAAGGAGGCGGCCAGCGGGTAATCGAAGCACCGGGGCCGGAATTAAAACGGGTGCTGGGACGGCTGAATCCGTATCTGCAAAGTGTTTATTTTTTTGAAAAATCGAAAGCGGCTTATGGATTTATCCTGGGTGTCAAAAATGACCACGATCGCAGAAATGTCCTGTCGAATGCCCGGAAGCATGTTAAAAAACCATATCTCCTTAACGTAGATCTTAAGGACTTTTTCCACTCCGTCACGCGCGAAAAGGTACTCAACCTGTTTGCTGGAAAACCCTTTAATTTTCGGCAACCGGTCTACGAATTATTGGCCGACCTGACCACTTATAATGATCGCCTGCCGATGGGTACGGCTACCTCGCCGGTCTTATCTAATTTTGCTTGTCAGGAATTAGATGAAGCACTCCAGACTTTTTCTGAGGCCATGCTTTGGACCTATACCCGGTACGCGGATGATATGAGTTTTTCGAGCCACCAGTTGATCAATGCCGAAAAAATAAACTCCGTTAGTGGCATCATTCGTCAATATGGTTTTGTGGTCAATCCACGAAAGATAAAAGTGTTTGGTCCCGGGGAACCTAAAATTGTTACCGGACTTCTGGTGACGGATACGGTTACCCTGGCGCCGGGTTATTTGGAACTGATCGAGTCCGAAATCAACCAACTCCGGACGATCATGAAAAACCAAAATGAACAAGGACATCTGTCCACTAAATGGGTGGATCAGTTTAAGCAACAAATCCGGGGACGACTCAGTTTTGCCGGTTTCGTTTTGAAGCGTCGCGACGAACGATATCAAGGATTGAAAGATGCATTTTACGAGGCCATTAATCCACCGGAAGAAGCGTTCGGAGCCGTAAACTGGCGCGGGTTTCCCTACAATATGTAGCGCGTTACTTTCCAGACAAGGGTTTTCTCATTAAATCCATTTTGACAATTTTCAACTCAACCTAAACCAAACCAATTATGCAACTCATTTTAGATACCAAAGGCATTCAGTTGACGAAGAAAAATCAGTCCTTTTTTATTAAAAGTGAAAAAGGAACACGAACGATTAGTCCGGCCAAATTAACGAGTATTGCCGTTACCGCTAATATAATGTTAGGCGCGGACGCAGTGAAACTGGCGATCAAAAATCAACTACCCATTTTGTTTTTTGACCGGATTGGCAAGGCAGAGGCACGGCTGTGGAGCCCTTATTTTGAAAGTATTGCCACCCTGAGACGACGGCAGGTGAAATTTGCGGAAACGGTAGATGCGACAGTTTGGATGCTGGATTTATTTTCCTTGAAAACGGAGGGACAATTAGCTAATTTAAAATGGCTGCGTGGAAAACGAAAACGTTCGATGATTGTATTAAGTCAGGCCATGAATAATATTAAACAACAAAACCGATCCTTTATTCCGTTTCGGGATCAGCTGCTGGATGAATGTCGTAATAATATCATGGGAGTGGAAGGAACCATTGCCCGGATGTACTGGCAAGCGCTTGGGAACAGTTTACCACGGCCTTATCATTTTCAAAAACGAAGCCGGCGACCAGCAGCCGATATTTATAATGCGGCCACGAATTATTTGTATGGGATGCTTTATAGCGTAGTCGAAGGTGCTTTGTTTGCCGCCGGACTGGATCCGTATTTAGGATTGCTGCATACGGACATGCACCGGAAGCCTACGATGGCTTTTGATCTTATCGAACCCTTTCGACCCTGGATAGACCAACTGTTACTGGAGCAGTGTCTGGCTAATAAAATACAGCCTGCATTTTTTTCGAAAAATCAATATGGTATTTTTTTAAATAAAAAAGGGAAAGCGTATATCATTCCCTTGTTTAATGGCTACTTACGAACTGACCGGATATACATGGGGCGCGAAACTACTGCAAAACAGCATATCTATTATCTGGCAGGACAACTGGCAAGAAGGATTCGGATCGTAGGAGAGGGGTGATGATAAAATTTTCATTTCCTTTCAATTCCAATTTTGTTTTTAATTTTTCAGATAGCAGGATCATTTTATCACATTAAAAAATCAAAAAAATGAATCAAGCTATTGGTCAAAAAATTAAAGAGATTTTTGAAAAAGTAGAACAGCATGCGGTTCCGGCCAACAAATCATTTCGGGTAAGTGCCTACTGGCACATCGGTCGTTTGATGGCAGGAGAAGAAAAGAAATCGCAATTAAAGGAGGCCGTTGTGCACAAACTGGTTGAAGAACTGGCAGAAGTATTAGCATCGGTCAATCAAGGTAAACACCTGAAAAAACGACTGTGGATGATGCGCACTTTTTATCTGGCTTATCCGGAATGGGAAAAAGTCGAAGTAGAGTTGAGCTGGGCACATTATCAGCTGCTGGCTAAACTCGAATCCACGGAGGTCCGGTATTTTTATACCCACGAGTCAGCCTTGAATCACTGGAGTGCCAGGGAGTTGCGTCGTCAAATCAAATCACGATATTACGAACGTCATGCGCTGCCGATGGTGGGACGCAAACCTGTCGATACCACTCAGGCAGAGAGTGTGGGGGATGCAATTTTAAAGGACAATTATTTGCTGGAATTTACCGGACTGAAAACCGAGTCGGCTTTCAAAGAACGGGATTTAGAAACTGCCCTGATTGATGATTTACAGAGTTTTTTGATGGAACTGGGAAAAGGTTTTTCTTTTGTAGCACGTCAAAAACGCATTCGAACGGCCACGGGAAAGCAGTTTTACATCGATCTGGTCTTTTATCATTTTATCCGGAAATGTTTTGTTTTAATCGATTTAAAAGTAGCTGAGTTGAGTCACCGGGATATTGGACAGATGGATATGTATGTCCGGCTGTACGAAGAAAAATGGCGGGGGGAGGAAGACCATCCAACGATAGGTATCATTCTTTGTCCGGAGAAAGACGAGACTATTATCCGGTACTCGATGCTCAAAGATAGCAAACAGGTTTTTGCCGCGACTTATCAAACCGATCCTGACGATGAAGCCTCTTTGTCAAAACAGTTTAATCTGTCTTTGTTTCACAATCAGTTATTACAGGATTTTCCGGATTAGAGGTTAATAAAGTCTAATAAATAACCCTTAAAAGTTTTACTATGCCACATCTTATTTGTTATGATATTTCAAGAAATAGTCTGCGAGCCAGGCTAAGCCGAACGATATTGGATTATGGTCTGGATCGGATCAATAAATCGGTTTATCTGGGTACGATCAAAGAGGCAGCACTCAAAGAACTGGAAGGAAAGCTAGCCACCTGGATAAAAGAAAAAGGAGAACCGGACGATAGTTTGATTATTCTTCCAGTGCATGGGTATCAGATTCAAAATATGCGGGTATATGGAAAAAACGATTTGGATAAGGAAGCGCTAAAAGGGGATAAAACCACGCTGATTTTGTAATGTCTTAAGTATTTGGTATTTTAGAGCATACTAAGTTTATGGTTCTTAATATTAAGTTCATTGAAATCATTGTAATTCACTAAAATAAAAATATATTTATTTGATAATGTTTTAATATGTTGGAAATTCAACAAAATTTTTTTAATATGTTTTGCATATTAAATTGAATATCAGTCATAAATATATTATCAAAACAGGCACTATTATATTTTCGTGTAAAACGTTAATATTTATATATTATTATTTTAGTTTTAAAACGTATAATTATCTGAAAACCAAGTGCTTAAGCAGTTTTAAGCCAAAATTTTATTCATAAAAACATCAAAACGTGACAGGCAAATGATTGCCCAAAACACATTTTAAAAAATGCACTATTTATTCTCTGACAGTTCTGTGACAAATTTAGACTTGTATATCGTTGATAATCAGTTATTTGAAGATAATAAGGGTTAGAGTAGTATCCAATTAAAGGTAGGACTAAGACGATCATTGCTTCAAGAAAGAACGAAACTGAAATACGTTAGAGTAGTATCCAATTAAAGGTAGGACTAAGACGATATACCTTTGGTAACCTATCGATTTTGTCGGTGTTAGAGTAGTATCCAATTAAAGGTAGGACTAAGACATTACCATAAATACTGTCCAATATAAACTAACAAAGTTAGAGTAGTATCCAATTAAAGGTAGGACTAAGACTTTGTCTTTATTGTTGTGGAGATAGGTCTCTGCTGATAGTTAGAGTAGTATCCAATTAAAGGTAGGACTAAGACTCTTCTTACTTAGGTATCCCTTTTTCTTGAGATTTGTTAGAGTAGTATCCAATTAAAGGTAGGACTAAGACGAATGTTTGAACATTATCGGGTAAAATCTCAAATTTGTTAGAGTAGTATCCAATTAAAGGTAGGACTAAGACATCAATATCGGTAATAATTTAAATAGATTTTTTCGTTAGAGTAGTATCCAATTAAAGGTAGGACTAAGACATAGTATGTTGACCATCTAGTCCAAACTTTTCCATAGTTAGAGTAGTATCCAATTAAAGGTAGGACTAAGACGCCCAAGCTAGGCTATTTTCATTGGCTTGATTAGTTAGAGTAGTATCCAATTAAAGGTAGGACTAAGACGAGAATTAGCAGTGATTACTTTGGGAATTTAAGCGTTAGAGTAGTATCCAATTAAAGGTAGGACTAAGACTTGAGTTGCACAAAGCATTACCCAACTTCCTATTTTAGTTAGAGTAGTATCCAATTAAAGGTAGGACTAAGACACGATTCCGACCTTTCCGATAACGTCAGGGTCAAGTTAGAGTAGTATCCAATTAAAGGTAGGACTAAGACGGAGTAATATGGAACTATTGTTTCGTGCCATAAATGTTAGAGTAGTATCCAATTAAAGGTAGGACTAAGACTTTGACCAAGCCCAACCAAACCATACACACCCGCAGGTTAGCGTAGTATCCAATTAAAGGTAGGGCTAAGACGCTTATGATGGCATTTAAATGTTTATTCATTGTCTGTTAGAGTAGTATCCAATTAAAGGTAGGACTGACCCTCTGACCGAATGGATCGTCAGATTAATTATCCAATTGAAAGTAGAAATCCCAATCTGTTTATACGGGTTGGGATTTTTTTTTGATTTTTTTGTGATCTTAATTTGGTCGACTGGTCCGTAAAAAGGCGTCAGTGGGGTAGGATTTCCTGTCTGACTGGTCATCCGGGCAAGCTTCAGAGCCTGTTCCGGAGTATTCCGGTGCGGGAAGTAAAAAGACACATTTGAGGGAAAAGTCCATAGTATATCCGATAAAAAAAGAATATGGTAGTAGGTTATATCTATGCTACTCTGTTGACAATCGGGATTCATCCTGTTGGCAGAGATTCGGAAGGAGATCAACACAGCACTGAATGGGCAAATCGTCTGTCAGAAAAGCGACCGATAATAGATTTTTTATCAATAGATAATCATTTAATATGTTTTTTTATTATAATTGAAATATTATATGTAATAGAATCGTCATGTAAGTGAACGAAGTTTACAACTATTTTGATTTTATAATTTACAAAACATACGCTCATGGAGAAATATCTACCCACATCCATTTCGGACGCAAAAGTTGCCCAGGAGATTCTGGAACGCCATTATGACACACTATATCTTTATGCCAGGGGTTTGACGAATCGTATGCACCTGGGCATTTATGACGAAAATGATTTAATGCAGCAGTTGTTTTTAAAAATTGCAAAAAATCCAGTCGAATACAAAAAGCGACGGACAGGATATTTTATCAGGATGTTGCAACACCTGGTCATCGATTTGGACCGTAAGAAAAAGAAAGCGCTCAGACGGGAAGAAAATTATCAACAAAATAATTCGCTCCTGGTATCTATTCATGATCATCAATTAGAGCAGCGATTATTAGAATTGTATGAAACCACTTGTGCTGGCCTGGATGCAACACAGGACCAGATATTCCGATTGATTTTGCAGGGGTATTCTCAAGTAGAAGTAGCCAGGCGTTTTAATATTCCGGCAACCACCGTGGCCACAAAAGTCAGAAGAGGGCGGATTCGATTATTGAATAAGTGGGGATCGATTGATCGGATTCGTGTATTTTTAGAGTAGACTTATCGAAGGTAGCCTTCTAAGAAAGGGAGGACCAGGTTTAAAATTTTAAATAAATAGATTTTAGAAATTTTTGATCATTCTGAAATTATTTAACAAATAGGATCGTCATATAAATGCAAAAGACAAGATAATATAGATACGTATTTCCAAAAAAATAACCTATCAATGAATTTAATGCTTATTAGTTTTTCTTTTTAAAGTTCGTTACGCCAGATTTTGACCTGGGGTAGCGGCTTTACTATTTTATTCATCGTTTATAAATAAAAACTCACAATGAACAGTTCTCCAATTTTATCAAAAACGCTAAATGGTACAAAAGGTACCGCAATTCCCAAAACTCCAATTTTCATCAATAAGATTATTCTGAATATCTTACCTGAATTGGAAAACGAGAACAAAGTATTGAGAGAAATTTACTATTTGTTAGAGGATTTAATTGGACAAACCGAACCATGGACTTTTTCTCTTCTTGAACTAAGAATATCTGTACTGACATCTCTGGATGCTTCTATTAAAGAAGATCAATTACGACAGTTAATAATTGTACTGGAAGGTCTTCTGTTGACCATGACAAAATATAACCTATTGACCTTTGACGCCTTAGCTCAGTTTTTGTCAACCGAAAAAAAATTGTTTAAAGAGAAAATTTTTTTGAAAAATATCTAATCACCTAATAATTCATTAGATATTAAAAAGTAATCAGTCAACTTACTGTGATCGTTCTCCGGTAGAAAGAGAAAAAACGGGAACATTAATCCGGTATCAAAAGAGAGTGTTTTGTAAAGTGTGTTATCCTTTCAGGTGGTCAGTGAAAAATTGGCCAGATATTCCGGTTAATTCTCTGGTTATATTTGATGCTTGTTACCAGTCACATGCCACTGGAGATTTGCGGGTTTGAAACTACTCATTCAGGAGGCTGGTAGGCAGAAAAGAGGAGAAATGTCCAGTGGTTTACCCCCAGTCAAAAAAAATCCCCGTAAATCATTGACTTACAGGGGTTTGGGTGTTGAAATAGTGACCCCGGCAGGGTTCGAACCTGCAACCGTCGGTGCCGAAAACCGATATTCTATCCAGTTGAACTACGGAGCCTTTTCTGGCGCAAATCTAATCATTCACTTTCACTAAAACAAAAAAAAATTAGCAAAGTTCCTTCCTCAAGAAAAAAAATCGGATAAATCTAAGGCATTATCTTTTTTATTTATAAAGTTGTCAAAACGAAGCAAGCACCCACCGTGCTCCTTTTCACCGATTGAAAAGCCCCCATTGCATCTTACGCACCTTACTTCCCACAAGCACCCTTTTCCCATTTCGTGACGCCTGCGATCATCGCCTTACATTCGTTGCTGTAAGTCACGCCATTACAACCACAAACGGGATCATAATTCATCGGGCACATACCTTCCGGATTGATTTTGGATGCGTCAATACAACCCGTATTTTTGGATTTACCACATTCGCCTTTGACAAAGTTAGTGATACCTTTGGATTCTGCTGCACATTGATTACTATAAGTTTTTCCATCACAACCACAGACCGGATCCCAATCTTCGGGACATCCCCGGTTCGTAATTTTTGTCTCGTCAATACAACCTGCCGGTGCTTTGGTTTTACAAGCACCTGGCGACCAAGCGGTCAGTCCTTTTACCTCCGCACTGCATTGGTTCGGATATGTTTTTCCATCGCAACCACAAACTGGTTTATATATCTCGGGACAAGGTCGCATCGATTGCTTGCTCAGGTCAATACAATCTTCTTTGGTTAGGGTTTCTCCACAGGCTCCTTTGGTCCACTTTTTTACCCCGGCTCGTTCTGCCGCACAAGCATTAGAGTAGGTCTCGTCGTTACAACCACAAACCGGATCGTAGTTCATCGGACAAACGCCGTCCGGACGACTCAGCTTGGGATCGACACAACTCAAATCTGTTTTTCCACCACATTTTCCTTCCGTATATTTTTGTACTCCTGCATTTTCGGCTTCGCAGATGTTGGAATACGTAGCTCCGTCACAACCACAAACCGGCCTTAGATTTTTGGGACAAGGTCGACGCATCTTCTTTGCCGGATCTACACAATCAAGACAGGCATTTGCTTCCATCACCAACAATCCTGAGCGCTTCGCATCACACTCATTTTTATAGGTCTTTCCATCACATCCACAAACGGGCGCGTATTTTTCCGCACATTCCTTCGTCAAATCAACCATCTTGGTATCTATACAGTCTGGTACCGCTGTATTTGTAGCCCCGGTCTTGGCACCCCCCGCACTATTGCAAGATGCTCCGACCAATAATATTAACAAAGAAAATAGCGTAGTAAGCCTGATCATTTTTTTCATAATTCATTTTTTATAAAACAACTTCAATATTTTAAAATTTATTTCAATCGGCAAAAACATATGTTCGTTATGCTCTGCGCAACAATAATCTTTCAATTTTTTTACTAAAAACCCCCTGCATCATTATTCATCCCCCCGAAAGCCAAACCCGTTCGCCGGGAAAAAAGCCCACCGAAAGCCCTCACCAATTGAAGGGCCCGCGCCAAAAGAAAGCCAATTGTCAGCCCATCGTCCGCCTATTGAAAGCCCCCCGAAAGCCAAACACGATAGCCGAGCAAAAAAGCCCACCGTCCGCCCACCGAAAGCCAAACCCACCACCAGGGAAAAACCCAAATATACCCATTCACCCCTAAAACAAGCAAAAATCCCACATTTTTGTTAAAATCCTATTAAATTGATTAACTGAGCACCCACCCTGGAATACGTTCACTCGTTATTGGGACGTTAATCTTATCAAACGGATACCTTAAATCTGGTCAGTTTTTGATCAACTTCAATGATTTAATGTAAATTTGTACGTAACATACTGGAAAACTATTATGAAATACTTATTAATTTTACCAACGCTGGCCTTTTTTCTCTTCTCTTCTGTCTCTCTGGAAGCGCAGAATAATCTCAAAAAAGCCAATAAACAATACGAATTAGGTGCCTATAATTTAGCAGTGCGCTCTTATCTTGAGATTCTCGAAAAAGAACCTAAAAACGGAGAAGCCTTGGCTAAGCTGGCAGATAGTTATCGCTACCTGAATAATATGGACGAAGCCGCTAAGTGGTATCGTAAAGCTATTCAGATCAGTGGGGTAGACCCAATTCATATTTTTGAATTTGCCAACGTGTTAAAAGCCCAGGGAGATTATAGTCGGGCAAAAGAATGGTTTTTAATTTTTGCCGAAGGTCGGCCCGTCGTTGGAAAACAGTTTGCCGAAAGTTGCGATTTTGCGGCATCTATTCAGAATGTACCCAGTCAGTACCAGTTGTCTAACGAATTTGCCAATTCTTCTGAAAGTGATTTTGGTCCTGCTTTTTATAATAATCAGGTCGTTTATTCCAGCGCCCGGCAGGATATCCAACAGGCAAATAAGGTGACCGAAAATAATTGGGAAGGGATCGCAAAAAATCAATTGCTTATCTCTTCGATTGATCAGAACGACTTTCTTGGTCGTCCCTCCTATCTTCACGCAAAATTAAAAGCCAACTTTAACGAAGGCCCTGTTTCTTATTCGGCCAACGGTAGAGTGGTAGCTTTCACCAAAAATAATTTTAATAATAGTACCCGGCAGATTCCGGGTAGCGGAATGGAACTAAGTATCTATATCGCTGATGTTACCAACGAAGGGGATTGGGACAATGCGCGTGCCTTTCCTTTTAATGGTAGTGGATATTCTTCTGGATTTCCGTATTTATCAGCCGACGGAAAAACACTTTACTTCGCTTCCGATCGCCCGGATGGATTCGGTGGATACGATATTTATGTGAGCTACTTTATTGGCACCAGTTGGTCTACACCGGAAAATATGGGACCGGTGGTTAATTCGCAGGGCAACGAAATTACACCGGCCGTGATCGGTTCAGATTTGTTTTTTGCTTCTGACTGGCACCACGGACTGGGTGGTTTCGATATCTTTCGCGCTGAACGGGATAATGGTATTTGGAAAAATGTTTACCATCTTGGTAATGGTGTCAATTCCAGCTATGACGATTATAGCTATACTTATCACAAAGAATTTAACAGAGGATATATGGTCTCTAATCGTCCCGGCGGAAAAGGAAATGAAGATATTTATCGGTTGAAAAAGACCTCGGAAAATATGCTCATTTTCGTAACCGACCAAAAAACGGGAGATCCAATTCCCAACGCAATTATCGATTTTACCGCTTGTGGCGAACCGGTTTTTAAAACCAATGAAAAAGGAGAATATTATTTTAAAGCCCTCAATGGAATGAGCTGCGAAATTCTGATTAGTAAAGAAGGATACCGTAGTTATAATTTTAAATTAAATGCCAGTTCCGAACCCGCCGAGTCCTTTGAAGTACAACTTATTGCCGAAACGGTAGCTGACCCCAATGACTACTTGGGCAAAATTGTAGACGCTACCAGTAATAAAAGCGTAAAAAATGTACGAATTAAAGCGACCGATCAGCTGAGTGGTCTCGTGATCGAAACGACTTCTGACGACCGCGGAGATTACCGGTTACCACTTGATCCAGAGAGAGATTATTTAATTCGATATTCTAAAGCCGGATACCTCGACATTCACCAACAAGTGAGTACGCAGAATGGTACGGATAAAAGCGTGTTAGGAGTGGTCAGTTTTCCGCCCGCCGGAACCAATACGGTGAATACCACACCTTCTAATAACAGCGGCAGTGGAGTCGAAACCACCACAACTACACCCAATGAACCCGCAGAAATTGTGGAGGTGGTCACCAATACCACTACCGTAACCATTCCCGCTCCGCCACCACCTCCTGTAGACGAAATGGCCATCGCTACCCAAAAAGGATATTCGGTGCAATTGGCTGCTGTTCCTGACGGGCAGTCCGTGGAGGTAAATAAATACGCGCCCATGAGTACCGCCGGCAACGTATACGGCCGTAACGAAGGGATTTATAAAAAAGTCAGAGTAGGAATTTTTTCAACCCGAGCGGAGGCTCAGGCCGCACAGGCACAAGCTAAATCAAATGGATTCAAAAGCGCTTTTATTGTTAAAGAGGAAATTTCCAGCCTCCGTGATCTTGAAATTTACCGGGAAGCCATAAACGCTCCAACGACACCACCATCCGTACCGAAGACCACTACGTCTTCTCCCTCAACTACTAATCCTACACCACAGCCACCAGCTGAAACGGGTAATATCAAAGTCCAAATAGCTTCTTATAAAAACATGAAATTCTTTGACCAGACTACCGCAGCTAAATTAGGCAAAGTAGAAACTCGAAAAAAAGGAGAATTTACCATCATCCTCTTATCTGACTTTAACAACCAGCAAGCCGCCGAATCCGCTCGTCAGGCCGCCATCCAGGCTGGTTACAAAGGAGCATATTTAGTAAAAGAAACGAAAGGCGTTCTGGAAAAGATACAGTAAGGAGTTTTTAATAACACAAGGTGTGGGATAGATGAGCTAATGAATTAGTGAACCCGTAGGGACGCGAGGCCACACACTTGGTTGTACAGTCAAGTTCCTACTCTTGGTTCGAGGGGGTGTTCAATTAACTGTGTCTAAGCAATTAGGCTAATTTATATAATTAAATATTATTATTTATAATCAATTGTTGATTGGTCTCTTTTTACGCAATGCTTGCGCAACAAAAAACACAGATTATTGAACAGTCCCTGGTTCAAAGTTATTCACAACCTAAACAAGGTAGCCGGAAAAAGCCCACCGAAAGCCAAACCCGATAGCCGAGAAAAAAGCCCACCGAAAGCCAAACCCGATAGCCGAGAAAAAAGCCCACCGAAAGCCAAACCCGATAGCAGAGAAAAAAGCCCACCGAAAGCCAAACCCGATAGCCGAGAAAAAAAAGCCCACCGAAAGCCAAACCCGATAACAGAGAAAAAAGCCCACCGAAAGCCAAACCCGATAGCCGAGAAAAAAGCCCAC
>CALLLR010000022.1 GCA_938008185.1 uncultured Saprospiraceae bacterium
TAAGCCTTCCATTTTATTTAGTAACTTTCCAGCGAGAGCCTGGCTCTTATTGGAAGCCTTTTTTGTACGTAGTTGCATACAACAAAAATTAGGCTTCCTTTTTTTATTAAAAAAATGCAGAAAAAGTTACCGCACTATTGATAAAGAAGAAATTGAAAAAATTATTGGAGCTACCTTAACTAAACTTAAATACTCAATTTAATGCACGAATTTTCTCGCTTTTTATTTCACCCTTATTGGTTATTATTTATTTGTGCGCTCTTTTGCTCAACATGTAAAGTACAAACTGATAAAAAAACAACCCCTAGTTCTTATTTTAAGGATACTGAAAAAAGGAATTCAAGTTATTACCTAGAAGATTTTGGAGCAATTGGAGATGGAAAAACCGATGATACCCAGGCCTTTTTAAAAGCGATTCAGCAATCGCAAAAAAGAACTATGGTAAATGATTTCAAGAGGGGAGGGTGGGGTGCTATTACAGCTACTGAAATTAGACTCCAAGGGAATAAAACCTACCGAATCACTCGGCCTATTATTATTCCTCCAAACAAAAATATATCTTTCAGAAGTGACGCTATGGGAGGGGCAATGATTTTGTATGATGGACCAGGCAATACGGCTATCCGATTTAAAGCAAAGGGAATCAACGCTGCTGTACTTATCGATGGTATAAATTTTAAATATGGAGGCATTGAACTTATTGGATCTTTGCGTGGGAAAACACTTATTCAAAATAATCAATTTCTTCATACACGTGGACCAGGTATTAACATTATCGACCGAGAAGATGCACCATCTGAAAAGAATGATACTGGTTTCGGAGTTGTACACTGGGTTTTATGGAATAACGAATTTCATTATTGTGACCAAGGTATATATGTCGATTCTAAAAGTATCCTTCTAGGAACTATTAAAATCAATAAATTTCGTTTTACAACCAATGAACCAATCTATATTGATGGAACAGGAATCATCATAGAAAATAATGAATTTCTTGGTATAAAAAATCGAAAAAATCCTTTCATTCGATTGTCTCCCAAAAATAATTATGTCGCTGAAATCAAAATTGAAAAAAATAGATTTGGATCTGAAGCATTTACTTTTGAAGGAATAGAATATGCACCTCCTGAATCATATGTTTTAATTGATGACCATGCTAATTATATCTCTAATATTGATATTAGAGAAAATATGTTCTTCACAAATAAAAAACATATTCAAGTTGAAAAATCTGCAAATCAGGCAATAACTATCCGCAAAAGGGTTGTTAATTTGAGTATTGAGAATAATGACTTTAAAGGGTTTAAAAAATTTATTATTAATAATGAAGCTCACATAAAAAATGGAAAATTCCTCGACAATAACATCAATTCCCAAGTAAAAATTTTTAAGAAAGAAAATGCAGGCTTTACCAAGCAGTAATTTTTATGATTCGTAGACAGTTTTGGAATTTGTAAAGAATTTCAATCTGGTTAATTGGAAAAATAAAATTCCATTGCCTAAATTCTTTGGAATCAACATCGCAAATAAATCAATTAGAGTCTCGAAAAACTCAAGATTTAAAAATATCTGAACACTTTTTTATTAATTAAAATATCTGCTAAAATGATACCCTTATCTATCCCACACCTCGAAGGCAACGAATGGAAATACATCAAACACTGTCTTGATACTGGCTGGGTGTCTTCCGCAGGTAGTTATGTTACCCAGTTTGAATCTATGGTCGCAGAATTTGCTGGTGCCAAATATGGTATTGCTGCTTCTAACGGAACTTCTGGACTTCACATGGCTCTTCACCTGCTCGGAATTAATCGAGACCACCATGTCATAATTCCCAATATTACCTTTATTGCTAGCGCCAACAGCGCAGTTTATACGGGGGCTACACCGATCTTTATCGATATTGATCCACAATCTTGGCAGATGGATCTAGACTTGTTGGAAGAATTTCTAACTATAAAATGCTTTATTAATGATGCAGGATATTGCGTTTGTAAAGAAACAGAAAAAGAAATTCGAGCCATTATGCCCGTTCATGTGCTTGGAAATATCTGCGATATGGACCGCTTTATGCAAATAGTCGGAGAGAAAAATATTGAAGTAGTAGAAGATGCGAGTGAATCATTGGGTTCTTATTACAAAGGCAAACATTCTGGAGGCTTTGGGAAAATTGGCGTTTTTAGTTTTAATGGTAATAAAATTATTACTACTGGTGGTGGTGGCGTGATCGTAACGGATGATGAAGCAACTGCTAAACGGGCCAAGCATCTGACAACCCAGGCGAAAGTAGATCCAGAAACTTATTGGCACGATGAAATCGGATTTAATTATCGATTAGTCAATGTACTCGCCGCAATGGGCGTTGCTCAAATGGAACAATTGCCTGGATTCATCAAGAAGAAAAAATATATAGACCAATATTACCGAGAACATCTTAAGGACGTTGGTGATATTCAATTTCAAAAAGTATCATCTGTTGTAGACCCGAATTGTTGGTTGACCACGATTCGTACTAGTCACCAAGATAAAATACTACAAGAACTCAAAAATGCTAGTATTATCGCTCGTCCTTTCTGGACCCCAATGAACCAGTTACCGATGTTTACTGAAAGTATTTACCATACGCATCATGACCATTCAAGAGTTATTCATCAAGAGTGTTTGAGTATTCCAAGCTCTGTCAGTCTTACAGATGATCAACTAGATCAGGTAACCCAAACTATTTCTTCCGTATTTCAAAAAGTAAATTAGTATGTTAAATTTTAATGTTAACGAGTTTATAAAAAAACATATTACTCGTAGATCGGAAAGTATGTTTTTGGCTGATATTATAGCTAACCAAGAACGACTTGAAGAATGTATTACCGGAAAAAATATCTTGGTGATTGGTGGTGCTGGAACCATTGGGTCGTCTTTTATAAAAGCTATTCTTCCTTTTCGTCCCGGTGAATTGTATGTAGTTGATTATAGTGAAAATGGATTAACAGAATTGACGCGAGATTTACGTAGTGCCTACAATGACTTTATTCCTCAGACCTATATTACTTACCCCTTTGATTTTGGTAGCGAGATATTTAAAAAATTTTTCAGAAAAAATAGTTTCGATACCGTTGCTTGTTTTGCTGCTCATAAACATGTGCGTAGCGAAAAAGATCATCTTGCGATCGAAGCCATGATTCGTAATAACGTTTTTAATACAAAACAACTATTAGATCTGGCTCTTGAAAATCCACCAGAAAATTTCTTTTCCGTATCTACTGATAAAGCCGCCAACCCTGTTAACGTCATGGGAGCAAGTAAAAAGGTAATGGAAAAAGTTTTATTAGCATATACCAATGATCTAAAAATTAGTACTGCTCGATTTGCTAACGTTGCCTTCTCTAATGGAAGTCTACTATTTGGTTTTATTGAGCGAATGATGAAGCGACAGCCCATCTCTGCTCCTTCGGATGTGAAAAGATATTTTGTGTCACCAGAAGAATCTGGACAACTCTGTATGTTGGCTTGTATGCTGGGGAAAACGACGGATATCTTCTTTCCTAAATTAGATGCCACTCAGATGCTTACCTTTTCTGCCATTGCAGAAGACTTTCTTAAGAGTATTGGACTCGAACCGGATTATTGCCAGTCTGATGATGAGGCTCGGAAAAAAGCTAAAAAATGGCAGCCTGGGGATACTAAATATCCCGTCTCTTTTTTTAAAACTGATACTTCTGGTGAAAAATCTTTTGAAGAATTTTTCACCCAGAACGATACGGTAGATATGGATA
The DNA here is from genome assembly GCA_938008185.1 of uncultured Saprospiraceae bacterium. Taxonomy (GTDB): domain Bacteria; phylum Bacteroidota; class Bacteroidia; order Chitinophagales; family Saprospiraceae; genus JALZUU01. The sequence goes on from CALLLR010000022.1 coordinate 3,771, forward strand.
CCTTTACTGCCTTAGGAATTGTAAAAGATAGTGATATTCAATCTAAGACAGCGATTCTTGAAATGCTCAAAAATTTTGAAGACTTATTTGTTTCTTCAAATATCAATAAAGCTAAAGTAGTTTCATTACTAAGTGAATATCTACCTGATTTTAAACATATTGAGACCGGAAAGTCTCTAGACCAAAAAATGTAAGCAACGTGTATAAATACATCAAAAGGTTTTTTGATTTTATCTCTTCCTTAATTGCCATTATCATTCTTTCTCCCTTTTTTATACCTATTATGATCGGTTTAAAACTAACGGGTGAGGGTCATATCTTTTACTACCAAAAAAGATTGGGATATAAAAATAATTATTTTAATATTTTTAAGTTTGCTACAATGTTAAAAGACAGTCCCAACATGGGGTCTGGTAGTATAACTGTACGTAACGATCCACGAATCACACCAATGGGAGGATTTTTACGGAAGACTAAAATAAATGAGTTGCCACAATTATTTAATGTTTTATTAGGAAGTATGAGTGTAGTGGGTCCACGACCACTTATGCAGGCAGACTTTGATGCTTATCCAAAACACGTGCAACCTAAAGTGTACGATGTAAAACCAGGAATAACTGGAATTGGGTCGGTTGTTTTTAGAGATGAGGAAAAATATTTTGACGAAAATTTAAAAGAAGATCCTAAAGTTTTTTACGAACGGGTAATTGCTCCTTACAAGGGAGAGCTAGAATTGTGGTATGCTAACAACCAATCGTTTTGGGTAGACTTAAAAATTATTTTTATAACTTTTTACTCCATTCTTGCTCCTGAAAGCGATATTGCAACTAAGGCCTTTAAAAATTTACCAGAAAAAATGATTCATGATAAAAAATGATCAAATAAAAAAAATAGTAATCAGCAAAGATCTTAATTTGCTAGAGGCCATCAAAATTATGGATGCTGCCGATCGTAAATTGCTGATGGTGTTAGAGGCGGAAAAATTTATCGGATTACTCAGCTTAGGAGATATCCAGCGTGCATTGATTAGAAAACAAGATTTTTCGATCCCTATATCAGAAATTCTTCGTAAAGAGTTTACCGTAGCTCGGCAACAACTTACCGAGACAGCCATAAAAAAAATGATGCTACAGCATCGAACTGAGTTTATGCCTGTGCTGGATAAAGAAGATAAATTAATAGATGTTTTATTTTGGGACGAAGTATTTGAAGAAGAGCGACAGGGAGAAAAAGAGAAAAAAGATATTCCCGTAGTAATAATGGCTGGTGGTTTTGGAACAAGGCTTCGCCCATTGACCAATATTATTCCTAAGCCACTTATTCCACTTGGCAATCAAACTATTTTAGAGGTAATCATCGAACGATTTAAAGAGTTGGGATCGCAGGATTTCTATCTTTCTGTTAACTATAAAGCGGATATGATCCGAAATTATTTTGATGAGAAAAATAATTTAGATGTCAATATTAGCCATTTTGTAGAGGATAAACCATTGGGCACTGCGGGCAGTTTACACTTGCTTAATAATGAAATCACGACTACTTTTTTTGTCTCAAACTGTGATATTATTATTGATCAAGATTATCGTGACATATTAGAATATCATCAAGCAAATAAAAATGAGATTACGCTCGTCTCCGTCATCAAAAACTTCAATATTCCTTACGGGACTATCGAAACAGGAGAAGGCGGATTAGTAAAATCTATGAAGGAAAAACCTACCTTTACTTTTTATATCAATGCTGGAATGTATATTTTGGAACCACATCTGATTAATGAGATTCCAAAAAATGAATTTTTTCATATTACAGACCTGATCGATAAAATAATGAAACGAGAGGGTAGAGTAGGAGTTTTTCCTGTGAGCGAAGGCGCTTGGTCAGATATCGGTGAATGGGATAAATATAAAGCAACTTTAAACAAGCTAGGACACGAAACCTGGTAAGAATATGCTATCTAAAATTTGGAATCAGCATAGAGATATTCAGTCTCTATTCCAAAAAGATGCCTTCTTATACACGATGGGAAAAGCTGGATCAAATAGTATCTCTTACAGTCTGGAAAAAGCTGGACTCACTGTAGGAAGCAAACATTTTTTTAGCGGAGATCAGCATAATTTTTTTAACAATAATAATCATAATTTTGCAGGTAAACTTAGAAAGAAATACGTCAAAACTTATCTAGCTAAGTTGAATCGAAAAATTAAAATAATAACTTTAGTTCGTGATCCTTTGGCTCGAAATTTATCAATGGCCTTTTTTGCACTTGAAACACTACTTTATAAAACACTTGGACCTGCAGATCAACGAAACTTAAAGGGAAATCATCTTTCATTAAATGAAATTATTGAATTAGGTTTTATCGAACAGCTCAATCATCAAGCTCCATTTAATTGGTTTGAAGAAGAGTTTAATTATGTGCTGAACCTCGATGTATATCATTATCCTTTTGATCAAAAAAAAGGATATACCCATATTACAAGTGGTAATGTTGAAGTATTAATTTTGAAGTTAGAAAAATTAAACATGCTGGAAGCGGTTGTTGGAGATTTTCTTAAGTTAAATTCTTTCCAGATGCTCAGTGCCAATAGAAGTGAAAATTATTGGTACGCAAGTCTTTATACAGATTTTAAAAAAGAATTTAATCCTTCTCAGGAATATCTAGATTGGATGTATCAGTCTAAGTATTGTCAACATTTTTACAGCCCCGAAGAAATAGCTGCTTTTTATCAACGCTGGCAAAAAAATGACTGAATTTAAGTTCATAGTAGCCTTCTTCCTTTTAATAATAAGTAGGCAATGTCAACTATCCGATTGCGAGTTTTCGAAATAACGTAAATAGATTTTTTAACACCGCCAAATTCACGAAATACTGATTCAATATTACTAGGCATGGATCCTTCAAAATCAAAACAAGCAACTTCCTTTTTTGACTCCTTTATCATATGCCAGAATAATAAGGACATTGGATTGAAAGAAGGAATATCATGATCAATACCGCTTAGTAAATAATAAGCTTTCTTTTTGTCCTTAACAAGGTAGGTAGCTGCTAATATTCTTTGTTCTTTGTCTACACAGAAATATATTTTTCTGAGATTACGTTTTTTGAGTTGTTGATCTAAGTTTTTTAAAATAGCAAAATCATAAGGAGGAGTAATGTTTTTACGAGTAAATGAATTTTGGCTCAACTCAAAGAGTTTTTCTAAATTTTGGGATTCCTTTACTTCGTATTGTTGCGCTGCTTTTCTTACTTCCCATCTTCGCTTAGAACTGATATTCTGATAAAGTGTATCTAAATCCTCAGTTAAATCTATTTGATGTGTATAGTAGGAAGTCTGGTAATAATTTTTCCAATACAAAGGCTGCCAATTATTGAATTCTGGGATGAAATTTTGTCTAAAATAAGCGAATTTTTCTACTTGAGATTCTAATCCATAAATAACTTTCTGATCAAAACTATAACGACTATTAGGAGTTTTTAGATAGCTTGGATAATCAATATATATGCCTAAAAAAGGAGTCAATTGTGGATGGCGCGAAACTTTAAATCCAAGTAATTTTTCTTCATAATAAGGCCATATACCTCTAATAACACCTGTTTTATCTTTAAATAAAACAACATCCCAATTATCTACTCCACAAACTATATCAAGCCACCAATCATAAAAAAATATGGGTAATATCTTTGAATTTAGACAATATGTACGGTATATCTGTTTATTCATCATTAACATAGAATCAATAAAAAGGCAAAATAAGGCTTTCTTCTTCAATGTTACAAAATTGCCTCTTCAAAACCTAAAAACTAATTTTATATTCAAAATATAAAACAAAATAACTCTAATCACTGGACGAGACGGAACGCACCTTTCTGGGCTACTCTTCTCAAAAGAATATGGTAGTCCGAGATGTCAAACGTCTTGCTTCCCAGCACGATTTAGAAGCACAATGCCTCTTTTTATTATAGAGAATGCTTTTATTGTTGCTAACGATGAAAAATTGTTTATTGGATCGCTTAATCTAACCATTTCATTTGGCTTTTAATTCGGATAAATGACTAATTTAATATTCGAAATTTTATTTTACTTCAAATAATATTTAAAATGTTTAAAAATAAAACACTATTAATTACAGGAGGAACAGGTTCATTTGGCAATGCTGTCTTAAAACGATTTCTTGATACTGAGATCAAAGAAATCAGAATATTTAGCCGTGATGAAAAAAAACAAGATGATATGCGTCGGAGACTTCTATCTGATAAAGTAAAATTCTTTATAGGTGATGTACGCGACATAAATAGCATAAACAACGCCATGAGAGGAGTAGATTATGTATTTCATGCAGCTGCTTTAAAGCAGGTACCTTCTTGTGAATTTTTTCCTTTGGAAGCCGTAAAAACGAATGTGGTCGGAGCAGGTAATGTTATGGAATCGGCTATTCAACATGGAATAGAAAAAGTAGTTGTACTTAGTACCGATAAGGCCGTATACCCTATTAATGCGATGGGAATGAGTAAAGCCTTAATGGAAAAAGTGATGGTTGCAAAATCAAGAAATACTACGAAAACAATCCTCTGTGGAACAAGATACGGAAACGTAATGGCTAGTAGAGGCTCCGTTATTCCGCTTTTTGTCAATCAAATAAAAACCAATCAGTCTATCACGATTACCGATCCGAGTATGACAAGATTCATGATGACACTTGAAGACGCTGTTGATTTAGTTTTGTTTGCCTTTAATAACGCAGCACCAGGAGATATTTTTGTTCAGAAATCTCCTGCATCTACTATTGAAGATCTAGCTAAGGCGTTAAAATCATTGTACAAGAGCAATAGTCCAATTAAAATCATTGGGACGAGACATGGAGAAAAACTCTATGAATCTTTAGTGAATAAAGAAGACATGATGAAAGCGATAGATATGGGAGATTATTACAGAGTTCCTGCTGATACCCGAGATTTAAATTATGAAAAATATTTTTCTAAGGGGGAAGAGGATGTTTCTAAGATTGAAGATTATCATTCGCACAATACTGAACGTCTCGATGTTGAAGGAACAAAAAAATTACTTTTAAAACTAGACATTATTCGAAATGATGTCGAAGTAACCTCACCTAAAGTATAACTTTTTTTGAAGCCTTATTTAATAAAAGGAGAAAGATTTTCTGATCAAAGGGGAGCAATCACGTTTGTGAATGACTTTGATATGAGTCGAATAAAACGATTTTATTTGATTTCTCCGGCCAATCGATCGATCGTGAGAGCATGGCAAGGGCATCAAAATGAATCGAAATGGTTTCATGTTGTATCAGGTAAATTTCTTATTAGATTGATTCAAATTGATAATTGGGACCAACCTTCTGCCTCCCTACCGGTTTCAGAATTTGTTTTATCGGTCGATGATTATTCAGTATTACATATTCCTGAAGGGTATGTAAATGGGTTTCAAATGTTGGAAAATAACTCTTCTTTGATGGTTTATTCTGATGCAAATCTGGAAACGTCTAAATTAGATGATTATCGCTTTGATCAAAATTATTGGTTTAACTGGAAATAATAATAAATGAAAATTGGAATTACTGGACAAAATGGGTTTATTGGAAAACACTTGTTTAATTTTTTAAACTTGAAAGAAGAGATGGAACTCATTCCTTTTCAAAAAGATTTCTTTCAAAAACAAGAAAAATTGCAAGTCTTCGTAAGTAAGTGCGACACAATTGTCCATCTAGCTGCGATGAATAGACATGAAGATCCTCAAGTGATTTATGATACGAATATTGATTTGGTAAATAAACTTATCAATGCTTGCGAAGCAGAAAATGCTGCACCACATATTCTGATCTCCTCATCAACTCAAGAGGCAAAAGACAATCTATATGGTCAGTCTAAGAAGAAAGGCCGCGAACTATTAGAAAACTGGGCTAAAAAAAATAATTCGATTACCACGGGAATGGTAATCCCAAACGTATTCGGCCCTTTTGGAAAACCATTTTACAATTCTGTGGTTGCTACCTTTTGTCATCAAGTAGCCGTTGGAGAGTCACCTACGATAGTTAATGATGGGACCGTTCATTTAATTTATGTCAATGAATTAGTGGAGGAGATTTTTAAATTGATTAAAAATAAAACAAACGAACGGGTAATTATTCCTCATTTTCACGAGATAACAGTTTCTGGTTTATTAAACAAATTGAAAAAATATGCTTCCGAGTACATAGATAAGGGAGAATTTCCAGGTATTGACACACCACTTGATTTAGCATTATTTAATACCTTTCGATGTTATGTTTCGCCAGATCACTATCCACGACTTTTTACCAAACATACCGACAATCGTGGATCCTTTGTTGAAATTGTAAGAGCCAATACTTCTGGGCAATTTTCTTTTTCAACAACCAAACCTGGAATTACTCGGGGTAATCATTTCCATACCAGAAAAGCAGAACGATTTGCAGTAATAAAAGGAAAGGCTAAAATCTCTCTACGGAAAATTGATTCGGATGAAGTCATTGATTATATCATCGACGGAGTAAACCCCGCATATGTTGATATGCCGATTTGGTACACCCATAATATAACTAACATTGGTGATGAAGAAATGATAGCCCTTTTTTGGATCAATGAACCTTATAACCAAGATGATCCAGATACTTATTTTGTAAACGTGTGATAAGATTAAATAATGCAATTAGATAAAAAATTTAAAATTGTTTCTGTTGTCGGAACTCGACCAGAAATTATTCGCCTTTCAAGAGTATTAGCAGCCCTTGAGGCATCAGAAAGTATTGATCATGTTTTAGTCCATACGGGACAAAACTATGACTATGAACTTAATGAAATTTTCTTTAAAGACCTGAAAGTCAAAAAGCCAGATCATTTTTTAAATGCGGCCGGAAAATCAGCGATTAATACAATTGGTAATATCATTAGTGCGATTGAACCAATTTTAAAATCAGAAGCGCCGGATGCATTTTTAGTATTGGGAGATACCAATAGCTGTCTATGTGCTATCCCTGCCAAGAAAATGAAAATTCCTGTTTTCCATATGGAAGCAGGTAATCGTTGTTTTGATTTAAGAGTTCCTGAAGAAATCAATCGTAGAATAGTCGATCATGTAAGTGATATTAATATGACTTACAGTAGCATCGCAAGAGAGTATCTACTGAGCGAAGGATTATCTCCTGAGCGGGTGATCAAAACGGGTAGCCCGATGTTTGAGGTGCTTGATTTTTATAAAGAAAAAATAGAAACATCGGATGTTCTCAAAACATTGGAACTTCAATCAGGAAAGTACTTCGTGGTATCTTCACATCGGGCCGAAAACGTTGATCCAGATGATCAGTTTACTAAAATTGTAAACATTCTTAATACGGTTGCAGAACGGTATGATATGCCTATTATCGTTTCTACTCACCCACGTACTAGAAATAGAGTAGAACAATTGGGTGTTACGTTTCACCCAAATGTGCAATTATTAAAACCATTGGGATTTTTTGATTATGTGAAATTACAAAAAGATGCCAAAACAGTGTTGTCGGATAGTGGTACCATTTCAGAAGAATCGTCTATCTTAAATTTTCCAGCGTTAAATATACGGGAAGCCCATGAACGACCAGAAGCGATAGAAGAAGCATCTGTAATGATGGTTGGTTTAAATATAGAACGAGTACTGCAAGGATTAGTAGTCCTCGAAAGTCAGAAAAGAGGCATCGAAAGAAACTTAAGACCAGTATATGATTATTCTATGCCTAATGTATCGGATAAGGTTTTGAGAATTATTTTATCCTACACGGACTATATTAATAGAGTGGTTTGGTCAAAAAAATTAGATTAGAAAATACCGTCTAGGAAGCAATGAAAATTTTATTTATTAAGCAACTATTTTATCCTGAGCCTACTGCTCGAAGTCTTGATTTCGCTTTGGAATTAAAGAAAAATGGACATGAAGTTCAAGTTTTAACAGGGTTTCCTTCTTATCCTATAGGAAAAATATATAAAGGCTATAAACAGAAGTTTTTTTATCGGGAGAAAATAGAAGGAATTGATGTAATACGAGTACCTATTTTTCCTGATCAAAGTGGAAGGGCGATATTTAGGATTTTAAATTATTTGAGTTATGCTATTTCAGCAACCATATTTGGGTTGCCAAGAGTATCCAAACCTGATGTCGTTTTCGTTTATCATGGAGCACTGCCAGTAGGCATTCCAGCAATGATTTATAAATTCTTTAGAAGGGTCCCCTTTGTATATGATATTAATGATATATGGCCAGAAACACTGGCTGTTTCTGGGTTGTTAAAAAACAAATTTCTATTAAACTTTGTTGAGAGGTGGTGTAGTTTTACTTATAAGCGTGCAGATAAAATAACTGTTCTTTCTGAAGGGTTTAAGACATTATTAATATCTAAAGGAGTACCAGAGAAAAAAATACATATTGTATATCATTGGAGCAGAGATCCTATTTCTTATGTGGAATTAGAAGATAAAGTAGTAAAAGAGAAATTTTTCCCTAAAGAGAAAATAAATTTTCTGTTTCCTGGTAATATTGGAATTGGCCAATCTCTATTAAGTATTTTGAAAGTTGCTAAATCGTTAAATGTGCCTGGTTCTAATGTTAATTTTACTTTTCTTGGGGAAGGAGTTAGTTTGAAAGAATTAAAAGATTTTGTGGAAAAGGAAAAGCTTAGCAATGTTTGTTTTCACCCCAGAGTTCTTTCTTCTGAAGTATCAAGTTATTTGCAATCTGCAGATGTATTAATTGTACACTTGAAAAATACGACTCTTTTTGAAATCACAATTCCATCTAAAACAATTGCTTTTATGAAAGCAGGAAAACCTATTCTTGCTGGGTTAAAAGGAAATGGAGCTCAATTAGTGAAAAGTGCAAAAGCTGGACTTGTTTGTACTCCTGATGATGTAAATGATATTAAAGAAAAAGTGATTCAGTTTGCATCGATGGATAAAGAGCAACTTTCTGATATGGGAAAAAATGGGCTTGGCTTTTATGAAAAAAACCTTTCAATAGGAAAAAATACAAAAAAATATATTAGTATCTTTGAAGAAATAAAAAGACGATAGTATAATAATGAAAGAAAAGAATTGGAAACCAGTTATTATTGTTGGAGCAGCTCGATCAGGTACGAATATGCTTAGAAATACTTTAACTAAAATTCCTGACTTTGGAACGTGGGATTGTGATGAGATTAATCCTATCTGGAGACATGGAAATATTATGAATCCAAATGATGAGTTTATGCCTTCAAATTCTTCTTCTAAACTTAAAGACTTTATTAATAATGAATTCGCAAAGATTGCAAAGAAGGAAAATGTAAGGCATGTAGTTGAAAAGACAGCAGCAAATTCACTTAGAGTCTCGTTTTTGTATGAAATATTTCCAGACGCTAAATATATATTTTTATTTCGAAATGGACTTGACGTCGTTCCCTCTGCGATGAAAAGATGGGTGGTTCCTATTGATTGGCCATATACCTTCAAAAAGTTGAAATATACACCAAAATTTGATTTACTATACTACGCTTACTCTTATATAGTAAAGCGTACATTTAATCGAAATAAAGATAATAGAATGCCAGTCTGGGGACCTTGCTATATAGGAATGAGAGAGGATGCTAAGAATTTATCTTTACCTGAAGTTTGTGCTAAGCAATGGAGTAAATCCGTTTTAAAAACGATAGAGCAGATGAAAGATATTCCTGCTGCGTCTAAAATTTCTATAAAATATGAGGATTTTGTTTTAAATCCGGAACAGGAATTAGAACGTATTTTAGACTTTTTGGGAGTTGAAAAAAGTATTATTCATTCACATAATCTTACAAGTGGTATTTCTTCTAAAAGCATTGGAACACGAAAAAAACTCAGTGAAGAAGACCTTTCAATCGTGAGATCTATCAGCCAAAAAGCTATGGAAAAACTTGAATATCCTTAATATAAAACTTAATTTTTTTGAACATAAAATAGACTACTAATGGATAAGTTATTAGATATTATTAATGAGATATTAGAAACTAAAGGGGAAGAGAAGATTGCTTCACTGACTGACGAGATGTCGTTGAGAGATCATATTGGTTTAGATTCTTTAGACCTAGCAGAACTTACTGCTGTGATTGAAGCAGAATTTGGAATTGATGTATTTGAATCAGGAATTGTAAATACAATAGGAGAGGTAGTAACTAAATTGGAATTAACGCAATAACTAAATGGCACAAGAGAAAAAAATATTTTTCATTGACTATTTTAATAGCATAGAAAAAACATATGCTGATCTTCTATCTGATATTTCTGGAAATGATCTTGAATTTACGCCCTTTTGCTATACGTCAGATTATTATTTAATCTTTAAACAGATTATTATTTCTTTAATGTTAGATAAAGAAATTACAATTTTAGATTACGATTTATCAGGAGAAGAAATAGAAGGCTTAGGAATTAAAGAGGCTTTGATAACGCAACGATTTGAGAACCCACTTCGATCTTCCTTAACTTTTGATAATTTTTTAAGCACTTTTTCTAACCATGACAAATGGAGAATTAATCTGTTTACTTCTGGAACAACTGGGCAACCTAAAAAAGTAAGTCATACCTTTAAAAGTATAACTAAATCTACAAGACAGGCTGAGAAACACGCTAAGAGTATCTGGGGATATGCTTATAACCCGACGCACATTGCAGGTATTCAAGTTTTTTTTCAAGCATTACTAAATAAAAATTCGATTATTAGAATTTTTGGATATTCAAAAAAAGATATTCAGCTTTGTTTGAAGAAATTCAAAGTTACTCATCTTTCTGGTACTCCTACCTTTTATAGATTGCTTGTTGATAATATAGCAGTTTTTCCTTCCATAAAAAATTTAACTTTTGGAGGAGAAAAATTCGATAAGCGCTTATCTGACTCTTTGAGTCGATCCTTTCCTAATGCAAAAATATTAAACGTTTATGCTTCGACAGAAGCAGGGACTATATTTGCCTCAAGTGGTGAAACATTCACTATTAAAGAAAAATTTGAATCAAACGTCAAAATTAAAGATAATGAAATATTAATCCATGAATCAATCATCGGAATCTCTTCCAACATAAAGCTTATTGATTCTTGGTATCATACAGGAGATCTTGTAGAAGTAATTTCTAAGGATCCATTAGAATTTAAATTTTCATCTAGAAAAAATGAAATGATAAATGTAGGGGGATACAAAGTAAATCCAAATGAGGTGGAACAAGTGATACTTTCAATGCCTGAAGTATATGATGTATCGGTATTTTCAAAACCTAATTCAGTTGTGGGAAACTTATTATGCTGTAATATCGTCTTACAAGAAAATTATCAACTATCTGTTAAGCAACTTAAAGATCAACTTTCTGCAACCCTTCAACCCTTTAAAATCCCAAGGATTGTCAAGTTTGTAGACTCGATAGAAAAAACAAAAACTGGAAAAAAGAAAAGATTATGAATAAAAATATTATGCTCACAGGAGCATCTAAAGGACTAGGGATAGAAATAGCTAAAAGTATTGTAGAAAATGGATGGAATGTGATAGCCATCAATAGGAGTGAGTCCGAAGAACTTAAAGGATTGCAAAATAAATATAAAGAACAAGTTAGGATCATTCAGTTTAACCTTGAAAATACTTCTCTTATAAAAGAGACGATTTTTAAAAAAGAATTAGGTTTTAAATTCCCTATACATGGCCTAATAAATAATGCTGCCTTTGCTTATGATGACATCGTTACCAATATTAATTTAGAACATTTACAGAAAATGTACCATGTAAACGTTTTTTCACCTTTTGTTTTAACTAAATATGTTATTCGTAACATGTTGATGCATAAGATTAAAGGTAGTATCATTCATCTTTCTTCAGTTAGTGTGCATACTGGCTATAAAGGGTTATCTATGTATGCCTCCACTAAAGGAGCACTGGAAGCTTTTTCTAAAAATACTGGTAGAGAGTGGGGGCAAAGAGGGATTCGATCAAACTGCTTGGTCGCTGGTTTTATGGAGACGGGTATGAGTAGTACTTTGGACGAGTCGCAGAAAAATAGAATATACAATCGAACTAGTATGAAAGAACCTACTTCTAAAAAATCTGTAGCAGATACTATAAAATTTCTTTTATCTGATGGTGCTTGTTCTATTACCGGTCAGAATATCTTTGTTGATTCAGGCACGATATGAAAAAAATAAATGTTAGTGAGCTAGAATATAAATTTTACCTGACGAGTGAAATTCCATCTCACTTGTTTGATTCTCTTACTAGTTCTTATAACGAGGTCTTTGAAAAAGATATTGATTCTGGACACTTTAGAAATAAGTACCTCAATACGATTTTATCTAATTCTTTCCATTGCTTTTTAGTATATGAAAACAAAGTTGTAGGGAATTGTAGTATAATTCCTTTTGAGTATAAGTACTTTGACAAAATAGTAAGATTCGGTCTCGCAGTGGATGTTTTTATTATTGAGAAATATCGGAAAGATCCATTTAGTTTAAGGAAAATGTATAAAATTTTATGTAAAGAACTAATACAAAAAAATATTAGCCTTGTCATTGCTATCCCAAATGACGTAGCATATCCTTATTGGAAAAGAATTGTAAAATGGAAAGATATTGGACTATTGAACTATTATGTTTTACCAATAAAACTTGGTAACGTTTTAGTTCGTAATTCATTTTTAAATATACCAAACTATATTTTTTCTTTCCTCTTAGTAAAATTTTCTTTCTTTCTTTCCTTATTTTTTCGTGCAAGTGAAAAAAAATCTAAAATAGAACTTAAACAAGGAGAAAATCTTAAAACCTTTGAAAAACATAGGTACTCTTCTAATCATTGTCAAATAACTACTAAAGGTAACTGTTCTTTTCGTTTTATTACTTTATTAGAAGGAACTGTAAAGACAACATACTTATTGGATTATTATAATGAGAAATTCGAAAAAAATTACCTGACGCTTACAAAGGCCGTTAGTCATATCTTAAAAAAAGAAAATACTGACCTCATTGTTTTTGTTGGGAAAATAGCTTTTCCTCAACTGTTACTTTTTAAATTGCCTCGGTCAAAAGAACCCAAAAAACTATACTTTACAAGTGATGTATTACTTCCCGATATTATTGATGAAAAAGAAATCAATAATATAGAAAATTGGAATTTTGGATTGCTTAATTATGATGTAAGGTAACCTTTAAATTTTATTCATGAAAAATAACTCAATAATAACAATAGACGTTGAAGGTTGGGCTCAATCCACATTAGATCCTAATATTCCTATTACAAGTATCGCTGAAAAAAATACATACTATGTGTTAGATTTATTTCAGGAACTAGGTATAAAGGCAACCATGTTTATCTTAGGAAAATACGCAAAAAAATTTCCTGCTTCAGTGAAAAGAATTCAAAAAGATGGGCACGAGATAGCCAGTCATGGATTTGGACACATTAATGTCTTTGAACAAACACCTGATAAATTTAAGGAAGATATTACAAGTGCTAAAAAATTATTAGAAGATTTGACGGGAGTGGAAGTGAAAGGCCACCGAGCACCTGCGTTTTCTATTCTAAAAAAAAATATTTGGGCATTGAATGTAATAGCTGAATCTGGTTACCTCTATGATTCGTCTATTTACCCAATCAAACATCCCAGATATGGAATAGAAGACTTTCCTATTTCTCCTGTGAAAATTCAGCTTAACGATAGTTTAGAACTTTATGAGTTTCCAATCTCTGCGTATAATTTCAAAGGAAAGTTACTCCCTGTTGCAGGAGGTGGGTATCACAGACTTTTGCCAAGCAAAATTATACAGTTAGTTACTAAGAATATTTTATCCTCACGTGATTTTATCTACTATTGTCACCCTTATGAATTTAATGGAAATGAATTTAATTCAAATGAATTTAAAAATTTAAACCTAAACATTTCTACGTATACCAAAATTCACCAAGGTCTTGGAAGAGGTCGAATTTTCGAAAATAGATTTAGGCATTTTGTCAAAAAATTTCCCCCTCAAAAAACAATGATAAAAGCCTTAGAGAGTAGAGAACAATGGGAAACAATAAAAATTTAAAATACTAATATACACTACTTTGAACCATTCGTTTCAGTAGAAAAATTATAATCAAGATTCCTTTGTTTTTGTAATAATGGTATTTTAATTCTGCCAAAATAAAATCAAATAAAAATGAAAAAAGCCCTTATCACCGGTATCACCGGCCAAGACGGAGCCTACCTCTCCGAACTCCTACTCTCCAAAGGATACGAAGTCCACGGCATCAAACGTCGTGCCTCCTCCTTTAACACCGCACGCATCGACCACCTCTACCAGGATCCACACGTAGACAATCGGAATTTCATCCTCCACTACGGAGACCTCACCGATTCCACCAATCTCATCCGCATCATTCAGGAAATTCAACCTGACGAAATTTACAACCTCGGTGCCATGTCGCACGTAAAGGTAAGTTTTGACGCACCGGAATATACCGCGGATGTAGATGGAGTAGGGACGTTGCGTATTTTAGAAGCCGTTCGTTTATTGGGATTGGCCAAAAAAACGAAAATTTATCAGGCTTCTACTTCTGAATTATACGGATTGGTACAGGAAGTACCACAAAAAGAAACGACCCCGTTTTACCCACGCTCGCCGTACGCCGTCGCAAAAATGTACGCGTACTGGATTACGGTCAATTACCGGGAAGCATACGATATGTTTGCTTGTAACGGCATCCTCTTCAATCACGAAACCGTAGCGGGTTTTATGCCGGTAATTTTTAAAATTGGAAAAGAAGGGCCCATTGATATCAAACCAATTGAAGAGGTCGTAATCAATCATACTGGAAATCCCAATGGAATAAATAAATCGACTGCGAAATACCAGGAAACATTTGTAACAGAAGATTTATACGTTTGGGATAATAATGAATGGACAAAAGTATTATACGCATCTGGTTATCCGCACGATAAGAACAATGATAACAAAAGACCACGGTATCTAGTAGCAAAAAATGCTGCTTATCTTGCGACTAGTAGCCATGTTTGTATTATGGAAAATGGTGCGGAGAAAGAATTTGGAGAGATAGAAAAAGGAGATAAGGTAAACTTGATTGACTACCCGGAAACAGGCGGTACAACGAACGATCTATCGATAGCGGAGTCTCGACTTTTGGGATTCATTGTCGGAGATGGTTACAGAAAAGGACATAAACTACAGTTAACTTCTAAAAATAAAGAAAAGTTAATTCCTTACGCAGATATCTGGTTAGCTATCAATGCCGAAAATTCTGTGCATTTCTGGGAAACTAAATCAGGATTTGATGAAGATAATGTTATCTGGCAAGTACGACTGAATAATGCTACCAAATGGATTAGTCAGTTTTCTATTTACGACGAGCAGCGTAGAAAAAGAATCCCCCAGCAGATACTCAACGGAAACAAAAAAAATCAAATGGCTTTTTTGGAGGGTTATAATCATGCTGATGGACTAAAGGCGAATCCTTGTAATTATAAGTTCAAAAATTTTAAAACTAATTCCGCAACGTTGGCTGCTGGCTTGATCTTTTTATTACAAAAAACAACCCGGCAGGATTATAATATCAACATCGAAGAAACGGATAAGTGGGGTGGCCACCAAATGTACTATTCAATTAATATTTCCAGTGATTCCACGGATGGACAAAATCATCGAAATTCAAAAAATAAAAAAGAAACGGTGCTCGAATTAGTTGGTCAGGGCGTCAGTCAGCGTGCTATCCAACGGGATACTGGTATCAGTCGTACCTTTATCAGAAAAGTACAAAATGGATACGAGCCAACAGGATTACATCCGCTGGAAATTGAAAAAAATAGCATAAAAAAAATTATAGAATTAGATCAGTATGATGGTTGGTTTTTTGATTTGACTACTGAAAGCGGAACCTTCCACTGTGGAATTGGTCAGGGACATGTGCATAATAGCCCATTAAGAGGAGAGACTTTTGTTACAAGAAAAATCACCCGTGCCGTCGCAAAAATTGCTCTCGGTTTACAAGACAAACTTTACCTCGGTAACATGGACGCCAAACGGGATTGGGGACACGCCAAAGACTACGTCGAGTGCATGTGGAAAATCCTTCAACAAGATAAACCCGAAGATTGGGTGATTGCTACTGGCGTGACTACCAGTGTACGGGATTTTGTCCGCATGTCTTTTAAAGAAATTGGCGTAGAACTAGAATTTAGAGGGAAAGATGAACAGGAAGTAGCCATTATTAAGTCGACAACAAAACCAGAATATCAGGCAAAAGTAGGACAGGAAGTCGTCGCCGTCGATCCGGCGTACTATCGTCCCACGGAAGTAGAACTTCTAATCGGTGATTCTTCTAAAGCACAACAAAAATTAAACTGGACTCCGAAGTATGATCTGGAAGCCCTTTGCAGCGAAATGGTCGCCGCGGATATTGAATTGTTTAAGCGGGATCAGATTTTGAAGGAGGCGGGGTTTGAGGTGAAGAATGAGTATGAGTAGTTATTGCTTTAGCCAGAATTATTTTCTAAAGTGTGTAAGCGCAGAAGCTTTCCTTTAACTAGCTAACAGACGATCCAGCTCTTTCTGAAAATGATTTTTTCTTGCTTTAATTCCAAAAAGATCAACAAGAAAAGAGGTGTCAGGAATAGACTGCACTCCTGAAGTTAAATTTTCAATCAAGGAAATTAGATCAGGTAGTTCTTGATACCTTAGTACAGCTGGTTCTAGTCCCGATTCTAGTTGGTAACTGATGGGTAATATGATGGCCTTGTCGTAGTTGACGAAATCATTAATATTACCAGAAACATGGGAATAACTATTTTTTTCAACGGTAAACCCACTTACCGTCGTAGGAGGAATTGGACAAAGTAATATATCTGCCTGAGTGATTAATTGTTTGTATTTTTCGGCAGGTAAATAATTTGTAAAGCATCTTATTTTTAAATTATGCTTTTTAACGGCCTTCATCTTTGTTACTATTTTCATCCCCGCTTTTCCCGATGGTTTGCCCACCAGTATTATTTCCAGTTGTTGATCGAAGAGATTAATGGCGTTGATCATATGGTAGATGATCTCATAATCCCGACTACCAGGGTGTACAGAACCTGGAACTACAATTTTAAAAGGATCCTTCTTTAATCGCTGATAAGATGTTCTGGGTTCATAAAGGTAAAAAGGAAAATCGTAAAATAGATTTTTTTGGAAATAAGACTGCTCTTCCAGATATGCTAAAACAGTAGGCGCCCCCGCTATAAAACCGTCCATGCAATCTGGCGATAAAACCGTAGAAAATAAACTACGGATAAGATTAATTATTGAACGGAAAGGTCTGATATAGAAGTCAAAGTGCCTCCAGGGGGCAAAATAACGGTGAAACGCGTGAACCACCGCATACTTTGGGGGTTGAATTTTTAGATACGGTTTAACCTTTTGATCGAAAGTAGTGAAGATAACCAGATCGCATTTATTTAAGATGACTTTGATCGCAACCGGCTTAGTCAGGAGATGCCAGACTAACTTTGGATGGTCAGGAACGGATTCCATTAAAGCGTTCGCTTGTGGTGTCAATATTGCGTGAACTTGAATCTCCATGGCCGAAAAAATAAGTGCATAATTCCTCAGTACCTCTACATGTAAAGCGGTTTCTAATATCCCGATTTTTATTTTTTTTTTCATCTTTCTAAAAATTGACCAGGAATAATCGATCCGTTCTTTTCTATTATTATTCCCACTCATAATCGTGCGGACTTATTGGATATTGCTATTCAAAGTGTACAGGCACAAACTTACGCAAATTGGGAATTACTCGTTATCGATGATGCTTCTGACGACCACACTGCGGAAGTGGTAAAAAATAGGGCGGACCAACGTATAAAATATCTTTACCAGCAAAAATCTGAACGTAGTAAAGCTAGAAACAAAGGTATAGAAAATGCACGTGGTAAATACATTTGTTTTTTAGATGATGACGATTTTTTGCAAGTAAACTTTTTGAGCGATTTTAATAAAGCGATCCCATCTTATCCGAATGCTATTCTTCGGACAGGATTTAATTATCACTTTCTAAGTGATAATACGGCTAAACCAGGAAAGTTAATTAAGAATACTCAACATCCTTTCCATTTTGCTCTAAAAGAAATGTGTGGAGTGTGGAGTTTGTGCATTCCCGTAACTTACTTATTGGAAGACAGATTTGCAGATTTTCCGCACTGGCAGGATACGCATTTAATCCTCCGGTTATTTGCCAAGTATCCGGTTGTTCAGCTAAATTCCCATAACTATGTGTATGTACAGCATTCAGAAATGGGAACCCAAAAGATTTTTACTGATAATTCAGAAATAGAAAAACGACTAACGCTCAACTTGGCTGCGATACGGGACTTTTTTAACCGTTATTCCCAGGATGTTCAACAATTTATTACCCCCACAACTGAGAAAATACTCTTGTCGGGAAAAATCTTACATTACGCTAATGTAACTGTTGCTCGCAATAACTCTCAAAAAGCCTGGAATTTATTTATTCGTTCTTTAAAAATGGGTTTATTTTTGCAACATTATAAATTATATATGGTTTTTCTTAGAAAATACTTTTTAACAAAATGGAAAAAATCGTAAATCCTGTTTTTCAAAAGATAGAAACTCAACTCACCAACCTCGGCTTCACCTTCGAACGTACCGACTTCAACCGCCCCTGGGGCGGTTTTTTCGTTATAGAGGAGTCGCAGTCAAAAAAATTCTGTGAGACTTATTACCCCGATGAGGACGTAGCCCAGCTCACCAAAGGCGGGAAGGTCAGTCCAAAAATTCTTATCGTTCTGCCCGGTAAACGACTCTCCTGGCAGTACCACCACCGCCGCTCCGAAGTCTGGAAATTGATCGAAGGCGAGGCGGGCGTCATCCGCAGCGATACCGACGAGCAGCAGGGCCTCGAAATCATGGCCATCGGAGAAAATGTGGTCTTACAATGCGGGGAACGTCACCGCCTGGTAGGCCTGGACAACGTGGGCATTATCGCCGAAATCTGGCAACACGTCGATCCCGATAATCCATCGGATGAAGAGGACATCGTCCGGGTGCAGGATGATTTTGGACGGTAAAAATCTGTTCCAGGTAAACCTGCGGACCGTGCATAACCTTCCTGCAAATACTCAATAGACAGGATTCGGAGATGCTAACCTCAGGTAGTTTTATTTTAAACATATAAAGAAAACAATAAATGCTATTCGCAGCTGAAACCCTATTGCGCTTTTTAAATCAGGAATTTTCCGGTTATGTCCTTAGTGATGCCTACAGAAGAGCAGAGAACGGAGCTTACTATAAATTTGTAAATAGTGGTCCCAATTATTATCAGACAACCGTTAATTCAGGTACTTTGAAACGCCGGACGGTTACCCTGAGAGCAGAAAAAAAAGGCCGAAATTTAGTGCCTGAGGTAGTATGTAATTGTTCTACCAGAAGATGCAGGCATCAGGCAATTTTGCTTTACCTGCTGATTAAAGAAGATAAACAAGTTAGTGAGGAACCATCCGTTATTGAATCTTATGAATTAGAGAGTCCCAATCCTGCGACGTTTAGGGCGCTAGATTTTAATAGTGACGAAATTATTGGAATTCTGAGCGAGGATACCAGAGATTTTGACTTTGATCGAAAGATAAACTTTAGTGGATTTTTTAATGATCCGGATACGCTGATTATTAATTTAAAAATTGGAAATTTAGCGGGCTGGCCACATAAATATACAGATCACACCATCATTCTCAAAAAAACAGAAACGGAAATAAAAATAAAATGTGAAAACTGTAAGGAGAAAACGACCCAACTTTGCAGCCATCAATTCATAGCTATTGATGAGGCCTTCGAAAAAATAGGTTTCATGTTTGATGATAATGAATGGCAAAAATTTTACAATGACATCACCAGCGAAATTGCAGACCGGGCGAAGGTCCCGCCTCATTTGGTCGGGAAATATTTTGAAATTTTTTTTTCAGAAAGAGCATGGTCCTATAAGAAAAAATCAAAGAATTTACTTGGCATTGACTGGATTAAAAAAATAAATGACAAAATTTCAAACCATAAACGGGTTCGCAACCAAAAACAAAAAGAATTAACGGAACAATTAGAAAAGGGCAAACATAAAATTTCAGCTTACTATTGGACTACGTTAAATCACTGGCACGAATATAGAGAAATAACCGGTCTATGCTTTTGTACTGGTAAAGCACTGAAAACAAAGGAAGGAATACAAAAAAGCAGTCGTAAGCTTACCGATACACCGGAAGTCCTTTCAGATGCTCAAATTGAACTGGCTAATAAACTATTAAGAGCTACTAAACTGAAAAATGATCAGGAACGTTTTGCATCTGCAAAGGCATTGATTCTCGAAAATGTCGATTTGTTTAATCAGGCATATCATTATGTTCACCCTAATTTTCCAGCTGCAACAACGCCAAGGACAAGTGAGGCTTTTATGACCAAAATTTATCCCGAAGTTATAGAAATAGAATTAGAGGCAATTGCCAAAGATGGAGTTACTCACCTAAACCGAAAAGCTATAATTGAAAAACATGATTTTTCCTTTGGAAAAATTAAATTTGTTAATGAGTTTTTCTGTGCCGATGACGAATTTATTTATCTTTTTAAAAACAGGCAATACGAACTTATTTTTGAATTATTTAAAAGTACAGAAAGCAACGTTATTGAAATGCTCGTAGATACTGGTTCTGCCCGCCAGCTTCTGGCTAATTTACGTACCATCTGTGAGGTCAAAATCGAAGATTCCGAGTTGGAAATACAGGAGAAAATAATTAAGGAGGCAGGTTATCAGATTGTTCTTCGCGAAGTAGGAGCATTCATAACTTTTGAACCCCGCCTGATTTTTGGTGACGAAACCTTTAATATCTTTGATTCAGAATTAACCTATCTTAATAACGGGGTGCTTTACACTATTGATTCTCAGAAAAGAGATTTTCTCTTATCTTTTATTCAACAGGCACACCCAAACTTTAATGTTAAAAATCAGGTGCAGGAATACGTCTATCTTTCTGTCACAGAAATGATGAATAACTACTGGTTTCTGCATTTTGTCGAAGCGTGTGCGGCTAATGAAATTGAGATTCTTGGTCAAAAAGAACTGAGTAAATTTAATTATTCTAAACACCGTGCTAAAACTTATTCGCATCTAAAATCGGGTATCGATTGGTTCGAGGTGGATATGGGTGTCTCTTTTGGTAAGGAAAAAATAAAAACGGCCGACTGGATCAAAGCACTTCGTAATAACGAATCTTTTATTATCCTTAAAGATGGCTCAATGGGAATGCTGCCCGAAGAATGGCTGGCGCAGGCCCGGAAAATACTCGCGGTAGCTGATGTTGAAAAGGGAGACATCAAAATTTCTAAATACCGCTTCAATATCATTGACGATCTTTTTGAAGAACTGGATGATAAAAAAATTATTAAAGAACTGGCCGAAAAGAAAAAAAGATTAGCGGAGTACGATACTGATAAAAAATATAAATTACCTGAAACGGTAACGGCAGACCTCCGGCCTTATCAAAAACATGGATTCGCCTGGCTGAAATTTTTGGACGAATCGGGTTTTGGGGGTATCCTGGCCGATGATATGGGATTGGGAAAAACCCTTCAGGTGATCTCTTTGTTAGCGGATCAAAAAAATAAAAACAGTTCAATGGTGATTGTTCCACGCAGCTTGTTGTTTAACTGGGCGGCGGAATTAGACAAGTTTTGTCCTAAACTTACCTACGTTATCCATCATGGACCTAACCGGATAAAAGAGATCGAAGCGTTGACAAAAAGAGACCTGGTGATTTCTACTTACGATACCACCGCAGCGGACATCGAATTGTTCCGGCACTATCGGTTTAACTATATTGTACTCGACGAATCACAGGCCATCAAAAATCCGGATTCTAAACGCTACAAAGCAATGCGGCTGTTACAGTCGGATAATAAAATTGCGATGACTGGTACACCGATTGAAAATAACACATTTGATTTGTACGCACAGCTTAGTTTTACTTCGCCGGGATTATTGGGAACGAAAACTTCTTTTCGTAACAACTTCGCCATCCCCATCGACAACGATGGTAATCAGGAGGCCGCTAATTTGTTAAGAAAACTAATTCATCCTTTTATTTTACGGCGTACCAAAGAACAGGTCGCCAACGATCTGCCGGATAAAACCGAGACTGTATTGTTTTGTGAAATGGCACCCGCACAACGAAAACTTTACGATAAACTCAAACAACAAATCAAACTCGATCTGGAAGAGGAGGTAGAAGAAAAAGGACTGGCCAAATCTAAATTTAAAATTCTGGATGGACTTTTACGCCTCCGCCAAATGTGCAATTCTCCTTTGTTAGTCAATCCTGCCTTTACTGGAAAAAATGCAGAATCCGTAAAAATAAAAGTGCTATTACAAAATATAACCGAAGAGCTGGACCAACATAACGCGCTGGTTTTTTCTCAATTCACCAGCCTGTTATCCATCGTACGGGCAGAATTGGACAAGCGGGAAATCCCATATGCTTATCTCGATGGTAGCACCAGAAAGCGGCAGGAGGAGGTCGCAAAATTTATGGAAAATAGTGAAATTAAAATTTTCTTAATCAGCATCAAAGCCGGAAATACGGGACTCAATCTCACCAAGGCCGACTACGTCTACATCCTCGATCCCTGGTGGAATCCCGCCGTGGAAGCTCAGGCCATTGATCGTACGCACCGTATCGGTCAGGATAAGCAAGTGTTTGCTTACAAGCTGATTTGTAAAGATTCCATCGAAGAAAAAATTCTGAAACTCCAGGAAAAAAAGAAAAAACTGGCACAAGATCTTATTCGGACGGATGAGAATATTTTGAAGAGTCTGGATAAAGATACGCTGATGTCGCTTTTTGATTAGTGATTGGTGATTGGTTAATCGGTTATTGGTTAATCAGTGATTAGTTAATCGGTTATTGCCCGCTACTCAATTTTACTAAAAATCTTAGTCCACTGATCACCGATTAAATGATCCACCGATCCACCGATCACCGATCCACTGATCCACCGATCCACCGATCCACTGATCCACCGATCCACTGATCCACTGATCCACCGATCCACTGATCCACTGATCCACTGATTAACTAACTAACTAACTAACTAACTAACTAACTAATAACCGATCCACTGATTAAACAAAATCCACAAATACACCCCACTGCCACGATTGACCAACCCGTCACCATCGGAGCCGGCACTAAAGTCTGGCACTATACCCATATCATGCCCGAAGCGGTCATTGGCGAAAATTGCAATGTCGGACAAAACGTTTTTATCGCTTCCGGAGTAGTGTTAGGTAATAATGTCAAGGTACAAAATAACGTTTCGCTTTACGCAGGAATCACCTGTGCGGACGATGTATTTCTCGGGCCGTCCATGGTATTTACCAACGTGAAAAATCCGCGAAGTGCAATTAATCGAAGGGGACAATATGATAAAACCCACGTTGGAAAAGGTGCTACGATTGGAGCGAATGCCACGATTGTTTGCGGTAATGACATTGGGGAATATGCTTTTATCGGAGCGGGGACGGTGGTTACCAAATCGGTCAAACCTTACGCTTTGGTAGTCGGTAATCCGGGAACGCAAATTGGCTGGATGAGTCAGTACGGGCATCGGTTAGCATTTGATGAAAATGGAATAGCGACTTGTCCGGAAAGCCAGCAGGAGTATCGTTTGGAGGAGGGAAGGGTAAAGTGTTATTAAATGTATGGACCGAGAACTAAAAAAAATAGTATCTTTAGAATACAAAATTTAATGATCAATGACTAGTTACTTACAACGTAAATTATTTAGTGTTGCCGAATATTACCAACTCGCCCAGGTTGGTATATTAAACGAATCTGATCGGGTAGAACTGATTAATGGTGAAATTATTAAGATGAGTCCAATTAATAGCCCACACGGAGGTATGGTCAATCGACTTACCCGTATTTTGTATAAAATGTTGGATGATCAGTTAATGATCACCGTTCAGAATCCGATTAGCTTAGATAACTATTCTGAGCCAGAGCCTGATTTAGTAGTTGCTAAATTTGATTCGGATGATTACGCGAAGAAACATCCCTGTCCGGCAGATGTATTGTTAATTATTGAAGTGTCTGATTCGACGCTTGAAAAAGATCGTTCCGTAAAAAG
The DNA here is from genome assembly GCA_938008185.1 of uncultured Saprospiraceae bacterium. Taxonomy (GTDB): domain Bacteria; phylum Bacteroidota; class Bacteroidia; order Chitinophagales; family Saprospiraceae; genus JALZUU01. The sequence continues at coordinate 27,971 of CALLLR010000022.1, forward strand.
TCCGCTTTATGCCAAGGCAGGAATAAAAGAATATTGGATCGTTGATTTGGTGAACAAAAAAATAGAAATTTACAGAGAACCCGTTGAAGATGAGTATCATTTTAAGCAGATAATTTCTAAAAAAGATCAAATCGTAACGGCAGACTTCAAGGATTTGAATATTCTTTATCAGACAATTTTTCCCAAATAATTTTACATTCAGGTTGAAAATTATAGTTAATAAAATCATGAAAAAAGACGCTACTATCTACATCGCCGGCCATCGGGGAATGGTTGGCTCCGCGCTTCAGCGGAAACTACAAAGCGAAGGATTTACCAACTTCCTTACCCGCACCTCCCGCGAGCTCGATCTGCGTAATCAGGCCGCTGTCAACGAATTTTTTGCCACCGAAAAGCCAGATTACGTTTTCCTGGCCGCCGCAAAAGTAGGCGGTATTCTGGCCAATAATACCTACCGCGGTGAGTTTATTTACGACAACCTGATGATTCAAAACAACGTTATTCATGCTTCACACGTGAATGGTGTTAAAAAACTGATGTTTCTCGGCTCTTCCTGTATTTATCCCAAACTCGCTCCGCAGCCGCTCCGGGAAGATTATTTACTAACCGGACCGTTAGAACCGACCAACGAGCCTTACGCTATCGCAAAAATTGCGGGCATTAAGTTGTGCGATGCGTATCGTTCACAATATGGAAGTGATTTTATTTCCGTCATGCCGACCAACCTCTACGGCCCGAACGATAATTATGACCTGGAAAAGTCTCATGTGCTACCGGCTTTGATGCGTAAATTTATTGAAGCCAAAAGAGAAAATAAACCAACCGTCGTAATGTGGGGAACCGGTAGTCCAAAGCGAGAATTCCTGCACGTAGATGACCTGGCTGATGCGTGTTATTACCTGATGCAAAATTACAGCGAAGAAGGATTGGTGAATATTGGAACCGGAGTCGACGTGTCTATTTTATCATTAGCTCAACTTATCAAGGAAACCGTTGGCTATCATGGCGTAATCAAGCACGATCTAACCAAACCCGACGGTACGCCCCGAAAATTAATGACCATCGATAAACTAAAAGGACTGGGATGGGAACCGAGTATTACTTTGGAAGAAGGAGTGAGAATGGTTTATGAGGAGGTGAGGGAGGAAGCATGGGCGGTGTAGGAGGCTCTTCAATTGGTGAGGGTTTTTCTTCGATTGATGAGGGCTTTCGGTTGGCTTTCAGTAGGCTTTCGATGGGCGCTCTTTTGATGCGGGTTCTTCAATTGGTGAGGGCTCTCGGTTGGCTTTCAGTAGGCTTTCGATGGGCGCTCTTTTGATGCGGGTTCTTCAATTGGTGAGGGCTTTAGATAGGTGGTCAGTTTATCTTTTTTTAGGTAGCAATGGGGCATATCTTATGCGATTAAAACTTTATTTTACAAGCATAAACTTTTATTATGAGAAATTTTAAAGACCTTAAGGTCTGGCAAATTGCGATGGATTTATCCGTTAAAATCTATCATTTCACTCAAGCGGAAGGCCCAATTAAAAAAGATTTTGGTCTAAAGGATCAACTACAGAGGTCGTCCGTATCCGTTCCCTCAAATATCGCCGAAGGTGAAACACGGAGTAGTTTAAATCAAAGACTTAATTTCTTCAACTACGCCACCGCCTCACTCGCTGAACTCCATACCCAAGTCATCCTCAGCCACCGAATCGGTTATCTATCAGATGAAAAGTATCAAGAACTCGATCGGGATTGCATCGACCTCAGCGTTTGCCTCCAAAATTTTATCAACTACCGAAAGAAAAATGGATAAAACCAAAAATTACGAAAGAAGAACACCGATTGTCCACCATCGTTAATTCACGAAAGAAGAGCGCCAATTGTCCGCCGAATTGTTAGCCCAAGTCCGCCAATCGTCCGCCCATTATTAATTCACGAAAGAAGAGCGCCAATTGTCCGCCGATGGTTAGCCCAAGTCTGCCAATTGTCCGCCAATCGTTAATTCACGAAAGAAGAGCGCCAATTGTCCGCCAATCGTTAGCCCAAGTCCGCCAATTGTCAGCCTATTATTAATTCACGAAAGAAGAAAGCCAACCGTCCGCCAATCGTCTTCGAAACCCACCCCCCAAAAAAACCGTACAATCATCCAAACCACAACTTAAAATAAAATGAACAAAAAAAACACATACGTCGCCATTATGGCTGGAGGCATCGGATCTCGATTTTGGCCCGCCAGTCGCACCGCACGTCCCAAGCAATTCCTGGATATATTAGGCGTTGGAAAATCCTTGATTCGATTAACATTTGAGCGTTTTCTGAATCTTTGTCCTGCCGAAAACATTTTTATTGTTACAAACGAGATGTACAAAGGCTTGGTCTTAGAGCATCTCCCAGAATTATCGGATAATCAAGTACTTTGCGAACCCTCCCGTAACAATACCGGACCCTGTGTGGCCTATACCGCCTTCAAATTACACAACCTCAATCCCGACGCAAATTTCATTATTGCTCCTTCCGATCATATCGTGTTAAAAGAAGATATTTTTGTTGATGCCCTGGAAAAAGCGTTGGAATTTACCGGAAAAGAAGACGCACTGTTGACCCTGGGAATTCGTCCTTCCCGGCCCGACACTGGATACGGTTATATCAACTACGTCCAGGAATTTGTCGAAACACCCCACCAGAATGATAATATTGGAGGCGTACACAAAGTGATCAAATTCACCGAAAAACCTCAATTAGCGAAAGCCAAAGAATTTGTCAATAGCGGAGATTACCTCTGGAATGCCGGTATTTTTATCTGGCGCACCAAAAGTATCCTGGCAGCCTTCGAAAAATATTCCAACGAAATATATAAGATCCTCGAAGCAGGCAGCGCCAACTATAATACGGCCGAAGAACAAAATTTTATCAACAAAGCATACCCAACCACCCCCAGTATCTCCGTCGATTACGCCATCATGGAAAACGCCGATAATATCTATACCATTCCCGTCGATTTTGGCTGGTCGGATCTTGGTACCTGGGCTTCCCTCCACGCCGAAGGAGACCGGGACGAACAAGGCAATCTCCTCCAGGCCGACAACGTCTTCCTCGATGACGTAACCAATTGCCTGGTCCGAATGCCCAAAGATAAACTGGTCGTCCTTCGGGATCTGGACAATTATATTATTGTCGACGAAGACGATGTCCTGATGATCTATCCCAAGTCTAAAGAACAGGAGATTAAGATATTGACCAGGCAGATTAAAGAAGTAAAAGGAGATTTGTTTTTGTGATTTTAAAAAGGAATAAATTAGTGAAAGGTGTAAGATCAATAACATAACGCGTAAAGTTCTTTTTCGTAAAAATAACGAAGTGCTTGTCCGGTATTAAGCAAAGGATCAAAATTACTGTTGTGAAAATTTAGCATTAAGTGTGTATTTTTTTTGTTTTTTAATATAAAAATCTTGATTAAATAGGTAAGATCTTCTCCGGTTTTCCTGGCCTGATGGATCGCCGAACTTTCCATCATCGTCATGGGGTATTCTGTCCAGCTAAAGGCTTTATTATTTTTAAAATCGTACATTTTATAAGGAAAGCCCGTGCCACACCGGAAGCCCAGATGTTGACTATAGGCCATGGTTGAATCGCTGGTGATTGCATTGCTTTCAAGCAAATAAGGTGTTATTTTCCAAGACCAGCGCAACCAGTGTTGCCGATTGTTGACAATCGTCTGACCGATAACACTTTCCAATCTTTCCTTTTCTTCTTTAAAACACCCAGCTTTAAATCCTGCATTGTAGCTAGAATGTAACCCTATCGAATAGCCACGATCAATGGCCGTTTGAATAAGCTCCTTAGCCCTCGGATCATCAATCTTGTATTTGTTATCATAAGTTGTTTCTCCTCCGGTCATCATAAAGATATGTTTTCCCTCCCATTCATTTCCCCTTTGCAATAAAATATCAAAATAATCGTAAGGATCTTTCTCTTTCTGTAGAATCATTTTTTTATAATAATTCAAGCTGTTCCAAAATTGCGACCAGGATTTTCGCTTAATAATCGTTGCGGCCAGAGAACGGAAGAATTTATAATTTGGTGTGAACCGGGTAAGTATATCTACATCGTGTGAAATAGAATAAGTGGATTTCTGTTCTATTTTTTTATTAGAAATTATTTCAAAAAAAGCTGCGAGTAACTGATCTACAACAGGAAATTCGTGCAAATTATTTTTCACTAGAAAGTGTTGATCTTCTGCCAACCATCCGGCTTGTCCGTTTTGAGAAGGGAAGGCGAAGTATTCTTCGTATCGACTGATATAAAAAAAAAGAGTATTGAAAATATCAAACCCAAAGTGGTTGCTTTGAAAGAACCGCCCACCCTTTATTTTTTGATTGCTAACGGCGAAAAAGTCAGGGGCATTTGAATGTGAAAATGGGGTAGGATAAAAATGCGTAAAGGCGGTAGTCTCTTCTAAAAAGCAGGCATCAATGGGGACGGTAAAAAAAGACCCACTATTATTCCCGTAAAATAAATCGTTGTCAACTGTTCCGTTGTCAATGACTAGTAATAAATCGACTGGCTTTAAAGGGTGTGCGTTGATGAAATTCACTATGTAGTGAAATCTATTCAATGCGATATCCGGGAGTTTATGTTGAATGACAAATTTTTTAGGCATTACCTTTTGCTTTATTTATTTAATCAAGCTGAAGTTAGTTTTTAATTCTGAGTTTTTAAATTCAGAATTTAGCATCCTCCGGTAAATAATTATTTAAATTCTGATATTATTTTATCGTAAAGATACTTCAGACCTAAAGCATTTTTAGAGATATCATAATTTTTTTCAACGTGATTTCTCCCATTACGAGCAAAACACTGATACGTATCATTATCCATCTGATAAAAAACTTTGATGTTTTGAACTAGTTCCAAAATATTTTTTTCTGTACTCAATAACCCCGTTTGTTTGTGAATCACTTCATCCGGAATATCACAATGAGTGGTAGAAATAATCGGCATCCCCGTGGCTTGCGCATCTAACAAAACAACCGGAGCACCCCCTTCACAATCGCGGTCTTCAGCATAGCAACTCGGATGGATGAATACGTCATACGCTCCCAGTGTAGTATACAAATCTGCGTAGTCAATGGCTGGTAAAAAATGAACATGACTGGATAAATCTAATTTTAATACTTGTTGTTCCAGTTTTTCTCTACGTCTCAATTCGTTGTCATTTCCAATAAAAGTCAATTCAATGTTTGGACATTCCTGAATGATACTAGCAAGCGCTTCAATGGTATAATAATGTCCTTTCTTTTCAGTAAAAGAAGCAATCTGGACCAGCTTTAACTGGTTAGGTAATTTCTTACGGGGGATAAAGTCAATCTTATCTGGTTGGATACCTAACGGAACAATCGCAATTTTTGCTTCGGGGCAACCATGTGCTGCCAATACCGAAGCACCATGACGTCCTTCACAGATAAATTGATCAGCAGTTTTAAAAAGCTTTTTGAGATGACCTGCATACTCAGGTTTTACGTGCGGAAGCTTTTCGTAGTCCCAACCGTAAAAGGACACGAAAAAAGGTACTTCCAACCGCCGGGCAATATTTTTAAAATACCAGGCATTATCGGCGAAATGCGCATGAACCAGTTGTATTTTTTCTCGCTTTCCATAATTTATCAGGGATTCCTCTAAATTACCAAATAAAAGCGGCATGGCTTGGAGAGCTAATTTTTTTAGTAGGTCCGAAATGTTTTTTTTATCCAGACGACGATCTATTTGATCAAAAGGTCCGAAAAGATTATCCGTAAAATGAAATTGAGGATTATAAAAATTATTTTTCAAATATTTTTTTGCCCCAATATGAATTTCAGAATTTGGTAATGCGGATAATAAATTATAAGCCCAATTTTCGGTTTGAGGAAGGTAGGAATTGAATAGGTGGAGGACTTTGAGTTTATTCATTTAAGCTAGATTTGTATTGTCTGACAAAACTAGACAAATCATCGATTACCTGTCCATTAAACTTTAAGGAGACAAAAAAATAAGTAAGTAGGGCAAAAATACCGGATAGTAATAATTTTATAAAATTAATATCGGTTGGTATGATATAATACATCCCCCACCCGATAACACCGATAAATAAGGAAATTATCAATGGCGTTATTAGTGGTTGCACCAACTCAGTAAAGGTGGCATCTATTATTTTACCAGCGTAGTGAAAGGAAGGTAACGCAGCTAAAAAGCTTGTGACAGCATAACTTAATGCTGTAATTTCGATTGATTTAAATAAGTAGATGGATCCAACAATCACAAAAATCATAGTGCCGCTAATAATTAAATTTATTTTGAACAATAATACATTTTTATCAAATACCATGTAAATTAAACCAATCAACGCGCCTACACTCTGCAGCATTCCAATAAGGCAAAGTATACTTAAAACAGTGGACATACCTATCCATTGATCTCCAAATAAAAGTAGCACAGTAGGTTCTGATAAAAAGGCTAAAAGTGTCATTACAGGAAAAGTGATAAATGCAATGATACCCGATATTTTAATATACAACCTTTTTATTTCAGGTATGTCATCCTGCATTTTAGACCAGGAAGGGAAAAGAACGGTACTTATGACAGAAGTGATATTTGCCATCGGTAATAACATTAGCATATAAGCTCGATTATATAAACCTAGCGCACTAGCACCAACTACCCGGCCAATGAAAAAGTCATCGCTATTCCTAACTAGATAGTTTAATATTCGATTTCCAGTTGCTGGGATTCCATAATTTAAAAGAGCTGACAAATATTCTGATGAAAATTTAAAAGCTGGCCGCCATTTTATCGCTAGAAATGTACCGATATTATTGATAGTAGTCCAAACCAGCATCTTTCCAATTAGGCTGAATATTGACATACCGTTTAATGCCATGTAAATTCCGACTATGGAAGAGACAAAAAGTGAGGTTAATTGAATCTTGAATAGCGTTTTGAAATTTAATTCTTTTTGTAATAAAGCCAATGGAATTAAACCAAAAGATCCAATCAGAAAATCAATGCCCAACCAAAAAGAAATTTGATCTAATATTGTTTCGTTATAAAAAATATTAAAAATTTGTCCAAAAAATAATAGAAAGGTAGTGAGAATTAAAGCGATTAAAGTTTGAAACCAAAAAGCGGTAGAAAGATATAAATTATCCGAGTCTTTTCTTTGTATAATGGCTGCTGAAAGGCCAAGGTCACTAAAAACTCTAAAAAAAGAAACAACAATAAGGACCATCGCAAACTTCCCAAAATCATCAGGAGAAAGTAACCTCATCAAGATTATTCCAACTGCAAAATTAATCGCTTGAGTGCAAATTTGAGTTTTGAAATTCCAGCTCAACCCATTTATTACATTATGTTTTTGTTCGTTCATTCAACTTTATAGCCTATTTTTTTCATGTGTACTTCGCAGGTAGTTTCAATCTTTTTTAAGTTTTTAGTTCCAAAAAAATCATCCCAACTAATATTTTGGTTTCCTTTGGGCTGGTACTGAATATCTGCGTATGCTGAAATGTCATTTTTAGGTTGATATCCCATTTTTTTAGAAAGCTGATTAATAAAGTAAACTTTATCTCTAATAAAATTTTCATATTTTACTAAATGAAAATCCTTTTTTGAATTTAAAAAAATATCTACAGCAGTCACCCATCTTTCTGCCAGCTGTACAATGTAGTGGTCAGAAGAATAAGCTATTAAATTTTTGTCAAATAAATTTTTTTCGTGAATTGTGAAATTTTCTTCATAAGCTGAAATTTCAGACAAATTCCCTGGTACATTGATTCGATTTAATAAACTCCGAATATGGTCTCTGGGATCTCGAACAATATAGATGAATTTTACGGAAGAAGAATAAATTGACTTTAATTCATCATAGAAAAAGGTAAGATTGGGTTCTTTAATAATCGATCGAGCAAAATAATATTTGTTTCGGATTATCAAATCCTTAAGCTGAATTTTCCCGCTACGTATTTTACTAAAATTTGGCTCCCAAAGCAATGGACTATCGAGCAATACACTTTCTCCCGTATTTATTGCTAATAATTTAGCAATCGCAGTTGTACCCGATTTTTGATTGCCTAGAATAATTATTTTAGTATTGTCAAGGCTGTACAAAAAATTAGTGTTTTTTAAAATTAATGATTTAATCATTTAGGTAAATTCTTTTATAAATTTTGCTGGTATACCTCCAGCAAGGCAATTGGCAGGAATATTAGTTAGAACCACAGATCCAGCTCCTACAAAGGTATTACTTCCAATCGTCACGCCAGGACTGATGACAACATTTGCCCCAAGTTGTACATTGTCTCCAAAGGTGACAGATTCAAAAATATGATCATTTAGTGATTTAGAATAGTTTTGAGTTGAAGAGAATATTTTTACTCCTGGACCACAGCCAAAGTTTTTTCCTGCTTTAACTCCTCCTGGTCCGGCAGCATATATAACTACATTTGGTGAAATAATACTGTCTTCTCCTATCTCTAGTGATCCCTTATTTTGACACCATTCCATTCCTCCTAAATGAATTGTTACATTAGATTGAATGACTACATTGTTTTTCAATCTCATGTTCTTTAATGGACCCTTAATAATTAATCCTTGTTCAAAATAACAGTTTGGGTAATGCTTTTCTAAAGCTTTTCTAAAAATGTATTCTTTCCTTAAAGTCGAATATAATTGTCTGAAAATTTTAATCATCTGACCTGAGTATTATAATGATTTAATACGCCTAGATAAACTGATAAACTGCTATTACATTCATCCCGTAATGTTTTTTCTAAATAAATCATTTAGTCTATAAATAAAAGGCTGTGTTTTAAAAATATTCGAATAATTAATATTGGTACCGAAACCCTTTTTAAATTTTACCACTCCTTCATGCCCACCACTTGGATTGAAATCATACCATTTGAACCCTTCTTGAATCGCTTCTTGAATAATATGATATTGCAAAACATGGACAGGCTTCAGATGAAAAAAAGCCTCTAAACTAGCTCCATGCCAATAAACAACATGTTGATTATAATAAAAGCACAAACATCCAGAGATAATCTTATTATCTTTTAGAGCGAGCCATAGTTTACATACCCCTGACTTTAATTGACTTAATTGATCAAATAAATCCCAAAGGTAATTATTGCTGGCCTTTTCTCCCCATCGTCTCCTGCTGTCTTGATAAATATCATAATATGCTTTCCAGTCATTCTTATTGGCGATTCTGATCTGAACTCCTTCCCTAATCCCTTTTTTTGCAGCAGAGGAATGTCCCTTTGTCCATTGCTTGAAAATAGTTGTCCATTCCTGTGATAAATCTATCATTTGAGTGAAATCCTCTCTCGTGAAATAAGTATTCCTAAATATCGGAGCCAATGGATTTATTCGTATTTGTAGCGAACTGAAACTACTGATGTGTTGCTCCAGTTTTATCAATTCTTCTTTCGCTAATTGGGTGTTAGAGATAACGCCTCCATAAGTACCTACCGGTCCAGAATTGTATCCTTTAATCAATCCTTTTAGCCTTTTTTTGGAACATAGTGGTAATAATGCGGTTCTTCCACTTTTAAACCTAAAGCATCTTGCTTCCATTCCCCATCCTTTATATTCCTTCCACACCCGATACCAATCCGGAGTATGAAAAAAAGTAGCAGTCGGGCAGTTTTCAACAAAATCCCACCATTCTAATTCATCAATTTTTCTCACTTGCATACACAGAATGATAAAATTCGTTTAAACTTTCAACCACCAACGCTATCTGCTCTAGGTCGTAATACAACGGTAGTCTTAGTAACCGTTCACTCTCCTTAGTGGTAAACAAATCCTGACCATTAAACCGCCCCGATTCTATTCCTTTTTTGGAAGAATGCAAGGGGACATAATGGAAGGCAGTATTTATTTTTTTCTTTTTTAGAAATTGAATAAGCTTAGAACGTTCCGCTTTATTTTTACATTTAATAAAATAAATATGGGCGTTGTGCTGTAAATTTTTCTTGAAGCTCTTTGAACTAAATGCTTCTAAACTCTGGTTATAGGTTTTCCAGAAAGTTAATCTTTTTCTGGTTACTTCAGTTGTGTTTTTTAACTGTGCGTACAAAAACGCAGCGTTTAATTCACTCATCAAATAGCTGGAACCTATATCAACCCAGGAATACTTATCTACTTCGCCTCGTATAAACGACTTTCGATTCGTTCCTTTTTCGCGGATGATTTCCGCTCTTTTTGCCAACCGCTCATCATTAACCAATAAGGCTCCTCCCTCACCACAATGAATATTTTTGGTAGAATGAAAACTAAAAGTACCTAAATGACCAATCGAACCGAGATGTTTTTTATGATAATACGAATCGATACATTGTGCGGCATCTTCGATGACAAATAAACCATGATGCTCAGCGATAGTCATTATTTTATCCATTTCACAGGCCACCCCGGCATAATGCATGACCAGTATTGCTTTGGTCGCTTTGGTAATCGCCGCCTCAATGAGATTTTCGTTGATATTCATCGTGTCAGGGTGAACATCTACAAAGACGATTTTAGCACCTCTCAACACAAATGCATTGGCACTGGACACGAATGTAAAGGATGACATAATGACCTCATCTCCGAGCTGAATATGACAAAGCAGAGCAGAAAGCTCTAAGGCGTGTGTGCAGGAACTCGTTAATAAAACACTATCAGCTTTAGTAAAGGAGGCTAAGAATGATTGACATTCTTTTGTAAAGTAACCATCTCCTGCCAGGTTTTTTCCACTGATAGCTTCTTTTACATATATTTCTTCCGCTCCGGAAATGTAGGGTATATTGAATGGAATCATTGTACTGAAAAATTACTAATTAGTAAAACAATGATACGAACAAATACTCAAACTTTAAACAAGGAGCAAGATTAATGAAAACAGGGAATGTATTATCTCATGATGACCAGTTTACCAAAATCACGATGGAAGAAACTATTGGCCTTCGTATTATATTTTTCGTAAGATTCTCCGTTAGCCTTCTCCATAACCATTCTATACAGATAAACGCCATTGGCTAATCGCCCTCCGTACTCATCCGTCCCATCCCACTTGTAGTCCGTTAAATGAGTCCCTATTTTTAAAGGGCCAATTTCATCCTGGGTGATCTCTTTAATTACTTTGCCCGAAACAGTAAAAATTTGAATTTTAAAGAATTCGGGAAGTTCCTCTCCGGTAAGCGTATAGGCAAATTGGGTAGAAGTAGTAAATGGATTTGGATAATTTATGACATTAGAAATCGCAGAGCGGGTTATAATCTCAAAATTAACTTTGTAATCCAAACTGCCTGACTGATTACCCGTAACGTCCTCAGCCTGAACTAACAACTCATAAATACCATCTTCCGTGAAGATGGGGCGAAGCTCTACCGAAGCAGCGTTTTCTCCTCCCTGAGTATTTGGTGTAAAAGTAATCAAATCACTCTCAAAAGGAATCAGCGTAACTGTTTGGTCGGGATATTTAATGAAAATATTAAACAAAGAGGTGTCTGAAAGAGATAAAAATGGATTTTCATCAACTAGAGAAATTAAAATATTGGGCCTCGGAGAAACGATATCTCCTTGCATGATATGTTGCCCGTCAAAGGTGACATTAAGCAATGGATTAATATCATCTTTAGTAACAAAAAAGTCGTTAACTACGAAATTATTAAATTGACGCAGTTCCGGTTGGTCATCATTCGGATTAACTTCAAAGACCACTTGCTGGACTCCGCCAATGGTTTCCGTATCAAAACTAAATGCCGTATTAATAACTTCATTCTTGCTTAATGGCGGATAACGTTTTGATTGAATAATCTGATTATTGGCTTCATCTGTCAAAGACATTTGAACCAATAAACTATCCATGTCGTAATCACTGATGTTTTCAACGGCAACTTCAAATTCCATTTGTTCTCCTTGCTGTAACGTATCTCTGTTTAAAACGTAATTTTCATTTGGGTTAACGGCTGCGTCCGGAAGACCAGTGTACAGTACTCGCCAATAGTCTAGTTGGTTAGGTGTTCTTTCTACTTCATCAACCGCGCTATAAGTCAGTCTTAAATAAGGATAGGTGGCCGCATCAACGAAATCCAGGGGCGTGTCTTTATCATAAAGCCTGTCAAGTAATAAAGTTTCATTATTGTTTTGATCAACACCAAAAATACTGACGTACGCAGTATCTGATACTACATTATCAATTTCACTGGTTTGCCACTTAATATTATCCCACTCTTTAGCTGGTCCAATCAGGGTGGATCTCATTGCTCCCGAAGTTTGATTTATCGGAACAAAGACTTCGGTGAAAATCTCTTCGTCAATAGTGGTCGCAATGTCTTCTCCTAATACATTTACGCCTTTTCTATAGACAAAAGTATAAGGAACCGTTCCTTTATCCGCTAATTCTCTGACTCTTAAAGCTCCCTGATTTTCTAAAACACTAAAAATATTTTTTCCAAGTGTAGTGGAATCTTGTGCCCAATCTTCGGGATCAAAACTAAATCCTGGTTTTTGTACGGAAAAAAGAAAAATATAATTATTATTTGGAATGACTTCTTCTAAAAAAGTAATCAAGCTTTCTCTCTGATCTATTGTATTTGTCGGAAACGCAAACACTCTGGTTGATCCGGAATTTACACTTCCATAATTACCTCCAGGAGGATTTAGCCAACCTCCTCCAGTTACACTATCTCCAACCACAACTGCTATCCCTGCATTCAGAAAATTCCAGGGTTTGACAGAAGCAGCAGGATTATCTAAATTGTAAATATACGCAGGAGGGTTAGTTGGGGCATATAAAAGATTTTTAACCCCAATAAAAAAACCATTCACACCAAAGGAGAAATCTTGATCCTGATCCAGAGACATTCCCTCAAACTCATCCTTTTTATACTGATAAAAATGAGACTGATTCCAGCCATTCCCACTTTCTGGTAAATAAACAAATGAACTATTATTCCAAATAAAGCCTGTCTGTGGACTAATACTATCGGGACTAACTCGCCAATAATAAACAGTACTGTCTTGCAAAACAACTCCCGGCGTCCATTTCAATATCCCGCCTCCTTGCGTAATTTCAGTGCTGATTTTTGTAGAGCTATTAAATAACTCGGTGGTATCCATCTCCAACACATATTTTCTGGAAGCACTCAATCCATTGGATGTCGAGGCTTTTAAGGTTACATTTGCATCACTCACAATGGCAAACTCAGTCGGATAAACGGGTATCGCACTCGCATCGAATATATAAAATTCAATTCCTGGACTGCCATTTGAACTTATCAGCGTATTGTTTAACTCTGCAGTTGGGGATGGTGATTCTTCCACATCATTATTTACGTCTATCTCAATATACAATTTGTTTTGCCCGACTGCTGCCCTTTTATAAGAGGCAACGGTATATGCATACTGATTACTACCACTGGGAGACTTTATCCGGTCTGTCACAATGGTTAGCAAATTTCCACCTGGTAACTCCTGACGAATGACAATATCAATGGAATCAGGGACTCCAAACCCAAGGTTTATTATCTTGAAATTGACCTGGATGCTATCCAAAGAAGAGGTAAGGTTAGTAGGCTCAAGGCTCACCGAACTGGCATCTACCACAAAATCTGGGCCGGGGGACGGATTAATCTTTACCGCCGGATCTCCCTGCAACGTAAACTGCTGAGCTAAAGGTCCCAAAATAAAACTATTGGCCGTATTGTATGTTTCCACCGTTTCTCGTAAAATATCACCCATGCCTTGTCCATACATGGTCCCTCCTGCCAATTCATAAAAACGGGACATAAAAGGATTTAATCCCGAAATATAACCCAACCCGGTTGTTGCTCCAAAACCAATGGCGCCCCGATCTTTATAATAAACAAATCGTTCACTAATCCCTCTGGCAGAGGTATGAATATTCCCAGAATAACATCCCAATGAAAACATCAATGGATATTTTTCGTAATTTTCGTAATTGTCCGGATTGTCAATGTTGAAATCAAAAGTTCCAACTCCCGAATGACCAAAAAACGTAAGAATTGATACTCCTTCGTTAATTGTACTAAAAATCTCTTCTGACTCAGAAATTTGTACCGGATCGTTACTACTCTTAAACACCGATGTCACCTCCGCTCCAAAAGTATTATTCTCAATAATTTCTTCCATCCCTTCCAAATGCCGACGGATCACATCACGTTCGCCATTATTACCGCCACCTCCAAGATGCAATATCTGCTTCATCCACGCCCGCTCCTCGATGGTCTGACTGCTATTCTGCTGCACCGCTTCCAGGTCTCTCACCTTCTTCAAATAAATAGCAACATCTTCCGGACTGGTCGCCGCTATCCGTCCGGTAGCAACGGCTGGAAAACGCTCACCATTTTCTGATGCCAGCATATTATCACTCCCCGGATATCCGTAGGTAGGCACAAACAGGGTAGACTGCGCTCCGGCTACTTGTGCTGGGGTGCGGACCGTATGGTATTCTCGCCCTTTTCCAATAATCAGCAGATAGGATAAATCATCCCATTGCCTGTTGACACGTTGGACAAAATTCTTCACGGATAAGGGATGACGACGGATACCGTAGGCGTATTGATCATACAAATTTTCTATGTCTACAATTCGCGTAGTAAACCCGCCGCCGGCCATCGAACTTCGATAGTTGGCATATTCGACTACCTGATTGGTGCCTTGTGCGTCGTTAAATAAACGGGAATTGGAAATGATCAGATAAGTGGCGGGGTCTTGTCCATAATCAATAAAATTGGTTGCACTAATACTATTAATTGAAGTAGCCGCAGTATTATTTTCAAATAGAATCAGATCACGGTCAGCAGTAGAAGGAGGTAATACCATCCGCGTACGGCCGTTTTCCACAATGGCCTCTATTCGTAGCCCATTGGTCAGATCGTATAAAACGGGACTGCCCATGCCATCGGAAAAATTTTCTATATCTAATAACTTCCTGTCGGTTGATGCTTCTACCGAAAATGCAAAAGAGGTCACGCCACCAAAGTCAAAACTACGGGGATAGGTAAGGGTGATCACTCCTACGGAATGTCGGTCGTTGGTTCCGCCTGTTCCTGCAAATTTTACCGCAATATTATTATTCAAAAGACTATTGGTAACTGGAGCAGTTACTTTCTTTAGCTTTACACCACTAAAGCTTTCTTCGTATATCGGTGCTCCACCATTTAAGGTAATGGCAATGGCATGGCCAGATTGCGCGGGGAGGTTGGTCGCGAATCGGGCACTGAAAGTACTTTCCGGACCAGTAATTACCGGATTTACCGGAGTGATTGTATGATTGGTAATAAGCCTGAAAGGAGAACCAAAACCTTCCGTTTCATTATAATCAGAATAGGAGGTGCCATCGGTGGTTTCTCTTTTTTTAATATGGGTATTGGTAAAGATTTGTTGCTCATCGTACCAGAAAAAAGGCTCCGCCGGAGGAGGATTACTCAAATCATTAGTAATGGAATTAAAACGCAGACTATTGTTTCCATTACCGGATACCCACGTCAAAAAATAACTGATCGTATCTGTTACCAAACTATACTCGGGATTCAACATCTCTTCGTCCGGATTGGCAAATAGGTGTCGATCCAGCTCGGAGCGATTTTTCTGACCAAAAAATTCTATATAATCGTCAGCTCCCAAAAGACCAGCGGTAGATACATAAATAGGCACTTGCGCTCCCATTCTAAAAAGCTGATAATTGCCCGTAGCTATCTGGGAAACGGGAATTCCCGCTTGCACCAGCGCACTTTGTGAAATGCGGTATACGCCATCTTCGGCAACGGCCACCTTAAAGTACGACTGATCAAAATTGATCCACTCGTCTCCAAAATTACCATCCGACATTTGCGCATAGCTGGCAGTGAAAGAAAGCGTAAAGAACAGGGCCAATGAATATAAATACTTCATTTTGTTTATAATATAGTGTGATTTGTAAAAATTCAGACAGGTACCAATAGCAAACGGCTATTTTTGGTTATTTGACAGGTTATACTAGCTGTCTAAAACAGCGAAGGGTTCTTTCCGCTGATTCAACGAAAAATACAATGAAGTTGTTTAAGAATTCGAAAAGCAGCCGAGAGCTAGAGAATTTTATCAGATCGTAGGCAATTTTGGAGTTGTTAAACAACTTCAATATAAAAGTACCCAAAATAGTACCATTTTCCAATAAAAATACCGGAAACAGCGTCTTTTGTCTGGTTGTTTACGCTGTGGCAAAAAAATAACCCGTTTCAGCTTCGGCTAAGACGGGTTATCCTTTATTGTTAAACAGCTTCTAAGTGTTTTTTATTTTCAATACAGCGTTAGTTGCCTAAGATCAGCGGTAGCCCATTATCTCCTCCTCCGACGATAATTACCTTGGAATTAGGGGAATTGGCCAGCTCTAAGGTCGCTTCAATCCCTTTATCCTGTAAGATTTTATCGGTCAAACTGGCATTTAGAATTCGGTTGGACTCAGCTTTGGCCTCGGCTTCAATAATTTTACGTTCTGATTCCTTGCGTTCCCGGTCCAGCAGGAAATCATATTGGAAGGCTAGCTGCTCTTCTTCCAGTTTCTGTTCAATGGCTGCTTTTAGCTTTTCGGGTAATTGTACCGAACGAATCAGTACGGCATCAATGACAATGTACTTGTTTTGGACTGCTTTTAAAGTTGATTGCTCAATTTCGTCCTGAATAGCTTCTCTTTTGGTCGAGTAAAGCTCTTCGGGAAGGTATTTTCCAATCACTTCCCGCACGGCTGAACGAATCTCAGGCTTAATGATTCGCTCTACGTAGTCAATCCCGATTTCATCGTGTAAATGCCCGATTTTTGCCGGTAACGGATTAAAACGGTAGGATAATTCTACGGCAATCGACAGACCGTTTTTGGATAATACATCCATTTTTTCAAACGCTTCGTTGACCCGGACATCATAGATATACATCTTGTTCCAGGGGGCAATGACGTGAAATCCTTGATCGTAAACAGTCTCTTTGTCTAGCCCACCACTAAACGGGCGAAAGATGATTCCCTTTTCACCCGGATCAATATTGAGAAAAAGACTATTGGACAAACTAACCAGCAGGATCAATATGATAAAGCCAACAATGGCAAAACCCATAAATTTATTTTGTTTCATGATAATAGTTTAATGATTAAAGTGTAGAGGTTTTTTAAAAAATCTTGTTCAAAAAGGTAACAACCAAACAGAAGTATTAGTTTTTCGGGGAAGGATACCTATTAATAACATTATTGACAAATTTAGTGAAAACCACTGGCATTCTATAATTTAAGTTCTCAAACAACTTCTGTAAAAATCATTTTTTAAATAAAGTGACCTTATCTGAATAAGAGGCTATTTCGACCGGATAACCAGTCTAAATGGGGTTTGCTGACGTAGAGACACCTTGTCATTATTGGTTTTTCACTTATTTTTACCAATATGAAGCGATCCTTTCTTATTGTTGTCATCAGTTTGCTATGCTGCTCCGTGAGTTCGTTGATCGCGCAGATAGAGAAGCCCAGTGGGTTTTTTGCTCCGTCCGATACGTTGAATAAGGCTCGCACTTACACCCTGATCGGCGGTACTTCCGCAGGCTACGTAGCGACGATGATCGGACTTAACGCCGCGTGGTACTCCGATTTTGAACGCTCTGAATTTCAATTTTTTAACGATTGGGGCGAATGGAACGACATGGACAAAGTAGGGCATTTCTATTCCGCTTACAACGAAAGCCTGATTCTTATGTACGGTGGAATCTGGGCCGGAATGCCCCGTAAAAAAGCGATGTGGTTAGGCGTCGGATTCGGAGCGCTCTTTCAAACCAGCATCGAGGTACTGGATGGCTTTTCTGCTAAATGGGGATTCTCCGTTGGAGATATTGCCTTCAATACCGGCGGACTCGCCTTGCTCGCCGCACAGGAACTAGCCTGGCAGGAACAACGGATTACCTTAAAATTTTCTGCTCATCCGGTTAGCTATCCCCAAACGATTGTC
>CALLLR010000023.1 GCA_938008185.1 uncultured Saprospiraceae bacterium
ATCAGTTCATCGGAAACATTATTTTTGAACGTAACAACACTCAAATGTTTAAAGTCATAGCGCCCACCCACTTCGTAAAACCATTTTGATGGATTTCTATTTTGTAAAATAAAATAGGCACCCGTTCTGGCGGAATCATAATTTGGAATTAAAGGAAGGATACCCGTTCCCGGTTGATTGCCATTATCTACGTAGGTAAACTGAACCCCTGTTTTTAAGAAGAAGCGTTGCGCAAAATCTCCATTATAAGCCGCTTCGAAAAAATTTGAAAATTGATTTAAACTCAAAGACGGAACATTGCTACGATCTCCTCTGCGGACATCAAATTCTTTGCGTATGTTCCATTGTCCACCGTAATTAAACTTTACTAATTGGTCATCACTGATGGTATGCTTGGTAGCAACTTTAACTAAATGGTGCGTCACCAGTTGTCTGGGAGGATTGATTTCGTAAGAAAAATCATTTTCGGTGAAAAAAGGAATCTCCCGACCAATGGCTTGTTGGAGATCGGTTAAATTTCCGATGTGAGAACCACGCAGAATGCCAATTTCGGTATTAAACAGACTGTAATAAAATTCAGTTTCCCAGCGGCTGTTCCAGTGTTTGTCAATCTGTAAAGCAATGTTCTGTTCTCGTTGTCCCGTGTTGGTCAAAAAGTAATCGGGCGTGTGCGTATCACCTTTTCGTTTTAAACTTCCGGAAATTCGCCATGCGCCCCAATCGCTCTTTTTTTCCAGACGGGCATTGACGGTATTTCCCCGTCCGTTGGTTTCAAAAGTATAATTGGTTTCTCCGTGCAAATGGGGATCGTCTTCGATAGGAGCGGATTCGACCATGACCACACTGCCCAAAGAATTGCCTCCGTAGGCCAGCGAACTTACCCCTTTTACAACCGAAAGGTGATCGGCCACAAATGGATCTATTTCGGGAGCATGATCACTGCCCCACTGTTGTCCGGACTGTGCAATTCCATTATTAAGAATGGTCACCCGATTATTAGAAAGACCATGAATAACGGGTTTTGAGATGCCACTTCCATTACGTAAGACACTGACACCGACGATGTTTTCTAAAATGTCAGCAATATTCTCGCTGCTTTCCGTCGTAATTGTTGCTCGATTGATGGTACTACTGACGGCTGTGGTATTTTCTGATTTACTTCCGTGAACCACTACCTCATCTAATAATTCTTCATGATGGTTGAGGTAGAAATTGATGAAGGTATCTTTTTTTATAGTAAAAAATATTTCTACCGTTTCACAACCCAGGTGACTGATGGTTAGATGGTAGTCGGCAGGACAGATATTTTTTATTTCAAAAAAACCGTCTTCGTCGGTCACTGCTCCTTTTGCGAGATCTTCCAAATAAATATTTGAAAATGGCAGTGGAATAGCCGTTCCTTGGTCCATTACTTTCCCCGTTAGCGAAAGCGAACAATCCTGTGCGTGAATAGTATTCGAAAAAAATAACAGGATAAATACGACTTTCAGGACAAGCAGTCCTGAAAGTCGAAAAGAGATATGATTAGATAAAGTCAATGGTTAGGATTTATTGGATGATTATATCAAAGGCCACTTCAATATCAGTTTCACCTCCGGCGTTCGTAATGTCCCCGTCGCTTACATTTGCAGCAGATTTATCTGGTTGGTGACGTAAAATTATTGTTAATTTGCCACTGGAAGCATCGCCCGTTGTCAGGCTGGAAGACAATCCAACCGGATTACCATCATCATCCGTATCCAAGTAAGTGACGGTAGCATTGAGGGAACTGCCAGGAACAAAAAAGAGTTGGTGTTCATCATCCTCTTCTTCGATTTCTTCGGTTATCACATCCGTTGGAGATACCGATTCGTTCAAAAATTCAGCCGTCCCAACGTAAGTAGTATTAGCCATCAAGGTTCCACCAGTAATGATGGGATCGTTTCCACCGTCTCCATCGAGGTCTTGAAATGAAAGTGTGACTACCGAACCAGTAGTTGAAACGAGGGTATAGTTAAGCGTAGTGATTACCTCTTCGGGGCTTGTAGTAGGAGGATCATTGTCGTTGCAAGCGGTCAGGAAAGCAAAAGCGAAAAGAGATATAATTAAAAATATTTTATTTGAAAATTTCATGATACTTAATTTTTAGTTTAATAATAAGTGCTTGTTTAAATTTACCTCGGTTAAGCAAATTTATACAGGCGTTGATTTTTTAATAGAACCATCTATTTAACGGACGTACCGTCAAATACAGGGTGTATTAAAGCATCGAAAATAAACGGTAGAAAATTAAGATAATACAGGTGGTCCCCGAGGCGAGATGGAAGGATAGAAAAATGAAATAATTTTCACACCATTGAAAAACGGCGTATAGCTTGGAACAGAAAAAACGTCCGTCTTTTCCAGGTCTTTTTTAGGATGATAAAAATCAGCAAATAGTGCGTCACATAGCTCACAGTCCTGATCTTCGGAGATGAAGTGCGTTTGGTGGTCGCAACCCTGAGTTATATTATTATGGTAAACTTTCTGATGGCAGGGCGATGCCTCTAATTCAATTGAACAGTGTTGATGAGCATCGTGATGATGATCAAAAAACACATGCAATCCATCCACCAACACCACGCCGACGTAGACGGTCAGTAGCGCAACTACTGCCAAACGTCGAAAAAAACCAGTATAGATAGAACGATGCTGCATTTAATGTGAAGGTAAGTTTGTAAAATCTTGCTGTAAAGATACCCAATTTATGAGGATCGTATACGGGCAATAACTATTCATACGTAAAAAAGAAGTATTGTAAATGTTCTTACAACGTTTTTTTGAGTACAAACGACCTTCAAAACTTATTTATTTTAAAAAATAATAATCTACCCCAACTCCTAAAAACACGAAAGCCACTCAAGTTACCTTGAGCGGCTTATGCGGTCTGGACGGTATTGGCTGATTTTTTTGTTTTTAACTGATAATCAGGTAGTTAGGTGGGGGTTAATTTCTTTGTGAGAAGTTTTGTACAAAAAAATAGGAATAGAAACCTTTTGGTAAGATTTAATTGTTGACATTTAAGAAAAAAAACAAATAAATCAAGAATATTATGGACGTTACAAAAACTCGTCACGATTATTTATTTTATCAAATGGCAGGTCAGAATGCTATTTTACTTTCCCAGCTGAGTGAAAGTTTTAAAAAAGAGACATCTATTGAAAATATTTTGAAAAAAATAGAAAAAAATGATATGTCAGAAGAAGAAGCAAATAAAATGAAAACATCAGAAGGTTTTCAAAAACTCGCTACTATAAGCTTTAATATTAGAATGCTTGGCATACAAACAATTTTAAATTGTGCGTTTTGCTTAGAATCATTCATAAATGACTATGGCTCTGAAAAATTTGGAAATAGTTACTTTGGAGATCATTTAGACAGGTTAGACGTTAAATCAAAATGGCTAGTTATTCCTAAACTAGCAACTGGTAAATCAATTAAAAAGGGAGGGGTAGGATATGGACACCTAAGGACGATTGTTGGAATAAGAAATAAATTAGTTCATTCGAAAGGCAAAAACATTGCAATAGAAGAATTTGGGGATTCCGCAGTATTTAACGAAATGATCGAACAAACAAAACAAGTTTATAAATGTTTGCGGGGAGTTAAAATAATCCTCGACGAATTCAAAGAATTAGATCCAGATTATGAGCCACTTTCTATTTACGAAAAAGAAGTAACAGAAGATAATATGTTTGATGTTTTTTTCAGTACTTTCTTATCGAACTCAAAGCCTGAAGACAAGGAATAAGTTCTTTTGCCGTCAATCCCTTTCCATCGATCAGCTGATCCGGCCAGAGCTGGACAAATAAAGACGGCAAAACCCCACCGGCGCCGATCGAGGCCGACAACAAAAAGCCGTCAATCAGGATTCAAAGAGTCCAATTGACGGCTTTTATAATTGCTGCAGATTTCTAGAGAACTCGGATGGCTGAATTTTTGACGGCAATTTTGCCATTAATTTTTAATAACAAGGTCAATTAGTCGAATTTTCGGCGTCATTCGTAGATAAAAGATTGGTTTTATAAGTAAAATTTCTTATATTTATAACTCGACAATAAGCATAAGTGCTTTTTGTAATGTTCTTTGACAAGCAAATCGTTTTTAATTCTACTAATTATTATTGGTGAATAGCTTCTTTAGTGATCCTTCTACTAGTCAATTTTCTTATACATTTTATACATACTGACTAAAATATATAATATAAGCAGAAGAGATAGCTTAAATCTAGCATTTCGTTCAACCTTTAATATTTAGGGCGAAACGGTAAAAGAAATTTTTTAACGTTTTTTTAATTCAGAATTATGAACAATTTTTGCTTCTTTGTCGAAGTAGGAACTAGAGTCGTAGTCTTATTTATCCTTATCTGGATAAATTATTGGATTGCATTCTGGTTGCTAAGATTTGTTGGTTCGGGAACCGATCCAGCACTTATTACATTACCGCTATTAGTGTGCGAATTAAAATTTTTTGAGGAGTATACTTT
Organism: uncultured Saprospiraceae bacterium; assembly: GCA_938008185.1. Lineage (GTDB taxonomy): Bacteria > Bacteroidota > Bacteroidia > Chitinophagales > Saprospiraceae > JALZUU01. Next base: position 4,505 of record CALLLR010000023.1, read on the forward strand.
AAAGCACTTGGAAAGTTCATAGGCAGTTAATAACTGCTGGGAGTTAGGAGTAATTAACCTAACTCTTTTTTTTTGTTCAAGAATTAACATTGTGCCGTCAAATTCTTTTTATCGGTCAGCTGATCCGGCCAGAGCTGTACAAATAAAGACGGCAAAATACAACCAGGAAAAGTAGATCCAGGAAACCTTTTGCCGTCACAAACTCACTTTACCAGTTTAAAAAGCTTTTTCCACGTCTTCTTAATGGTGTCTAGTTCGGTTTGTACCATTTCCAGTTCTTGCTCCGATTTATTCAACTGGCTTTCCAATTGTCTGATTTTACTTTTCATTATCTGGTGTTGATTGATAACCATAATCACCGCTTTGTTTTCTGTCATATGCTCTCCGGCTATCTGTGTCAGCTCCTGAGCGGTCCCCTGATCCAATCGGTGGGTTTTCTTTATTGGGTCCATGCTAATTTTATTTAAGTTGTTTACAATAGATTTCTATTCGCTACCAGATTCTGAAAGATTCCTGAAAACTATAATGGTTTTCTTCGGTAATGATCAAATGGTCTTTCATATCAATATGGAAATAGTCTGTTTTGTGTTTTAAGGAAATAGTCATTTCTACATCTTCGGGACTTGGTAGATAATCTGAGGTTGGATGAGTGTGGGCGATAACGTAGGTTTCACAGCCAAAGGAAAGTAGTAAAGTCAAAATCAAATTATGGTCAACTAATACCTGCCCTCTTATTCCCTTGAATAAAGAAAAGATTCCTATACATTGGTTTTCTTCGTCTAGCATCATCAATAAAAATTCCTCCTGGGAACGGATAGAACCTTTATCAATAAATTTCCGGATAAGCTTAACGGTCTCTTCTGGACTATCCAGATGGGTTTTATCTATCAGTTGTGCTTCGTAGTTGTAAGTTAGTCGTGGAACCGTAGTTAATTCTTTGATTTCTGCCAGGCTACTGACTTTTTTTAAAGTACTCATTCTTATAAAATTTTATGGTTTGAAAAAAGTGTACTGACAAAATTGCTTGCCAGTTATTATGTTGATAGTTTCTAATGCGATAATTATATTTCTTAATTTTTTAAATTTTTAACATGAAAAATTGTAACATCAATTTTAGCAAAGTCAACAAGAAAAGCGTAAAAGTTTTTGATGGTGACAAAGCCCGTAAGGACGTTGAAATCATTGGTAGTAAAGGTTCTTATTCCGTTTGGACTGATCCAAAGAACAAAGACCTTTCAAAACTCCGTGGAGTAACCGGAAGCTTATCAGAAGTAAAGGCAAAAGTCAGTGAAACGATGTGTGCCACTTCTACGGCTACAAAGCCACCGGAAGTATCTAAACCACCCATTACCAAAAAAGAAGCTTAGTAAGCTTTGGTTTCCTTTAAAGGGGATGATGTTTAGTAATAATGTCATCCCTTTTATTTTCCTTCAAATCCTTCTCAATCAAAAGCCGGATATACTGACTCATTGTAACTCCCAGCTTTTCCGCCCTGGCTTTTATACATCGTTTCTGATAGTTATTAGACCTGATTTGAATCTTTATATTTTTCGCAAAAATTGGTTTATCGTCCATGTTTATATCGTCTTAGAATCCTATACTAAAACCGTTAAAGCTGTCATTTGAAAAAATAGTAACCTCTTGGTCTTCACGATTGGTATTATTGACAAAGATTTTTGCATAGGCACCATTTGTACCATGCGTAGAATATAGCTCTGTTTTAAATTGGATTGTGCTAGAATCTATTACTGATTTATTCTTTCCTTCCGTAATTAAAAAAATGGAAATTTTTGGGTGGGACTTCCGTAAGCGTATAAGGTCTCTATAAGTTACTTTTAAATTTTCGATAGAATCTAAAACTAGAAATTCAACATTATTTTTCGCTAATGAATTTTCAATTTCTTGATAATTTTCAACTTCTTTAATTAATAGATTACCGGAATTAATTTTCATCAAATCGTAGTACTCCATCGCTCTTGATTTGTTTTCAAAATCTAGAATATGTAGTACTTTAGATCGTAAATAACTTGCTATATGAATTGATATTAAAACTCCCAGAATAGTTTTACCAGTCTTTTTTTCTCCTGTGATTGCTGCTAAAAATGGTTGTGTTGGTTTTCCCAGTTCAGAAAATAGTATATGGTCTAAATCTTCAAAAGGATACTTTGTTATCAAGTCACCATATTTTGAAAAATCACTTCCGGAAATTTCTCCACTATTAAAAAGGTACTTTTTTAAAAAGTTATTCCTCTTTTCCCTTAACCTGAAATTCTCCCAAATACAAGTTTGAACTGGTTTATAGAATAGTTCGTATTTCTCTTTTAGGTCTCTTAGTTTGTTATCGGAGTTAATTAATCCTTTTTCTAGTTTGGCTAATTGGTCTTTTAAATCCTTCCTATCAATCGTCTGTTCTACTGGCTCCGCTTTGACCTCCGGCTTAGCTATCGGCTCTCGCTTTCCCTGCCGGACTTGCATTGCATATTGTTTGCACGTATTACTACAAGTTTTGGCCTTTGGCCCTCTATGGTCAATACTTTTATGGCAGTATGCACATGTTCTATTGGTTGTATTCATGATTTCTTTTTTGTAAATAATTGAATGTATATTTTATCGTAATAATGACCGTGAATTTGTACCGTATATCCTCCGTGTTTTTACGTCCGATTACACAGGAATACAGGGGTAAATACAGTGCTTAGAACTCGGTTATCCTGCCTTGCCAGTAAATCAACAGCTCTTTATTATTGATTAAGGCCGTTTTATCCCTGCTTGTTGCCTTCTTTCTACTAGCTTTCTTTTGCCACTCCCGAACGTTGGCCGTGTATTTCTTTACTTTACCCATGACCTGTTTTTGATCGTACCAGTAGACCTTTTCGTTTTTTCCGATATGCTTAATTTTTTTCGTGGGTTCGTCGCTTTTTTCGTGGGTGGTGGTGTTCGTGGGTTCCGCTGTTTCTAGCAAATCATCAACCCCACCAAAACTTGGTGTTTCGTGGGAGTATTGCGAAGACCCCGTATTTGAATCAACTGATTTTCCCGTTTCCGTGGCTACGGTTGATGTGTAAATTTGATCTTTGGTTTCTAAATTTCGGCTTTGGCCGGGGGGCATGTACCCAGGAGCGGAGCGGCTAGAGTCGTTACTTGGATCAAAACTGACAATGGTTTGTCCCAGGCTTCGACCGTCATAAATTTTATCCTGGATGACTGGTTGTTGAAGTGCTGGTAGTTGGCCGTACCAATTCCGAACCTGATTAACGGAGTGACGACGTACCCAAACCATCGGATAAAAAAGTACTTCCATTGTCCAGGAAGGAGAAAAATCAAAGTTGGATAAAATAGGGGTTGGCTCGATATTGTTTTTAAAATACAACACTTCTTTAGTGGCCGTTAAAATCAATAATCCAAAGACCGCAAAACCTGACAATCTGCTGAATAGATTTGAAAATACGGTACTGGTAGTATTAACCTGCGCATTGACGGAGTCCGTTTTATGCTGCTTCCTTTTACGATCCGATTGATGCACGTTTTTTGCATCGGTAATCATTTGGCTCTTTTCGTCTGTAAGCTTGTCTAAGGCCGTCTGTTGTTCTTTTAGTATTGGCTTTACTGATTGGAGCTTAGAATCTTCTAGCTGTCCAATTTTGGCCGTTAACGGGCGTTTTTGCTTTGCAGCGTAGAGATAGTTTTCTTTAGTAGAATTTTGATCAATCACCGCTATTTCATTTTTTAATATTGAAATCTGGTTATCAAAGGATTTTGAAATATTATCAATCCGGATGGTAAACGGCTCCATTATACGTTGGTGGTTGATCGTATAATTTTCCTCAATCGTCTTAAGCTGATCAGATAGGGTAGTGTTGATCTGGTTTAAGTCTTTGGTATCATCCTTTTGCTTTTCCTCTTTTAGATCGTTTCCAATGGCTACGGCTGAATTTTGCGACATTGAAAAAGAGTAGTGGGTAAGTCCCAGCGAAAGCACGGAACAAAAAACGATTAGAATAATACTTTCCCGCTCAAAATCTTTCCGTAGAATGGCACTGATTACGTAGCCCAGGCAAACCGTATTTACTAGATCAATTCCCAAAGCGCCAAATAAATAGGAGCTTCCCAGGATCAGCCACCGCCACAAGAAAAAAGTATTTAGTAGGTGGTCACTAAGGTGAGATTTTAAACCACCAAAGACGGTGATACTCGATAGAATCAAAAATACGATGATTCCAATTTGCACGCCTTTTATCAATTGTGCATCATGTTTGAATGTGGTACTTTTTTCCAAATTGGATAAGTCATAAAATAATTTCATTTTTGTAGTGTTTAATCCGTTAAACAAATTCCCGTCCGTTAATGCCTCTAAGTATTTTTCGGGCGGGTTTTTCATTACTGTTTCTTTTTTAGTAGATGGTCGTTTAAATCTTTATATCCATCGTAGAGATAGCGCATATCCTTAACCTCAATTCCTTTACTATTTTTTAGTTTTGTAAATGCCAGTCCTCCGGCTTCGTCGTTGTCAAGAAAAGCATAAACCTTGTTATAGTTGGAATTGGAAATTTTAGCAATTGCTTTATTTATCTGACTGGTAGAGTGTAAAATAATTATGTCACTTTTCAGGCGGTCAATTTTCCGGATGGTTAGCAGGGAAAGAAAGTCTATAAATCCTTCAAAGATGCTAACCGTATCAAATTCGCTTTTTATGGTGGTCAAATCTTTGGATAGAATACAACCTTTAAATTTTTCTGTTCTGATTTCGTAGCCGTTGGAATCGTTCATCATTCCAACAGTAAAATAATTCCTGCCATTCCGACGGTAGTAAACTTCACTGATATAATTTTTTGCTATCTCAATATCTAAACCCCGATTTTTTAAGAAGCCAACCAGGACTGTATTTTGTAAAGTTTTTATAGATCGAATTTCGACCGGATGGTTATTGTGTACCACGGGAACCGCTGCCAGTAGGGGAGTGACCGAAGTAATATTTTTAGATTTGATAATGGCAAAAGCTTCTGCCACGTCGCACCGTTTGTACGCCATTACAAAATCAACCACGGAACCACCAGCGGCCGCTCCAAAGTCGTACCAGGTGTTTTTGCTAACCGTCACTTTAAAAGAAGGGGTCTTCTCTTTTCGCATTGGCGATTTATACCAAAATTCATTACCGTTTTTTTGCGAATGCTCCGGTAAAAAACCAAGGCTTCCCAGTAGATCAGTAATTGGTACTTTTTTGATTTGTTTAGTAGTCATAAAATCAAATTATTATTAGCGGGGGAAAAGAAAAAAATCGGGTAAAATTTTGCTTTTCTTTTCCCCCGTAATCAGTTTTTTAAAAATTTAAAAGTTTTTCCAAAAAAAGTTACTCGTTTACTCGAAACGGCCTAAACCGTTGATTATCAAACTTCATGAACGAGTAACTAAGAATGGATTCGAGTAACTTTTTTACTCGTAATCTTGACTTTTCGAGTAAACGAGTAACTATCGAGTAACTTTTAAAAGCTGTTTACTCGATCAAACTAACTGATAATCAATCATTTAGGTTAATTTCGAGTAAACGAGTAGTGTTTTTTGATAACTCATATTTTTTATTTTGGCTTTAATTGATTTTTATAGATCAAATCTTTGCCAGTATCATCTAATAATTTGACTAGATAGACGCCTTTTAATGATACTTTCATGTTAGGGAAATAGCAGGAATCAACTCTTGTAAATCCTTCGGCTATCAACGCACTTTTAATTCTATTTTGATTCAAATTCATTGAGGTTTGAGTCTTTAAGAACTTCATCATTTGACCAACATTAAAACCGTGTGTTGCTTTCTCTTTCTTAGCTGATTGAAAATAGCTAAGTAGTATACCTGATTCGCTGGTTTCTTCCAGAAATGATTTATTATTTATCTCTGATTCCTTTATTTCATCGGAAGTCAATTTGTAATTAAATCCAGACTTTAGAAGATGGTAAGCTTGAGCATAGACAAAATTAATATCTACGTTTGCACCGTAACCTTTATCACCTCCATGATCGTGGTTGATGCCTTCTAATTCCATTATTAGCCATCTTACGTTTCCTGTTGGATCGGTTAAAAATTGTGGTTGGTTAGTCGATCCTAGAAAGCTTGCAATACGCTTTTGTCGTACTGGTCTTTTAGCATAGGGTAGTCTAACTTTTACATAATCTTTAGACATAAAAGTTTTAATATGGCCGGATTCAGTCTTATTATATTTGTCCAATTCCTCTAGATTAATGAGGAAGTTTTGAGTAAGTGCAATGACTCCATCTTTACTTATAAAGTCTATTTCTTCTGAATAGTACTTCATTAATTCAGGTGGGCAAAGAAATCTAAGGAAAGTTGATTTTCCGGCGCTCTGTCCACCAGTCAAAACAAAACATTGCTTGTTAAAGGAGATATGACCTAAGGCAGCGGCAACGTTCCTGACAATCATTTTTTTAAACTGGAGTTTAAACCAATCCGGTTTCTTTGCAAGTACAAAGCTGTTTAGTTTTTCGATATGATCCGGTTCTGATTCATCCCATTTAGGTAATGACTTGAAATAGTTTTTAATATGGTTGTATTCTGGAACATAATCTCTAGAACCCAAAAAAGCGGATACACAAAAAGGAATTTGTTTGAATACTTTTTTTGATTCTAGTAAATCACAAAATAATTCACCTTCTCTTAGTTCTTTATATTCTTCTTGAGAATCCTTTTTTCTACACTCTAATTGCTGTTCAATGACATTTAATCTAAAGTCATACGTTCTTTGTAAAAAACTTCTAATTCTTGTAAAATTGTTGTGTCCTTCGTCATTGTTGTTTCCTCCTCTGGATTTATTGGAGTTAGCAGGATCACTACTTTTACTTCCTGTATTTTTTTTGTTAGGCATAGTGTAAGTTATGGTGATTAAATAAAATTAGCCCGAGCTATTTTAATAGCCCAGGCGATTCGTTTTTTTTACACTACCTCTCATAGTATTTAAATTCTACTAAAGTCTCGTTACTCTTAGAATCTCTATCAAGAACTTGCTGATACTGATCTAATTGTAGAAAAAAATCTCTTAGTTCTTCCATAAAATAGACGATGTTCTGCATTTCGCCTTTTTCATGGTTCTGGTCGTAATCATACCATTGTTGCATTTCTCGAAGTATTTTGTAATACTTCATCCCTTCTCTAGGATTAAGAATACATTTGGCTGTCCAGTTTAGTTTCTCAGCCATTTCTTGTAATTCTGTTTTTGAATTGACTTTTCCGTTTTGATTGGTTAAATTTGTCATCTAATATTGTTTTAATAAATTATAAATCAAGGTTTAGTGATGCACCACTAGACCTTTTTTTTGTTTCTATCTTATTATTCTATGCTCAAAGTTTATAGTAACATAGGTTAATCCTTTGTTATTAAGTTTTCTGAAAGCTTGATTATAATTGTGTAACCCTAAAAAGAACGCTCTTATTTTTTCCATCGAAAAGATCATTCCTTCTATATCTTCGGCACCGCTATAATTTGTGTACGGAAAGTAGGTTTGCATTTCTTTAAGTGTTTCGTAGTATACTATCCCTCCCCCTGGTTCAAAAAGAGATTTTGCATCTCTTTTAAGATCCTTTTCCATTTTTTGTAATTCCTCGTTTGAATTAACTTTTCTTTTTTGATTGTTTAAATCTGACATTGAATATTGTTTTAGATAAATTGAAAATTAAAGTCTAGCGTCTGCACCACTGGACCTCTCTTGATTAAAAATTTAAGAAGAAAGTACCTGACTTTCACTAATCGTTTTCATAATCTCGCTATACTTACAATACAAGCGACGAGCGCCCAGGCGGTAAACTTTCAATGTCCCATCTTTATGGAATCTATCAAAAGTATTTCTTGATATGTCAAGCAATGACATAGTTTCATTTGCTGTAAGAATCTCTTTTTGCTGTACGGTTTCTTTCCTCTCCTGCTCATTTGTATCATTTACAGGTAGTACCTTTTTTCGGATTCTCTTTCTTTTGGGCTTTTCCGCCGCTTCATTTCTTTTAGCCATTGGTATAGATTTTTGATGAATAAAATTTGTACGTAGTTGTCACTACAATTCCCTATGAGTTGCAATAATATTAATTAATGTTTGAAAAAACAACAAATAAAATAAAATTTACAACATTTATGGCAAAAAAATTAATCTTGAAAATAGCTTATATGAGCGGAAGGATTATCATAGGCTAGTGATGAACTAAAATGTATATAATTGTCAAGTGCATTAATATAATCGTCTATCTTATCCAAAGAAAATCCTAGATCATTTAGTACAACACTGTAACCAATGGGGAAATTATTATTATGAAGAGCATTTTCTTTTAGTAATTTTCGTTTAAAATCATTTTTTAGATTTGAATTAATAAACCATTCATAACAAGAATCTCCATTTATTCCATATATTTCTGTTTCATACGGTTCTTTATCAAATACCATTCTGAATAAAAGATGCCCTATGACTAATTTTTTTAATCTAGAAGGAATTTTACTAGAGTAATCTTCAACATGAAATCCTATAAAATTAAGTGCTTCTGCACATCCAAATTCAGCTTCACCCATTATGATGCTATTTAAAGCAAAAACCATAGTCTTATCCATAAGACCTTTAAAAGTAGATTCTAATGCGCGAGGTACATCTGTAGCCCATCTGATAGATTTGGAATATCTATCAAGCCTACTTTTTAGTCCTTTTAAAGAATAGTTTTTAGGGCTAAAACCTACTTCATATCTAATAATTTCTTCTAGATGCTTATAAGGCTTAAGAATTGAGGAATAGATTTTTTCGCCAAGTTCAGTAAGAGAATTAATATTATCCCTTTTGACATGGATAGAAGTCTCTGTTAACTCCCATTCATCGTTTAAGCGTTGTATTGTGAATTTTGTAGTTTCTCTATTATAAGTAACTCTGGCATACAGGCTATAATGTTCTATCCCTGTAATTCTACTTACGTAAGGCTTATCATCAAAATAATACTTTATCGTAATTTTCTTTTCCTTAATCATTACCAATCAATTTTATCTAATTCTTCGTCAATACGTTTCGGGTTCATATGAACGTAAATTTCCGTTTCTTTTACCCTGGAATGTTGCATCATTTCTTGTAGTACTGGCAGTTTTACTTTTCCTGCCAAAGCAGTACCAAACGTATGTCTACCAACGTGGCAGCTAATTTGTTTTTTTACATTTTCTCTAATATTACATTTTCTTACTATCGTCTTTAACTCTCTGTTTACATACTGATTCGATAAACGAAAAAATATGGGCATCGGGTTATCTGGATCATCAAAATAAACATCATCGTACTTATCAAGATATTTATTTATTAAAATTTCAGGCTTTCCGGCAAACAGTTTTTTAAGATTAATTCGCATCGGTTTACCCGTCTTGGTTGAAGTAAAGTAAAGCGTTAATCCGGCGCTATTTTTTATAAAATCATTCCCAATTACTTTTGATGCATCAGAGTATCTCAAACCTGTATAACACATAAAAAGGAAAAAATCACGTACTACTTCTAAATGTTTTTTATCGTCTTCAAAACTTATCTTTTCAACCTCTCCAAGTTCATCTTCATTTAAATAAAGTCGCTCTGTTGGTTGTCGCTTAACTTTAAATTTCTTGTACGGATTTTTGTTTACGTCAAGAAGATCTTCTTTAATAGCCAGGTTAACAAACTTCTTTAAATTTTTATGATGTTTCGCTATTGTATTAACTGACATCGTACCCAACTTAAAAAGGAAAGTATCAAACCCGTTTATTAATTTAAAATTGAGCTGATTAAAATAAACCATCGGTTTAAATAATTTCAACTTATCAAAAGTCTGCCGCTGATCTGTAAAACAACTATTACTAAACGTCTGGCGGGTAACTTCCAGTTGATCTTCTATGAACTCAGTAAATGAAATATCAATCTTGTCATTATCGTACTCCGCTAGTCGTTCCAGGTCTACGGTTTCTTTCCGATTTATCAAATCGTACTCGAAAGCTTCCATCTTTGAAATCGTGTCTCTTATCTGTTGATTAAATACATACTGGTTTGGGTGTCGTTTGATCCAGGCGGCATTACTCCCATTCCATTGATGAGGCTCAATATAGATTCCAGTATTAAAAAATTTGTTTTTACCACGTAGATAAGCCCTGATGGTAACGGATGCGCTACCATCAGAAAGGAGGTTTCCTGTACGGTTGTAAGTATAGATAACTGCATATTTTACTTTCATTATAATTCATTTGTGACGTTGAAAAATGTACACAAGGGAATTGTAGTACAAGAATCGTACAAATGCTATACAAAAGAGCAGTAGAACACTAGTATCTAGTTGATACCAATAATGACTAAATACCATGTTTAACATGGTGCTACCCAACGTTTTGGGTGGATAATAAACAACAAAGGCGACTCATAATGAGTCGCCTTGCGGTCTGGACGGGACTCGAACCCGCGACCCCCTGCGTGACAGGCAGGTATTCTAACCAACTGAACTACCAGACCAATATCTTAAAAGTTAAAAAACTATGTTTTTTGATTACACTAAACTCGAACATTTTCGTTTCAGCGAATGCAAATGTAAATTTGTTTTACCAAAGATGCAATAGTTTACCACTAAAAATAAAAAAAGTTTCTCTCAGAGCGTGTAATCCCAATGATTTTGCCATCTTTGTAAGGATTAAATTTGAAGTTGGCTAAGAATAGCCACAAAAATAGAGGATTTGGTGCCTGACAAAACTTTTTGTGCCGCCGGCCGCCTAGACAGCCTCTATTCTTAAACAACTTCTTGAACAAACATTGCAAAGCAGAGTTTCAGTAATACTTTTTCTACTGAAATCGTACACCCAAAAAAACATGCTATTATGGTGTTTTTAGAATTTGAAAAACCCCTGGAGAGTCTCTACCAGCAGCTTGACAAAATTAGGCAGGTTGGAGAGGCTGGTGATATCGACGTATCTGATAAGATCGCCGAACTGGAAAATAAAATTAAAAATGAGCGTAAAGCCATTTATGATAATCTGACCGGTTGGCAGAAAGTACAGCTTTCTCGTCACCCCGAGCGGCCTTATTCTCTTTTTTACATTAATCAAATGTGTAAAAAGTTTATCGAGTTGCACGGTGATCGATATTTTAAAGATGACAAAGCCATCGTTGGTGGTATTGGTAACCTCGATGGCCAATCCGTCGTTTTTATTGGACACCAAAAAGGGGTTAACACTAAAATGCGGCAGTTCCGTAATTTTGGAATGGCGAATCCCGAAGGCTATCGCAAGGCACTTCGCCTCATGAAACTCGCAGAACGTTTTAACTTACCAGTCATCTCGCTCATCGACACACCGGGGGCTTTTCCCGGACTCGAAGCCGAAGAACGCGGACAGGCGGAAGCTATTGCTCGTAATCTTTTTGAAATGGCACAACTTCGCGTACCCATCGTCTGTGCGGTTATCGGCGAAGGAGCTTCCGGTGGTGCCATCGGGATCGGCCTGGGCGATCAGGTCTTTATGATGGAAAATACCTGGTACTCCGTTATCTCTCCCGAATCTTGCTCTTCTATTCTCTGGCGCAGCTGGGATTACAAAGAACAAGCCGCCGAAGCACTCAAACTGACCGCAGACCATATGCTCGAATTCGGCTTGATTGACGGAATTGTCAAAGAACCTCTTGGTGGCGCACATTCCGCACCAGAAGAAGCGGTTAAAATATTGAAAAAACAATTAAAGAAATCCATCGCCGAATTACAAGAAATGGATCCGGATGCGCGCATCGAAGCACGTATTCATAAATATAGTCAAATGGGCCACTACGATTTAATAAAAACAAAAGCGGTCGTAGAAACAAAATCAACTGAGTAACGATTTTATGAGATTGTTCAGTTAAAATGTGTCAGCGGGAAAGCCTCCTTTAGAGGTACGGGCTGGCAAATCACACATTTAGCGGTATAGTCTCCATTTAATCGTTGAAGGAGCTACGTTGATAACGAATGTTACTGGTATAGATCTAACCTACAAATTAGATAACCATCACTACTACTATGAGAATTTTTAATGAATGGAAAGCTAGACAACGCGAACAGTCGTTGTTGGCTAAAATCCGTAAACGCAACATTACTCGCTATCCGGTTAGTTTTGAACAAGCTCGCACGGTTGGACTATTATTTGACGCCACGGATCCTCAACGCCGGAACATCGTTCGGCAATACGCCGACGAACTCAAAAACAAAGGTAAAGAGGTTACTTTATTTGCTTTTTTGCAGGAAAATGAACCGAACACGAATTTCGCTTTTAAGCATTTTACCAAAAAAGACCTCAATTGGTTTCAGTATCCTGGCGATGAGGCAATCAATGGTTTTATCAACCAGCCATTCGATTTTTTGATCAATTTATACCTGGATCAGCAACCGGCACTCGAATATGTCTCTGGTTTATCCAGGGCACACCTACGCGTCGGACCTTATTCCGAAAAATTACATTGTTATGACCTGATGATTGATACCTCTCGTCAACCTAATCTCGATTTTTTTGTAAAACACGTATCTTATTTTCTGAACCGTTTGAAGAATAGCAGCAGGGCATGATTTCAACCAATTTCTCCGGAACCGGAGTCGCTTTAGTTACCCCCTTTACCACCACCGGAGCGGTGGATTATAACGCCCTGGAAAGGGTTATTGAGCACGTCATCTCGGGAGGAGTAGACTACTTGGTTTCGCTCGGAACGACCGGTGAGGCTATTACTTTGAGTCGCAAAGAATGTCTGGAAGTATTTTCTTTTACAAAAAAAATAAATAATGGTCGGGTTCCTTTAATGGCAGGTATGTTTGGCCACAATGATACGGCCGTGCTTCAGGAACGAATCCGACAATTTGATTTTAAGGGATTTGATGGCATGCTTTCCAGTAGTCCAGCTTATAACAAACCCACCCAGGAAGGTATTTACCGGCATTATATGAAAATATCCGAGTTGGCACCGGTCCCCATTGTTATTTATAACGTCCCGGGGCGAACGTCTTCTACCGTGGCTCCCGAAACAATCCTTAAACTGGCACACGCCTCAGATCGTTTTGTTGCCGTCAAGGATGCTACGGGTGACTTGGTAAGTGCGGCAAAGATTCTTAAAGATAAACCCGATCACTTCCAGGTTTTATCCGGCGATGATCCTACTTGTTTACCACTTATTTCCATTGGCGGAACGGGCGTTATCTCCGTTATTGCTAATTTATTACCGGGTCCTTACAGCCAAATGGTGAAGGCGGCGAGAAATGGAGATTTTGCTACTGCCCGTGCTATCCATCTGGCGACCATCAATTTGCACCACTGGCTCTACCTGGAAGGCAATCCGGTGGGCATCAAAGCAGCCCTTGAAATTGCCGGAATTTCAGAGCGTCACATGCGCTTACCGCTCGTTTCTTACACAAGTGTGGCATTTGATGGTATGAAAAAAGAGATCGAATCGGTTCTGGAAGTACTTAAAGCGGGCGTAGAATAGTCAATTCTCCTTTATCTTTCCATCCCTTCCTTAAAAAACATCGTTTTTTATCAATTTTCAACCGGTAATCGCACCTGTTGAAAATTTCCTTTTATCCTTCTTAAAAAAACAGGTGCATAAGCTTTTTTTAAAAAGATAATATCGCTACCTTTGCACTCGATTTGAAAAAAAGTCTCCATAAGTGTATATACCTATGCGTACAAAATCAATATTTCGAGTATTCCTCCTGCTGGCCATTTTAATCGGTGGTTTTAGTAACCAAACCTTAGCCTCCGGCGGTAACGATGCTCCCTTCAATCCCGGCGAAACGGCGCTCCACCACATCGCGGATGCCCATACTTTTCACTTCTTCGGTGATATCTACATTCCGCTGCCAGCCATGATCTTTTATGATCGCAACGGAGAAGGAATTACCTTCCTGCCTTCTTCTGCTAGTTTTGATATTGGAAAAAGTGGAAATGGTAATATAGCCATCGATCGATATGTATTACAACATGGAGTGGTACGACGAATTAAGGATACCAGCTTTCCA
>CALLLR010000024.1 GCA_938008185.1 uncultured Saprospiraceae bacterium
TCCGATTCAGGTCAATAAATGGTGGAGCGTTTTCATTAACGCCAACGGTTCTTATATTAATAATCAAGCCGATTATGGAAACGGTGCCATCGTCGATGTGCAGGTGTTTAGTTATAATACTTTTCAGCAACACACCTTTACGCTACCAAAAGGATTTAAAGGAGAAATCAGTGGTTGGTACGGTGGCCCCGGAGTATGGGGTGGTGTTTTTGAATACGATTCCAGCTGGAGCTTGAACCTGGGATTACAAAAGAAATTTTTAAACGATCAACTGAATGTACGCGTTAGTGCTAACGATATTTTTTATCAAACAGGCTGGTCCGGTATTTCTGAATTCGATGGTCTTGTTTCCACCGGCCGTGGCAACTGGGACAGCCGTCGTGTCAGCATGAGTTTAAGCTATAACTTTGGTAACCAAAAGGTAAAATCCCGAAAACGGAAGACAGGAATCGAGGAGGAATCCAAAAGGGTGGGGAATTAAGGGAGTGTTGAGTCCTTATGTCGTGAAAAAACGGTAGATAAAAGCATGCTTTTATCTACCGTTTTTTAAATGCTCACACGTTTCAACGAGCGAAGCGATTCAACAAACGAAGTGTTTCAACGAAAAAATCATAAAAACAGCTCCTAATTAAACAGAAGCCTTCACAGATTTTTTCCCATACGCCACAAAATGCGGATTTAATAAATCTTCTTTGTTGTAAAGAAGTGGTTTTTGCGTAGTATGATCAATGACACTTCCTCCGGCCTCCTCCAAAATGATCTGGGCAGCACCGGTATCCCATTCCATGGTTGGTGCCAGTCTTGGGTAAACGTGGGCTTGTCCAGCGGCGATAATTAAAAATTTAAGCGAACTGCCCGTGGCGACTAACTCTGGTTTAACGAGCGCATCCACAAATGCCTGTGTCCCTTCGTTCAGATGCGAGCGGGAGCAAACGACTTTTAGCCCTTCGTCTTTCATAGTAAAATCCTTGGCGGATAATCGAACGTCCTCCCCGTTGATTACCTGAAAAGCGCCTTCGTTTTTAACTGCCCAGTACATCTCATCCCGATCCGAAGCATACACCACTCCGAGGATAATCTGTTGTTGGTGAATGAGTGCGATATTGACGGTAAATTCTCCGTTTCTTTTAATAAATTCTTTGGTGCCGTCCAGTGGATCTACCAGCCAGCAGTAGTCAAAATTTTTACGGTCTTCGTAAGAAATCGCTTTATTTTCTTCCGAGATGATTGGGTATTGAACGGGTAATTTTTCCAACGAATCGCAAATAATTTTGTTTGCAGTACGGTCTGCAACGGTTAGTGGCGAATCATCCGATTTTTTTTCAATTTCCATTCCGGCACTGCCCTCGTAAATTTCCTGAATGGCTGCTCCAGCTTCTTTAGCGATCTTGATTACGTGTTTTACCAGTGTTATTTGTTCCATTATTGTAACTTTTTTGCTTTTTTAACTTATCACCATTAACGCGAATCAGTGGTTGAGAATCAGTTAAATGTGGTATTTGCTTCTCGCTTCTTGCTATTTGCTTCACTCAATCGCGATTGAAGAGGGCAAATGGCCAACAGCAAGAAGCAAAGAAATAATTTTAAGCCCTAATTCGTATATATAAGTAATTTCTAAACTACTTTTAAACAGTTTCGACTTGAATAAAGTATCTTTGAGTAGCAAAAGTAACTTAAAATTGAAAGACATGAAAAATAAAGTATTAGTAACGGGTGGTTGTGGATATATCGGTAGTCATACTATTATTGACTTACTGGACAACGGTTTTGACGTTATTTCTGCGGATAGTAATATTAATTCGGATGAGCAGGTGTTAAAGGATATCGAAGCGGTTACGGGTAAAACGGTGAAAAACTACCGGGTTGATCTATGTGATCTGGATAAGACTAAAACTATTTTTAGCGAAAATCCAGACTTGGTTGGCGTCATCCATTTTGCTGCGTTAAAAAGTGTCGGCGAATCAGTGGACAAACCACTCTGGTATTTTAATAACAATCTGAATAGTTTACTTAACTTACTTACCTGTATCAAAGAATTTGATGTCAAGCATCTGATATTTTCTTCTTCCTGTTCTGTTTACGGAAATGCGGAAGATTTACCAGTAACGGAAAATACACCCTTCGAGGAAGCGGAATCTCCCTATGCACGTACCAAGCAGATGGGAGAACATATATTAAAAGATTTTGCGCGTGCTAATCTAACTTTTAATCTGATTCCACTGCGCTACTTTAATCCGGCGGGTGCCCACGAATCGGGCCTTATCGGCGAATCTCCCATCAATATCAGTACCAACCTCGTTCCAGTCATTACCGAAGTAGGAATTGGTAAACGCGAAAAAATGACCGTCCTCGGTAGTGATTATGATACCCGCGATGGGAGCTGCATTCGGGATTATATCCACGTAATGGACCTGGCCAATGCACATACCAAATCTTTGCAGTTCTTGATGAGCGGAAAGAACGAAAATAATTTTGAAGTATTTAACCTTGGAATCGGTGAAGGTGCTTCAGTACTGGAAGTCATTCATGCCTTCGAAAAAGTAACCGGTAAAAAACTCAACTATGAATTGGGCTCCCGACGAGCAGGTGACGTAGTGGCCATTTATTCTAACTATAAAAAAGCCGCCAAATTACTCGGCTGGAAACCCAAAAGAAATATCGAAGACATCATGCGTACCGCCTGGGAATGGGAAAAGAAACGAACGGGGGAAAGCGTGGTGTAAGACAGGCTGTTTTATCTTACCTGGATTTAAAAGAACTACTGTTTGAAAAATGAATTTTAACGACTTCCTTGAGTTGGCGAACCACCTCTGTGGAGTTTTTATCGTCCATTAGTCGCAAACAGTTGCGCATCTTATGAATTATGTTACTCCTTTCTCGTAAACTACGTAATCAAATGATTCTGAACCTACCTCTTTCTTCTTGAAATCTTCTCTCTTAATTGTCATGTCTCAAATTTAAGTTTTTAATTTGTTATTTTTGCCGCCACAAAAAAATATTATGAGCAATAAGAATCAGTTTTATGATCTGAAAGTAAAAGACATAATCAATGAAACCGCCGAGGCGGTATCGGTCAGTTTTTCTATTCCTGTCGATCAGGAAGAACTATTCCAATACGAAGCCGGACAATATCTAACCCTACGATTTGATATCGACGGTAAGGATGTTCGTCGAGCCTATTCTATGTCTAGTAGTCCGCTGGATGATACGACTACGGTAACCGTCAAGCGGGTAAAAGGTGGTCTCGTTTCTAATTATATTAATTCTAATTTAAAACCTGGAGGGAATGTAAAAGTGATGCCACCACAGGGGAAATTTACCACTGATTTTTCTGCCGAAAAGCAACGGGATTTTTATCTTTTTGGCGGTGGAAGTGGTATTACGCCACTAATGTCTATTTTAAAAACCGTATTGGAAAATGAACCTAAAAGCACGGTGAACCTCTTTTACGGAAATCAGGATGAAAACAACATCATTTTCAGGTCAGCGTTAAACGAACTGGAAAAAAAATATCAGGGACAGTTGAACGTAGAACATATTCTCGCCGATCCAACCCGGGAGAAACCCACGGGACTTACGGCTTTTCTAAAAAAAGGAAAAATCACGTGGCCAGGTAAAGTAGGTGTGCCGGATAGCGCCAATACCAATGCGTTTCTGGATACCCATCCGCCGCGTAGTAAGGAGTCGATTTACTTCATTTGTGGTCCTGGCCCCATGATGGATAGCGTAGAAAGTGTTTTATTGAAAAGAGGCGTAGATGCCAAGGCGATCCACATCGAACGATTTAGTTCTACACCTCCACAGGATCAAAAAGCAGGATCAGATGCGGCAGTTGCCGGCGTTACAGGAGCTGCGAAATTGACGGTTACACTGGATGGTAAAACGGTGGAATTGGCAATTCCTGAAGGCAAAACAATTTTGGATGCCATGTTGGACGAAAAAATCGAACCTCCATATTCTTGTACTTCTGGTTCTTGTTCTACCTGTATGGCCAAGGTGAAATCGGGTAGCGTAAGGATGGATGCCTGCTACGCATTAGACGACGATGAGGTAGAGGACGGCTTTATCCTGACTTGTCAAGCCCACCCGACTACGACAGAGGTGGAAATTAATTTTGATATTTAACTTAAAAAATAGGAGGGTGTAGCTGATCAATAAACTAATTAAAAAGGACAAATCTTAGTGGATTTGTCCTTTTTTCTCTAAAGGAGCCTTTATGGTGTGACAGATTCGTTGCTATTTTCATAAAACTAATCAAATAAAATAATATATGTTGGAAATATTCTTTATCTTTGTAATGAATTTCCCGAAAGGGAATACACCTTTCCAAAAATCACCTTGTTTTTAAAGAAGTTGTTTAGCAATTTCATCAGTAATACACCCATTTCGTTACTTCTTTTGATACGGGTAACGAGGTATGTAAATTTTGAACCATGCAACATATGAGACTCGTCTTGATAACGCTGTTATCAACACTGTTCCTTTCGTCCGTACCCGTTACGGCACAAAACCTTCAGTGGTTTGCCAATGACCACTTTCAACTAACGAACGTTCCCGATGACGCGCTGTTGGTTACTTACCAAAAACAATCCTGGGAGGCATTCACGCTTTACGTAGGGGAAACAGATTTTTCTGAAAATACATTATTTATCTTTGCGGTGCAGTCCGCTGTTCCCACCACATTAAGAATTGACCTGATGGATCAGGAAGGAAATCAGGCTGCTGGAACTTCTACCGAGATAAAACTGGAAGGAGGCCCTGATTTTGTGGAAGTTAAGTATGATTTTAAGAAAATGTCTCCAACGGTAGACCTGACGAGTATCAGCCATTTTCATTTTTATATAAACCCAGGAGTACCAACCATTGGTGAGTTATTGATTAAGAATATTAAACTTCCCGAAGTAAATACGAAAAATGGCGAAATGCCTATTCTCGTTTTTCCCAATCCCGTTACCGATATTTTAAAAATAAAAACGACACGTCAATTATTTGACGAAGTAGTCCTGTTTGACATTAACGGAAAAGAGGTTGCTCGTCAGCAGATGATCGCTACCCTTTACCACGAGTGGCCGCTGAATAATTTACCGACAGGTATCTATAACTACCAGCTAAACTATCAAAACGAAACAATCGTATCCGATCGCTTATTAGTTGACTGAAAAAATGATTAGTTGACACGCTAATTTTTACTACCACTATCAGAATATTTTCAACCCATGAACAAGATATACCCCATTTTTAAATTAGTAATATTATCTATTTTTTTATTTACCATACCGATTTCTCAAGGGCTGGCACAAACGTTGATTCCCATCAATGCTACACAGGTTTTTTCTGACAATAACGGTGACAACAACGCCAAAAATTTATTTGATGGAGATGTAGGAACACACTGGGACGAAGGTTGGGATCTCGATGATTATCCGGCTTTTGCGTACGTAGACCTTGGTGGTAGTTACGAATTAAGTGAAATTCAGTTATACGATTTTGCTGGTAGTGGTCAGTTTAAAGTATATGCCGGAAGTCCGGATAACTGGGATTATAACGCCATTGCGGTGGATGGCTTAGAGAGTTTTGGGGTTTGGAATCCGCATACCTTAAATGTTACAACTACACATCTTCTCTTTAGAATAAAAACACCTCGTTCAAGAGTGGCAGAAATTCGGATTTACGGCACCGAAGTAAGTAATCCTGGTAGTCAGGAAATAATTTTTGACGCGCCAGCCAGCGTAACGGTAACCGAAGGAACTACGGAAATAATTGCCGTTCAGGCTACCAATGCCATGACCCTTACGACGGGAAATCTACCGGAATTTATCAGTTTTAATGCTTTTGGAAACGGAAATGGAAGTTTCAATATAGAACCTGAGGCAGGAGACGCAGGAACTTATAATCTCAGCCTCAACGCATCGAATCAGAATGGTCAAACAGCGTCTACAACGATCAACATTACTGTAGCGTCAGCAGTTGATCCGGGGCCCGGACCGACCGAAGGCGAAGAGACCCTTTGCGAAGTATCGGCGGCGCAATTAATTTTTGGAGAGGGTGATCCGGGAAAATTGGTAGACGAACAAGATGCTATCGGTGATCCAGCTAACGGTCCCGGAGGAAATCCATTAAATTTTTGGTTTCCGGGGTGGAAGTCCCGTTATTATCCTGCGGAAGGTTATCTGGATTTGGGTAGTACCAAGACATTGACCCGCATCTTTTTGAGAGATATTAACGGAACCGGTAATTTTAAAATATACGCAGGAGCACCCGGTAATTGGGAAAGCACTCCGATCGTCGATGACAATTTACAGGCATACCTTAGCTGGACTGAGCATACCACTCCCGTTACGACTCGTTACCTGAAAGTAGTGATGGAAGATGCGAGTTCCAAGGTTTCCGAATTGGCAATTTATGGTTACTGTGATGGAGAAATTACTTCAGATAATACAGCGCCCGCTCAAGTGACCGATCTTTCCGCGTCGAACGTTACCAATCAGTCTGTTCAGCTAAATTGGGAAGCTAGCGGAGATGATGAAAATTCTGGAACGGCAACGACCTATGATTTACGCTATAGCACGATTCCGATTAATGCAGAAAATTTTTCTAATGCTACCGCAATAGTGACCAACGCTCCGCAGGCAGCAGGTACCGACGAAACCAAAACGGTTACTGGTCTTAATTGTAACACCACTTATTATTTTGTCATTCGCGTAAAAGACGAAGCTGGAAATACTTCTTCTCTTTCTAACATTGTAACGATAACTACCGAGTTGTGTGGAAGTCAAAATGGGAAACAGATTGTTTTGCAACTAAATCAAGCGGTCCCTTCTCTAAACGTTTCAAAATCCAAACTTAAATACAATAAGGATTTCGCTTACAGTTTTAATGTAGATGATGGAAGTATCTGGGATTACTATATCACTTTTCCAGTTATCAACGGAGGGGTATCCGGATTTCCACCCACCAATCCAGAAACACCCTGGTTTGAATTTCCGAATGATCCACATGTTCAGGAAGCAGGATTTACGTATAGTGATGGTTGTGGGAATGAAGTAAAATTTAAAGCAGGTTTGGCTTTGAGTACAAAATTAGTCTCCAATACCGTAACGGATTACTCTGTTACCTGGGATAATATTCGTGAGATATACGATAACGATTGGGATATATTTAGTCATGGTCATAATCATTGTAACAGTGGTTGCGATTATGATGAAGAGATACAAGTCAACCGGGATTTACTGGAAGATAATTTAGGGTTTTTGCCGACGCATTTTGTCGTGCCTTCTGGTAATACTAATTACCATCAGGCGGCGTACAATAATGGAATGGTTGGTGTTTATGATCAGGGAAATCAGTTGCCAGGTTCTGATGGATTACCCGTAGATGAACCACTGGATTATAATGAATTTATTATGTACCGGCATACATTAGAAGTGGCTGATACGCCTTATGGAGAAGACCTGGATATGATTGCAGATTTGTCGGGTGACGGAGATCATTACTGGATGGTCGAATTTGCCCACGCGATTGGATATCCGCACGGAGGAGAATATCATATTCGGGTGGAATACGACGATTTTAAAAATTATATGAATCATATTGAAGAGGAATATGGAAAGTCCTGGTCTGATAAAAAAGTCTGGATGGCACCAATGCAGGAGGTTTACGAATACTTGCGCGTACGGGACGCAATCGAACTCTCCAGTAATCATCAAGGGAATACATTGACGATTTATTTGGACGATGAAGAGGTTCCTTCGGATCTTCGACGGTATGCTTTAAGTCTGATCATTGATTTACCGAGCGGCGTTAATATTGCGGAAGTAGTACCCAATGGAGTAATCGTAGAATCCTATAATTCAGAAACCGGGTTGTTGAATTTGCGGTGGGACTAAGGTAGGCGTTGAGGTGTTTAACGTGCATGGCACAATCACACAAGCAGGTTGTTTTAACGTAGAGACAAGGCATGCCTTGTCTCTACGTTAAAACGAAAATCCACCAATCCGCACATCTATCAATCGTTAATCGATTCCTGGTTGTTTGATTTCCACTCCTTCGCTGGATTTACTTTCCCGGACCATTTCTCGGACATCGGCGAGTAATTTTTTAGCATCGTAGATGATTCCATCTTTGATGGTATACTTAACGCCGCCGACGCGAACGATCTCATTTTCTTCGGTTAATTTAATGGCGCCCGTTCCGTAGAGTACTTTTAGATTTCGTAGTGGATTTTCTTCTACGATGACAAAATCCGCTAATTTACCCACTTCCACAGAACCGATTTGATCGTCCATCCCTAGTGCTTCGGCACCATTTAAGGTGGCGGATCGAATTACTTCCAACGGATGAAAACCCGCTTCGCGCAGTAATTCCAGTTCGCGGATATAAGCAAAACCGTAGAGTTGAAAGATAAAACCGGAATCAGATCCAGCGGTTACCCGTCCCCCTCGATTTTTATATTCGTTGATAAAGGTCATCCAGAGTTGATAATTTTTTTTCCAGTCTACCTCTTCTTCCGTTCCCCAAAAGTGCCAGTACGAACCGTGCGAGATTTTACTGGGCATATAAAATTGCCAGAGAGAAGGAATGGTGTATTCTTCGTGCCATTCTGCCCGTCGCGCGCGCATCAAATCCCGACTCGCTTCGTAGATATTAAAAGTTGGATCGATGGTAAAATCCAGCGCTAATAATTCGTCCATCACTTTATTCCAATGGTCAGAATAGGGTGGAGCGGCCTGTGTCCATAATCGTCCTGCCTC
Organism: uncultured Saprospiraceae bacterium; assembly: GCA_938008185.1. Lineage (GTDB taxonomy): Bacteria > Bacteroidota > Bacteroidia > Chitinophagales > Saprospiraceae > JALZUU01. The sequence goes on from CALLLR010000024.1 coordinate 8,751, forward strand.
TTTAAAACGGTGCTGTTCGTTTTGGTAATTATAATCTACGGGATAATTTTGAACGGTCCGGTCGATAAATAATGCTTCCGGCAAACCGTACCAGTGTTCCATCGTCGTCAGTCCCGCCCGTGCCGACTTTAGCACGTTCCATCTACCGACATCCATCTGTGCGTGGTGACAAGCAGAACGTAAACCGAGTTTTTTATTTTCATCCAGGGCCGCCGCCATAATTTTTGGGGAAGCCCCAAAAAATTTGATTCCGTCTGATCCTTTACTGGCATTTTTACGAACCCACGCCCGAGCGGCTTCCGGGCTAGTAATGCCGTTGTCTTCTCCCTGTCCAAAAACAGTATACGCCTGAATTCGGGGAGCCGTAATGGTTCCTGCGTCGCTTTTCTTTTTGTGATCTAAAACCCAGTCGAGTCCATTTCCGCACGAAGGATCCCGGATGGTCGTAATCCCGTGCCCCATCCAAAGTTTAAAGACATATTCCGCGTCGGCACCCTGTGATTTTCCGCCGATATGTCCGTGCATATCTACGAAGCCCGGTAAAAGATACATGCCACTGCAGTCGAGTTCTTTGCCACCTTCTTGTAGTTTTGGTCGATTTTCCGGATTGATATCTACGCCCGGATAACCAACGACGGAGATTTTTGTGATTTTATTGTTTTCTACTACAATATCGATCGGTCCCCGTGGTGGTGCACCGTTGCCGTTGATGAGGGTGATGCCGCGGATGATTAGTTGAGGATAAGGGCCGTCGCCTTCTTTGACTTCGGGTGCTTTTTGGACTTGAGCGGAGAGGGGCATTGCTATTAGGCATATTAGTAGGAATATAGAGAATAGTTGTTTTTTCATAATGGGAGGTTGGGAAGAAGTTTTGAGTTTTGGGTTTTAGCGTTATTGAGTTGGGAATGAGACAGAAGTGTCATTATTAATTCTTCATTAAAAAATTATTAATTAAGATCACTTGGCAATCTCCATCTCCCGCAATGCCTCCATCTTCACATAATCCAACGCCTTCGCGTGCGTAGATTCCAAAATAACTTTCGGTGCTTTTCCTGCGTCGTACGCTTCTTTCCAGCGCACCGCGCAAAGACACCAACGGTCGCCCGCTTTTAAGCCCGGAAAATTATACTGTGGAAGAGCAGCACATAAATCATTGCCTTGCGCTTTGGTGAAATCCAAAAATTCCTGAGTCATTTCTGCGCAAACTACGTGGCGTCCGCTATCGGTGGGTCCGGTATTACAAACTCCGTCACGGTAATAGCCCGTCATCGGGTCGGTACAGCAAGATTTTAACTCGGTACCCAATACATTTTTAGCAGTTTCCATGGAGTTATTTTTTTTTGAAATATTGACGAATGCGTAGCAACAAAATATAGCAATTATTAATAGTGAAATATTTTTCATCATTAGCTTTTTAGTAGGTGATAAATTGCGGGATTGTGTTAAAGCCAGCTGGCTAACCAACAAATCTTATATCAAAAAGAAGCCATAATTTTTTCCAGGTCCACATGATTTTTAATTAATTCAATCGCGCGTTTTACTTTCCAGGGCGTATCCGTATTAATTTTGACCTCTATCTGATTGATCTTGGTGTACGCACCGAGCGTATCGAGGTTTGTGGAGACTACCGGGATTTGGTGTTTATCAATATATTCCATATCAACTGTTGGGTGTTCGCCCTGCCCGGGGTTGAGCCGTCCTTCTCCGGTGAGGATGATACCTGCTAGTGGACAAGTTTCTCGACCCATTTTGGCGGCGACCATTTCGACCGTTCGGACCGACTCGTTGGCTCGTTTATAACTAACAACCAGTAACTGATTATTT
>CALLLR010000025.1 GCA_938008185.1 uncultured Saprospiraceae bacterium
CTGGGCCATTTTTTGTTGCCAGAATAAGGGAAACATCATTTTTTCGATATTAGGAGGTAGTTTGTTTACTTTTTTTCCTTCCAGCCTTTGGGAGAGTGCATATGCGACTACGGTGAGTACGGCGGGATTGGCACCGAGTCCACTGTGGGAGCCGTAGACTTCAATATTTTGTACGTCGGGACGCAAGCTTTCCGACTCGAGGCAATTCCGCCAGGGTACCACGCCATCTGTTTTAGTGTAAATACAAGTGATGGGAACTTTCGGTACGGCGTCTACTTCGGCGTTAAAATCTTCGTTTCTTTCGGAAAGAGGTTGTCCTCTGAGAAATTCGTAGAGTCCTTTTATGTAGGTTTGTAAACCGTCGATGCCCCAGACTGGTGAGCCGATCGTCACCAGGTGGGCTACTTTATCCGGGTGACGGTTGGCGACTACTTTGGCCAGCATGCCTCCTCCACTCCAGCCTACGAGGCTGACCTTTTGCTGGTGTTTTTCAAATAAAGTAACCAGTCTGTTTTCCAGTTGTGGTAAATAATAGGCCCGAATGAGATTGATGCCTAACTTCCATTTATAGGCGTGGAAGTTTTGTTCTTGTAAAAAATTCCGGATAAACCGGGTAGAGAAATCGGTACCAAACAGAGGAGGCAACAAGAGAACGGGACTTTGGTTTCCATTTATTCTTTTGGGTAAAAAACTTTGTAAAAAAAACATGGAACCCCACTCAAAAACGGAACGACCTTCCAGGATAAAATTTAGCATTCCCGGTGGTTCGGATTCCTGGGCATTGATCAATAGAATAGCAAGTCGAAATTGCTTGACAACCAAATCGGCTTTTGTTTTGTGTTTTTTGGGCGTACGCACCGCTTTGGCTACTTTATCCAGTATTAGGACCAGAAATTCATATTCCCGATTAGCGCCTTTATTTTCGCAAGCCGCCAATAATTTCCGGAAACGGTATTCGACGTCTTTCCCGCTTGTCCGACCGTAGGATTTTCTGAAATCCAGCAAATGGCCCCAGGGATGACTTTTTACTTTTTCAAAAACCTCCTCGATCGCGGCCTCATCGATCTTTTTGGCTTCTTCCGTGATCGCAAAAATTAATTCTACAAAATACCGGTAAAGTCGTTCCTTCTTTATCATACAATTATTTTGTTGATCCAGTTGATCATATCGTTAATTACTTCAGTTCGATTGGTTTCATTAAACATTTCGTGGCGGCCACCGGGGTATAATTTCAGGGTCAATTTTTTCATTCCAGCTTTTTGGTAATCTTTGTATACCCGTTTCACCCCCGCGCCCATTTCGCCTACCGGATCCTGGTCTCCAGAAAGAATGTACATGGGTAAATTTTTAGGCGTTTTTTTGAGGGTTTCCGGTGCATTGGCTATTTTTCCACCGAAAGCGGCTGCTTGTAAAATTGCGATATGAAATTTTTCGGAACGCAACGGGTCTTTGTCAAATTTATCCACTTCGTGCGGGTCCCGCGAGAGCCAATCCAGTTTGGTCCGGTTCGGTTTAAATTTTCGATTAAACTGATCAAAAAAGAAAGATTCGATCAATGGACTGGTAGCGGTTCGCCCTCGCAAACGAACCAGTAAATTGGTGATGGCAACTCCCGCCGGCCCCAGTACTTTAATATATCCGGCCGTTCCGGAAATAACTACGGCATCTACCTCCGGGCCGTAACGGGCAATAAAGTCCCGCCCTAATAAGGATCCCAGACTATGTCCTACTAAAATAAAAAACGTATCCGGGTGTTCCGATTTGATGAGTTCCATCATCTCGTGCATATCTTCCACCGCATCATTCCAAAAATTTTCTCCCTTATACTGACCTAAAGTTTTTCCATCATTAGCCGTTCGACCGTGGCCACGGTGGTCGTTTCCGTAAACGGCAAATCCTTGCTTGTTAAGTGCTAATGCCACCGCTTCGTAGCGACCGATATGCTCGCCAATTCCGTGTGCGATCTGTACGACGCCCCGCAGCGGTTCATCTTTATTCAATGGCCAGTATGTATAGAATATTTCCTTACCATCTCTAGCTCTAAATGTAAAATTTACAGATTTTGCCATTTATTTTGTTATTTTGTTTAATAACGTTAGCAATATTTCTTGTTTACTTTGCTTTCCTTCAACTTTGATACGGCCTTGTATCTGCGCTTCTTCCCAGGAAAGTTTTCCTTTCATGATACGGGTCAAGTACTTTTCATCAATAAAAATCTTTGCCTGAAATATTTTAGCGGGACGTTTACCGATCTTAGCGGGCGCCTCTCTTAAATCCATTTGCCAGGTTTCTATTTTTTCGGGATATTTTACTTCCAGTTGATAGATTCCACTAATTTTCTTGGTGAGCCGGGGATGGTCTTTAAAATGTTTTTTTATTTTATTCAAAAAGGAATGGGTCCGGTGTACTTTTTTAGCAACCTTCTTTTTCACTTTTCCACGTTCTAAAATAATGGCCTCAAGATCGTTGGCAGATTCCCGCAGGTAGCGGGCGAAAACTTCAATATCGGGCATCGTCTTGGCATCCGAGGTAGCCGTAATACTGACTTTTCCATTATAAGAAAAAATGGCGATAATCAAACCGAACCCATCTACCACGGGGGTCAATCCAAAAATCGAATCTACCTTGCGACCATTTAAATATAACGGAATCTGTGGTCCCGGAACATTGGAAATGGTTACGTTGAACGGAGGGCGATGCAATTCATTTAAATTATAACGAGAATAAACGGCAGCGGCCAGATTGGCCAAACCGAATGGGACTGCATTGGCCATCTCTGCGAGTGTATTTGCCCCAAGCGCCTGGTGTCTGATTTTCCCCTGGATCGTTTGTTCCTGAATCGTCTCTAACCGCTCGATGGGATCTTCCACGTGGGTAGCGATCGGAATCATCATGTTAGAAATTTGATTATCAATATTATTAGCCGCTTCTTTGGACCGCACCGAAACCGGAACGTTGGCCACCAATGGCTGGCTGGGTAATTTGTCTTTTTCTAATAAATACTTTCTAATTGCTCCCGAACAGATCGCCAGAAAAATATCGTTGATGGTCACCTCCATTGTTTTCTTCAGAATTTTGACCCGATCCAGGGAAATAATGGCCGTCCCCCAGAGTCTCTTTGGAGAAATATGACCATTGAATATGGTATGCGGAACTGGATAAGAAGGATTAAGCGTTTCGCTACCAATGGCCATTTTCTTTGCGGCCCGACTTTTCATAATATTAAACATTGCTTTTCCTGCAATGCGAGGTACTCGCAACGGATTTTTTAAGAACCCAATGTAGCTTTTAGCCAATAATGTGAGGTCATTAGGTAAGGGCTGTGGCTGGAATGGCACGGGTTTTTCTTCCTCGTACTGTTTTGTTTCCGGAGTAAAACTAAAAAGCAGTCCCATTACCCCAACGCCCGACATTCCGTCGATCATTACGTGGTGTACTTTGGCAAGAATGGCCACTGAATTTTTTGGTACTTGATCAATATTCGTAATTCCTTCGATAAAATGAATGGACCAAAGCGGACGACGCAAGTCCAGGGGTGCACTAAAAATAGAGGCGGTTAATTTTCGTAAGGTACTCCAGTCTCCAGGTTCGGGAAGACGAATATGCTGTACGTGGAGATCAATGTCAAAATTGGGATCATCCGCCCAAAAAGGATAGTCGATATTAAAAGGAACATTGACTAATCGCTGTCTGAAACGGTCCATCAAGTGCAATTTATTTGCGATTCCCGCTTTAAATTCTTCGTAATCCAAGGAACCTTCTACCACCGTTAGCGAAGCAATATGCATGGGACTTTTGGGTGTCTCCGAATAAATGAAAGCAGCATCGTAGCCCGAAATAGGCTCAATTTGGGTATTGAGGACTTTATTGAATAGGTCTTTTATCATAGTTTGGTCTGTCTTACGTCAAGGATTGGGGTAAATATACGGTATCTGGGGCAGGTAGCCAAAATTAGATTCAGTGGCAGTTTCAATTTCAATTTTCTCTTTAACGTGTAAAAAAAGAGCTCCAGACGATCTGGGATAGGCATCTAAAATTTAAAAAGCAGGTACCCATCATTCTGATTGAGTACCTGCTTTGGGTCGTGCATTATTATTTGTGCCGCTTCTATTCGTACGTTTCAAATAACGTCTCTATAGATTTCCGTACCTTTGGCTGCTCGGCGGCGTCATCTTCTGCGTGGCGATAGCCAACGGCCAGGACGACACTAGCGAACAAACCTTTTTCTTTCAGTCCCAGAATTTCGTCGTACTTGGCAGCATCAAAACCTTCCATTGGCGTTGCATCAATTTTCATTTCCGCGCAGGCAATCAACGCATTTCCTAAAGCGATATAAGTCTGCTTGTCCGTCCAGGATTTTACCTCATTCGGTGATTTTTCGTTAATCTTCATTTTCATAAAATCTCCGTAGCCCTTCAGGTCTTCCACTTTCACCCCCTGAATTTTGGCCTTCAAAGCGATATAATCGTCGGTATCCTGATCACTTACACTGTTATGACTACAGAACACCAACAAATGAGAAGCATCCGTAATTTGGGATTGTCCCCAGGAATGTGGTTTCAATTGCTCCCTTGTTTCCGGATTCCGGACATCCAAAATTTTATAAAGTTGTAATCCCCAGGAAGAGGCCGCCAGTTGAATGGCTTCTTTTAATTTTGAGATCTCCGCTTCCGAAACTTTCTTTTCTGCATTATACTTTTTGGTGGCGTAACGCCATTTTAAATCTTTAATTAAGCTCATACTATGATTGTGTTTAAAATAAATTCCTATAAATAGTCTTTTTGAAGTTATTTAGAATACAGTTTAACAAATCCGGGTTAAATAAGGTTGTTGCATTCCTGACTTTATATCGCTATTTCTTCGATTTTCGGCTTTTGCCGCAATAAAGGTGTTTTAGAAATCAGCGCAAATCCAAAAGTTAAAACGCCCAGTCTGCCAATAAACATTAGGATGGAAATGATAATTTTGCTGGCGT
>CALLLR010000026.1 GCA_938008185.1 uncultured Saprospiraceae bacterium
ATCCAGAGCAATTATGAGAATGGGAATGAATACAAAAACGAATACCAACTGCTTTACTAATTTTGTTAAAGCAACAGGGTCTTTCCAGCCCATTTTTTCGGATAAAGTTTCGATACGTCCGGCGATGAATCCAGTTCCTTCGGAAGCGATGGTTGCGATGATATAACCTGCAAATCCAATAATACCCGCAGCAATAATATTTGGAATATATCCAAAGAATTTACTGAGCATGTCTTTGAGTGGCTCTAGTACATTGTTTACACCTAACATATCCAGTACCAATAATAATACAAATAAGAGTACTAAATAATAAACCAGCTTTCCGATTAATTGATCTATTCTGAAACTAACGTTCATTTTTTGTCCTAGTCGCTCGTCAATACTGGTTTTCTTTAATACACCAACGGTAAGTCTTTTAAATATACCGGCTACCAAAAAACCAATGAGTAAAATGATTAAGGCACCAAAAACTGATGGTAAGGAACCTCCAACACTAGATGATAAACTATCTGATAATCCTTTAAGATATTCTTGCATAGTAATGTAAATTTGAAATTAATTTAAGGTTAAAAAATTTTTAAAATATAATAGTAAGTCACTCCCTATGAAAGTGGGTGAACCAAATATGTTCAACGAAAGTATCAGTATTATAAAAAGAGACGTTTTAATATACCACGATAATAGTCATCAAATCGCTTATTTCATCCTGTTTCCTCTTTAGATGCAAAATCTTACGATAAGTAACGTTTTTTTTAACTTTTTTTTAAAACTTAATGATGTAATAATAGTTTAAAAAACATGATCTACAAAAAAACTGATCCAATACTTCTTTTTGATGGGATTTGTAATCTTTGTAATGGATTTGTCCAGGAAGTCATTGCCAGAGATGATCGTGGGGTAATCCGCTACACGTCTTTACAATCAGAAGTGGGACAGCAGTTGCTCGCAAAAGCTGGATTGAGTATTTTTTCTATGGACACGGTTGTGTTGATTGAAGGAGAAAAGAAGTATTTAAAATCAGATGTTGCCTTACGTATTTTTCGACATTTGGGTAGGGGATGGTCTTATTTGTATTACCTGTCTATTATTCCAAAATTTATTCGGGATGCCATCTATGATTTAATTGCCCGTAATCGCTATCGGTGGTTTGGTAAGCAGGACGCCTGCATGTTGCCGCGCCCAGAATGGAAGGATCGCTTTTTATAAAAGTTATTAAAAAAAGGTTGGAAAACCGAAGCGTATAAATTGTTGATTTAAAAAAACGGATAAGAGTAGACCACTTAACAATAACCAGAATCTTTTCTCAAAAAAAATTCTTCTTTTTTTTTCTAGTCCCAAGTAGGTCAAGTAGGCAACAAAAACAGAATTTGTAAAATATAAGGTCAGCATGTTTGAATATGGAGATATTGTTGATGAAATAACTTCCCCTTTCAGACGAGATAAAATGAAAAATAGTTGCAGTTACTATCGAAGTAATTTAAAATAAATAGATATTTTAATTGTAAACCAGCGAATCTGGCTATCCATCCGCTTATACGGTAGCTTCCTTTGGCATATTGTCATGTCCCCCTCTCCTTTGTCGGGATCAGTTCGTTATTTTTTAAATTCATTAATATTGGTGGAAATACTCAAATGATTAACACCACCCGCTAAATGATAGATAGCTCGACCGTATTCAATCCTAAATTTACTGACCTTCATACCTACTCCGAACGAAAATCCGGCCAAGCTACGAAATTCTGCCACTTTCAATTCTGCTCTACGCTGATGATTGTAACCCGCTCTAACTCGAAAATTTTCTTTTTTTCCAAATAAAAATTCTCCTCCAAAAGATAGGTGTCGAAAAAAATTATCCAGATTCACCGCAAACCAACCACGTTCAGAAGATTCGATATCACCGAGCAGCGGACCGTCGTCCTCTACGTTGGGGTCATCATAAAGAATATTCCAATGATCCAAATTACGGTAATTGATCGTGAGTCTGAAGGGAAGATATTTTAACTTTTGAGCGATTCCCAAATTAATTTCGAAGGGCAAATATTCTCGGTTATTTTCTCGAAAAGAAGTAAGCGTCAGTCCCGCATTACGGATGACCAAAGCCGCCGAAAAATTACTACTCGTATCTCGATAATAAGCACCTAAATCCAGGGCCAGTCCCGTCGAATTATAAGACTCCAGCTGAGAAGTAATAAATTTCAGATTAGCACCGACGGAAAGATTTTCGTACAATTGTCGGGAGACACCGACGTTGATCGCATATTCTGCGGCCTTAAAAGTTCCCAGGTTTTGTTCAAACTCATCCGTTTGGTCAAAAGTTCCGTAGTCAACAAACTGAATACCGCCGTGAAAGGTCATACCCAGTTTATCGATGTGTTGTGCGTAAGCAGCATAACCAGAACCAATATCAGCCGTGTAAAAATTATAATTAAAAGAAAGCTGCTTATCCATTTTCGGATTAAGTAGAGCAGGATTGTGGTAAGCAGAGGCCAAATCGCTGTCTTTTACCGCTAGCAACTGCCCACCCAACGCAGTAATCCGGGCAGAGGGAGAGAGATTTAGAAACTCAAAAACACGTTGTCCTCCTAATCGTTGTGCGTGGCTTGTCAAAACCAATCCCATAAAAAGGAATGCTAGTAAAAATTGCTTCATTCGTTGATTATATTTTTTTAGTATTCACGTCGCCATCTGCTCGCGTCCAGCTGGTACGGCATACTCCTTTTTCACAATTCATTTTTTTAATAAGATCTCCATTTTCGTCATACAACTCCAGAGGACCATGTTCGCTATGATTGCCACTAAAATAACTTCCTTTTGCTTTTAAATTGCCATTCGGATGATACTCCAGGAAAGGACCACTTTCAACATTGTCTTTAAATCCTACCGTTTCTTTGAGTTGTCCATCCTCATAATAACCTTTCGCTTCTCCCGCTAATACCCCACCGCGGTACACCGCCACAAATTTAACCTGGCCATTGGGATAGAAAAGCTGATACACTCCTTCAAAAGTACCGTTTTTATAATTTTCGATAGCTTCCAACACTCCCTGGTCGGTATAGAGTTTTCGTTCTCCATGCAGGGTATCCTGTTGGTAGTTGGCCTCCTCAAGTAACACTCCGGCACTATCCCGAAGCGAATAAAGACCTTCTTTCAATCCCGTTTCTTTGTGGATTTGATAGCTAAGGTTTTGTCCGAATTCATTTTTTTCGGTTACCTTTTTAAAATCATTTTCACATCCAACTAAAAGAAGGATTAGCGATAAAAAGCAACTAGTTCTAATCATAACAGTATAACGTAAAATTAGGTAATTGATTGCGGAGTTATTCGTCTGACAGCTGACGCAATAGAATTAACCCCCCTTTGAGTCCTTAAAGATAATCATCTTAAATAACTTCAAAGGCAAAAGTACGAGAATGAAAATAAAAATCCCGAAGTTTGAATTAACAAACTCCGGGATCGGAAAATATTATTTACTGGAATAGAACAAATATTATTCGCTACCAGTATTCATTTATTTTAAGCCATTTGTCCATTACTGGAACCAACTTTAGTAGCAGGAATTTCCACGACAGATCTTCCGATACTTTCGTAGTGGAATCCGTGTTCTTTCATGCTTTCCAGGCTATACAGGTTTCGACCATCAAAGATTGATCTGGTAGACACCATGCTTTTAATTTTGCCGAAATCAGGTGTACGGAATACGCTCCACTCAGTGATGATGGCCAGGGCATCCGCACCTTCCAACGCTTCGTACTGACTGTCTACCAAGGTAATTCGGTCACCAAACATTTGTCCGATATGCTCCATTGCTTCCGGATCAAAAGCTTTAATTTTCGCTCCAGCTTGTAGCAATTCTTCCATAATATAAAGTGCGGGTGCTTCTCGAATATCATCGGTATTAGGCTTAAATGCCAAT
>CALLLR010000027.1 GCA_938008185.1 uncultured Saprospiraceae bacterium
CGCTTTCTTAAATTCTTCTCGTAATTTTTCGTCAGCTACTAAATCTGACATCCGGGGTGACTTCTTCTTTTTCATGTCAATCTTATTTTTTTTATTAAATTTACAAAATATGATTGACACACTTTATTTGAACAGTCCCTAGAAACATCATGGAATTTTTCTACCACAAAACTTATCCATTAGAAATCCCCGAACAAGCCAGTACAAATGAGGCGACTCAGGAAACGGTTGTCGTGGAATCACAAGACTCGGTATCGTCCAAGGAAGAATTTTCTTTGGTGACCGTCTCTCTTAATCCGGCCAGTACGAATGTAAATATCCGTTATGCTTCTCCTTCCTTATACGGTAATAACGAGGAGATAATTGTTATTGACTTTTATGGAAAAGTCCTTTTTCAAGAGCAAATTGATACTCAGGAAAAGAATTTTTCTATAAACGTTACGGGCTGGCCATCGGGAATGTATTATTGCATTTATAAATCTACAGAGACCAGGAAACAACTTATTCCCTTTTTCATAAATCATTAATCTTGTAATTAACAGTTAGATGTCTGAAAGGGATGTCTAACTGTTTTTTTTAAATAATTTAAAATGAAGCTAAGAAAAATAATTTTTTTGTTACTTTTTTTTACTTTTGTTAATGAAATAAAAACTCAAGAAATATTTAATAATCGGTATATCCTTGATCAAACGGCGGTTCTTTTTTTAGACGTTTTAAATATTAACGATACTATTGTTACCGTAGGCCTCGGAGCTACTTTCTATTCTCCTTTTCCAGGAAAGATGATGGTTACTAAATTTGATCGTAGTGGGAACAAATTAACGGACGAGGTAATTTTACAGGATTCCTTTATCAACTACAGTAATCGTCCTAATAATGTTAGTATATCTGGTCGGAAAATGACGGTAGTAGGCGGTGGTGGTGGTGGACTAGCGAATAGGTTTGGTTGGTACGCCAGTTATGATTTGGATACAGGATTGGAATGGTTTAGAGTACTCGATCCAATAGAAAATAATCAACAGGTTTTTTTTAATAGTATTATATTGCCAAACGACCACCTTGTATTGCTAAGATTAGACGTGCCTGCAGCTCAAAACATAGTAATTACCACAGTTTCAGAAGTAGACGCTCAAGGTGAAACCCTCTGGGAAAGCAGCTTTGGCAGTGGAGGGGTTAATCACCGTCCGGGTCGGATAATAGTGCTCAGTGATTCTACTTATTTAATTGGGTTAGAAAAATATTCAAATACTGGATCGGTTAACATACGTACGCTCCTAATTGAGGTAGATAACGAAGGAAATGTTCTATCTTCTTGGGAAGATCCAAGTGTTGGGACTTATGCCCCCCGACAGATGATTTCGACGGAAGATGATGGATTGATCTACGCCAGTCGATATTTAACGGCAGCTGCTTCGAGCACGAATCCTTTTCCTGACTTTCAGGGCTATATAGTTAGACAGGATGCAGATAATAATATTCTCTGGACCTTAAAAACGGGAGATTCAACGTTTAGAACGGATTTATTTAACATGATCAAAACGATGGATGGACATTATATAGCTATTGGGAGTAACTTTGACGACACCCTGGATAATGGATTTGGTATCCGTACCGGATATCTTGTTAAGTTTGACGAAGAAGGTACGATAATCTGGGAGAAACAATACTACGGCGCCTTCGGAGGCCAGCATAAAAATGAATTTTATGATATTGTAGAAATGGCGGATAGTAGTCTGGTCTTATGTGGTGAATCCACCAAATTTTCCGAGGATTTCCCCCAACGAGGTTGGCTGGTGGGCTTGGACAAAAACGGCAATCTGGATTCGATGACCGTCGATGTCAGGATGGTCGAGACGCGGTCGGAGGTGTCGCTGACTGCCTATCCCAATCCGGTTGATGATTTTCTGACGTTGGAGCTAACGAACGAAAATATCGAGCGGGTAGAATTGTACGCGGTGACGGGGCAGTTGGTGCGGAGCGAAATAGTTCGTGGTACGCGAGTGGAACTATCGGTAGTGGATTTACCAGTAGGAGTTTATTCGGTATTGGTGAACGGGCGGTATGGGAAACGGGTAGTGGTCTATTAAGTTATGAGTTTTTGAGTTTTGGGTTTTGAGTTAGATAGAGAGTAGTTCGTTTCCTAAACCTATCTACGTACCGAGTGAATGGGTTAGGAAGAGTTGGAAGAAATCACAAGATGTGCTCAAGACATAGAAATTACGATACCAGGTTAACTTAAATGATGCGCCTGATGGATCAGTGATCGCATTTTCATTCAATTAAAAAAAGCCCGATTTAATCATCAGATTAAATCGGGCTTTTTTTTAAGCAGATAATTTCTTTCTTTCCGGTGGCATGGTTCTAAACACCTTATCCCAAAAAGTATTGGAGACACCAAAAGCCAGATTTGGATATTTGTGGTGGTGTAATGCGTGGTGGTGCCATAAGTGCTTGAGTCGTTTAGGCGCCTTGCGGGTGTGTACGCCGTAGTGTACGGATGCATACATGAGGTAACCTACCTGAAATCCAGGAAGGAAAAACCAGGCAGCGTTGCCCATCACCAGATAAAATATACCAAAAAAGATCAGTAATAAAACACTCGCTGGGATTGGTGGCATGAATAAGCGTTTGGCATCTCTTGGTTGGTTGTGATGATATCCGTGGATGGCATAGTGTACCTTTTTCATCGTCGGCGTGTCGGCCACAAAGTGGAAAATCCAACGGTGTAAACCATATTCGGCGAACGTCCAGGTGAACATACCTCCGATAAAGAACGCGATTACAATTAACGGATTGGTGGTATAGCCGGATTGTATACCAAAATAGATACAAGCAGCAGCAATTATCAAATGAAAAGGGACCATCATACGTGGAGACGTAGCTGTCAACTTTTCTAAGATTGGATTTTCGTACATTCTGCCGTCGGTAGCGGTTGGGTTCTTTTCTGACATTACATTTAATTTTATCGAAAAAAAAGACAAAATAACCATAAATTCATGGTTTAGGAACCTTCTTTTGTCAAATTTTTGAATTTTGGGAAAAATTAGCTTTTATACTTCTGTAAAGTACGCTTTTTTTCAGGAGTTATCGGAGTCTGAAAGAAATACGATTTTGCGCTGCCATTCTATTCACCCTACGACAGCACCTGATAGCCGATTAAAGCACTAAAGTAAGCGACTAAAAGCATGGCTCCAAACTGCAGCAACGGCCATTTCCAGCTTCCGGTTTCTCTGCGGACAATTGCCACGGTACTCATGCACTGCAACGCAAAGGCGTAAAAAAGGAGTAAAGAGAAACAGGTCGCAATATCAAATCGCGGTAGATTGGTGCCCGGTTTTACTTCGCTTTTTAAGCGGGTGATCACACTGCCTTCCTCTTCCGATCCGATGCTGTAGATGGTGGCCAAAGTTCCCACAAATATTTCTCTGGCCGCAAAAGAAGAGAGCAGGGCGATCCCTATCTTCCAATCATAACCGAGTGGCGCAATGATTGGTTCAATGGTTTTTCCAATATATCCGGCGTAGGAATATTCCAGGGCGACCGAAGCGGAGTCGAGTTCTGTTTGTTTCGCTACTTTTTGGTTGATAAATTGCTGATTGTGCGGACTGAAAGCGGACAGGAACCAGAGAATCAGAGAAAATAATAAAATGATTTTTCCGGCGCCCACCACGAAGGATTTGGTTTTTAAAAACATATCGCTAAAGACGCGGCGCCAGTGCGGACTCCGGTACAAGGGCAGTTCCATAATCCAGATGGGATCAGCGGTGGGTTCTTTCCAGCGGGAAATCAGCCAGGCCGCTCCCAGGGTACTGAGTGTGCCGAGCAGATAAAGGCCAAACAAAGCCAGCCCCTTGTAGCTAAATAATTCCCAGAGATACCCGTCGGGAAAGATCAGGGCAATCAAAATCGTATAAACGGGGAGCCGCGCACTGCAAGTCATAAAGGGAATAGCCATCATCAGGGCCAGTCTTTCTCGTTCGCGTTCTACCGTGCGTACGGACATGATGGCGGGAATCGCACAGGCCAGGCCCGAAACGATTGGTACGACGCTGGAGCCACTGAGGCCAAACCTTTTCAAGACATTATCGGAAAGAAAAGAGATCCGGGTCATATAACCGGTGCTTTCCAGCAATCCAAAGAAAAAGAAAAGAATGGCGATTTGAGGAATAAAAATCAGGATACCGCCGAGGCCGGGTATTAATCCATTGCTGAGCAAGTCGCCCAGCCACGCAGGACTGATGTCGCTGGCCATGCCACTAATCCAGGCGAATGTACCGTCGATCAGATCCATCGGGTAAGCCGCAAAAGAAAAGATAGATTGAAAAATAACGAATAGAATGGCCAGAAAAATCAAGGTGCCAAAAAATGGGTGTAGGAGTACTTTATCCATGCGGTCGCTGCGTTCTTGCTGCTCTACGAGCGCAGGAATTTCCACGGTATCGGTTAGTAACTGCCCGATGACTAAATATCTTTTTTCTAAATCGCGGATCGCCAGATCCGGTTTGATATCGGCAGGGTCGCCGACCCAGGCGCGGATCAGCGGTTCGTAGGCGTTGCCGTACTGACCGTTGCTAAAATCATCGTAGTGACTCAATGCAAAGGCGGTGGGTATGGCAAAACCATTATTGTGAATAACCTCTTTTATCTCATTCAGACCGTCTCCGTTTCTGGAGTTGCACAGGAGGACGGGACAGTTGAGCCGGCCCGAAAGTAATTCGGTATCAATGGTGATGTTGTTGGCGGCCAGTTCGTCCTTAAAATTGATGACCAGAATCATGGGAATCTGGAGGTCGGCAATCTGAGTGAAAAGTAATAATTCCTCTTCCAGTTTGGTACCACTCACTACGAAAATAATCGGTTGGTTGGTCGCTTTGCCTCCAAGAATAGCGCGCGCGGAAATCTGCTCGTCGATGGTAGCGGCCCATAGCGATTTCAGGCCAGGCAAGTCGATGATGGAGTAGTCGCGGTAACGTCCCGTCTTTTTTTCTACCGTTACTCCTTCGTAGTTTCCTGTATGTTGCTTAAGACCAGTTAAAAGGTTAAAAAGGCTGGATTTTCCGACGTTGGGGTTTCCGGCCAGTAAGATTGTTTTACTCATTCATTGGTTCTACCTGAATCGAGGCTAGATCAGCCCGACGGATGGCTAGTTTTCTTCCGTTACAGGTAATCAGTGATAAATCCTGTGAAGGGAAGCATTGTAAAAGTCTAATTCGCTTACCGGGATGAATCCCGTGAGTCAGCAATGATTGGCGGGCTTCCGCATCGCTTGGGAGTAGTTCTACTCTGGCAAGGGTCCCTTTTTGTAGTAGATTAAGTGAAATCATATTAGTATGCCTATTTAGACTTAATAAAGATAACGCGAAAATAGGCTTTTCTGTATAAAGTAGGCAGAATTTTGGGGATTTCTTTTGAAAAAAATGATGGGCGGGTCAGGAGGAAATCAGGAAATTTTATTCCCTTAAGATTTGGCTTCCCATTCTCTGATGGTGGTGTCTACTTGCTCAATGGTTAATTCGAGATTATCCGCGATAAATTCAATAGATTGACCTTTTTTTGTGAAGTAACATTTTAACCGTTTAGGGTAAGTTTTTACGTTGAATTGACAGCCGAATGCTTTATTATATGACCTCATCTACCGCGTTTTTCCCTATCTTTGTAAAAATTTTTTACATAAAAAAGTTTGAGGTATTACATTTAACTTTTACAGCTAAAGCAGATAATGTACTTTATTAAAGGATTTGCTAGTCGGCCCAAAAACGATTCAACAAATCAACAGTTCAACGATTCAACATCTATTCATGGTTACACTCGATAAAATTACCGATCCGACATTTGAGCAGAAGCCCAGCTACAATGCTCTGGAAGGATTCTTTCTGCGTCTAATTCGCGACGAGCGGGACTTGCCTTTTATCTGGCTTTGTCTTCAGGTTACCTTTATACAAATTCCTTTTGCAATTATGCTTTATACCAATCTGCTCACGGGCTGGTACTGGGGTGCGGCG
The DNA here is from genome assembly GCA_938008185.1 of uncultured Saprospiraceae bacterium. GTDB lineage: Bacteria > Bacteroidota > Bacteroidia > Chitinophagales > Saprospiraceae > JALZUU01. The sequence continues at coordinate 6,003 of CALLLR010000027.1, forward strand.
GCGATTTTTTATCTGGTCATGATGATTTATTTTTTGGGACCGTATACGTTGATGTTGCACAATACCAGTCACCGGCCATTTTTTAAGCGCGAGCACAATTGGGGGAATCATTATATTCCCTGGGTACTGGGACCCTTTATGGGGCAATCGCCCGAAACTTATTTTAGTCACCACATCGGAATGCACCATGCGGAAAATAATATGGAGGCGGATAAATCTTCCACTATGAAATACCAGCGGGATAGCTTCCGGGGGTTTATGCATTATTTCGGTGTTTTTCTTTTTATTGGCGTGTTGGAATTAATTAATTATTTTAAAAAAAGAGAACGCTCTGATTTTATTAAAAGGGTAGTGCGGGGTGAGTTTAGTTTTTTGCTGTTAGCGGTGGTACTTTGTTTTATCAGCTGGCAGGCAACGATGATTGTTTTCATTATTCCTTTTATTTTAATTCGTTTTTCTATGATGGCGGGTAACTGGGGACAGCACGCTTTTATCGATGCCAATGATCCGGCCAATAATTATCGAAATAGTATTACTTGTATTAATAGTCTTTACAATCGTCGCTGTTTTAATGACGGTTATCACATCGGTCACCACCTCAGTCCACACCGACACTGGACCGATATGCCAACTGATTTTATAAAAAACAAAGAAAAGTACGTAGAAAATAAGGCGATTGTTTTTGTGGGAATGGACTTTCAGGAAGTCTGGTTGTGGCTGATGCTGAAACGCTACGATAAACTGGCGAGTAATTTTGTGAATATTAATGATGTTTATCAATCGGATGAGGA
>CALLLR010000028.1 GCA_938008185.1 uncultured Saprospiraceae bacterium
CAGGATCAAAACAACGTGGGAAGCATCTCGTCCATTGTTATTTAAATCCATTTCTAAAAAAGTATTGGTCAAGTCAGACTCAATTGGGAAAACGTCAAAGTCATTGATATCCCAGGCGTGTGATTCTGTTCCCCCAATCCATACGGATCCGGGATCAACGCCGGAAAGTTTTAGAAAATTATTGTCAATCGGAGCAGGATTGGAGCTACGGACGGCAGTACTTGCGCTATTTTGAAGAATGCTTCCGTAAAACAACCAATTGTTTGTTTCAGCACGTATTCCTTCCCCGTCAAAATTATTCACCAATATATTGGTAACGGTAAAAAATTGTATGTTCGTAGAGATATCTCCACCGTTGGCTTTTATTTTTAAAAATCCTTTTTCAACACCTTCTGGAATTTCTACGACCATAGAGTCGGGTGATAAAAATAGAATCGGAGCAGCAATACTATCAAAAAATAATACCTCGATGGGTTCAAAAAAGTTTTCACCTAAAAAAGTAACCGTTCCACCTACTTCTCCCGATACAGGATAAAAAGAAGTAAGCTTAGGTGCGTCCAGGGTCACTTTAAATTCTGTAGTAACGGTACCGCCTTTAGTTTCAATGGTGATTATATTATCTCCTACGGGTGCATTTAGTGGCACTCTGAATAATACGGCATTTTCAGCACCATAGGACGGATTAAAATTTGCGGGTACCCCGTCATTAAAATTTAAAGATGTGATGTCTTCAAAATTGCTTCCTTCGATGGTAATTAAAGTCTCTACCGGCCCTTTGACTGGAGAGATAGTAAAAATTGAGGGTTCTTCGTATTTATTACAGGAAGACCAAGCAAGTAAGCTAAGTACCGCTAGGCAAAAAAGTATATTTTTCATAATTAGTATCCAGGATTTTGTATAAGATTTTTGTTTACGGCTAATTCTTCGTTAGGGATTGGGAACAATAAATTATGTTCGTCAAGTGCTTTTCCGTGTAGTCGGAGGGTTTCGATGGCATTACCTGATCGTAGTAAATCGAACCATCGCTGGTTTTCAAAAGCAAATTCTACTCTCCGTTCCTGAAAAACCAATTCGGTTGTAACCGATGTTACCGGTTCTAAGCCAGCTCTCAGTCTGACGGCATTAAAGGCTTCTAAAACATCCGGTGTAATACTAATCCCTCCACCCATAGCACAGGATGCTTCTGCTAATGACAACAATACATCGGCGTAGCGAATCACGTGAACATTTTGGGGAGAACTCATAAAACACACGTCGGGTCCACCACCAATAACATATTTTTTAATGCTAATACCCGTACGGGAAATTTGTCTGGTAGGTGGATAGGTAAATCCACCGTCTTCTGGGTTGATCATCGGATAAAAAGTGCCGGGTGTCATAATAGTATGATACTGTCGTAAATCATCTTCCTCGAAAGCATCCCGAATGGTAGTACCCGGATTATCTGCTTGCCCACTGGTCGCTGTTTGCGATCCCCAGCCATCGGAATTTTTGGTAATGCCCTGACCGAAAGGAGCAAAAAATGCCTGCAGTGCATTTCCGGTTCCGCCGGGACCACAGCCAGTATACTGTACTTGAAAGATAGACTCCTCGTTATTATCGCTGGTTTCTTTTAGCCAGTTTTCGTCAAACGTATCCATTAACCGGTAGTGACCAGAGGCAATAATTTCTCTGGCGAGTTCCATTGCTCCTGCATAATTTTGGTTGGTTAGATATACTTTAGTCAGTAATGCCTTAGCGGCACCTGAGGTAGCGCGTCCGGCTTCGGCACTATTTCTTTCTGCTGGTAAGGTGGCAATTCCGTCTTCCAGATCAGCTATGATAAGATCATAAACTTGCTCAACGGTAGCCCGCGGTATACTGAAATCTGAGTAAATGTCCTGCACCTCTGTCACCAGAGGGACACCCCCGTACATTCTCACCAAATCAAAATAACTGAATGCTCTTAGGAATTTAGCTTCTCCCAAAATGGCGGACTTGGTAGCTTCTTCCATGTTGATATCGGGAATTTTATCCAGTGCTTGATTGGCCCGGGCAATGACCACGTAATGTTCGGCCCAAAATTCTGCGTTGGGCACATTATCACCGTTGATGGTAAAATTGTCAATGGTGAGAAAGTCCGGATCGTTTCCACCGGTCGTCGCATTGTCTCCCGGAATTTCCGTCATCATCCAGCTTTTGCCGTACCAGTTGGTGCCTTGAATCGGTGCGTAACAAGCCGTAATAGCTCGTATGGCATCATCGGCTGATTGGTAGTAATTATCTTCAATCAATTGGTCTAACGGTTCTTTCTCAATTAAATCACTACAAGCAGTGAAAGTTAACATCAAAAGGAGAAGGTTGATGGTTGTTATATTTTTCATTTTTTAAAAATTTACATTTAATCCAAAAGTGTAGGACCGGGCAACTGGGAAGCGACCGTTATCTACACCATTTATCAATGGGTTTTGATTAAAAGAACCAATCTCCGGATCAAAACCGGAATAACCAGAGATTGTCAGTAGATTTTGGGCACTTACGTAAAAACGCATACTTTGAATTTTCATACTCTCGATAATTGTTTTAGGAATGGTATACCCTAGTGAAATATTTTGTAGTCTGATATAAGACCCATCTTCTACAAAACGATCAGACACTCGCCGGTTAATATTGGGATCATTGCCGTTAGATCTAGGGTTGGTTCCGTCTGGATTATCAGCAGTCCAACGATCAATTACGTCTTTGGACTGATTTAGCCAGCCAGCAGTTCCGGTCAGGTCCCGCTTCAAGGCATTAAAAACTTCATTCCCGTAAACCACTCTGAAAAATATATTGAAATCAAAGTTTTTATAACTAAGTTCATTGATCATATTAAAGGTAAAGTCCGGATTTGGATTTCCAATAAATGTTTTGTCCCCGTCGTCAATGACCCCGTTATTATCTAAATCTTTAAACTTAATATCTCCCGGTCGGGTTCCTGTTTCCTGGAAAGGACTCTCGGCAATTTCTGCTAAAGAACCAAAGATACCGTCTACCTGATGTCCGTAATATTCTCCGATGGAACGGCCCTCTTCGGTACGGGTAATGGGAATTCGTTGAATAATTCCGATAAGCGCCCCGGTGGATCCCAGATCTACCACTTTATTTCGGTTGACCGAATAATTCATCGAAGTTCTCCAATCAAAAGCACCGGTCGTATTTTGGGTGTTTAGCGTTATCTCAAATCCACGGTTATTCATTTTACCAATATTGACAAATGGCGGATTGAGCGAACCGGCCGTTCTGGGAAGAATAGCGGGTAGCAACATATCCCTGGAATCTTTATTATAAATATCCAGAATGACTTCCAGTCGATTGTTAAAAAATCCAGCGTCAATACCAAAATCAACTTGTACGGAACTCTCCCACTTTACCTCTGGATTCGAAATATTATCGGGTGCGAACCCAGTAGTCAGTTCGTCCGCAATGACTACATCAACAGACCGCAGGGTAGTGGCAAAAGAATACAATCCAATTTCCTGGTTGCCAACTGATCCGTACCCAATTCTGAATTTGAGGTTAGATAAAGGCTCGAAGGATTTTAGAAAGTCTTCGTTAGAGGCTCGCCATGCTAGTGCAAAGGATGGGAAATAACCGTACTTGTTGCTGGGACCAAATCTGGAAGACCCATCAATTCTAAAAGTAGAAGTTAATAAATATTTATCCTGATAATTATAATTCAATCGCCCCAGGTAGGAAAGCAAGGCCCAGTGTCCGGCACCACCGTTAACGAGTTGAGTGCTGGCATCTCCGAGGGATAATTCTCGTAACTGATTATTAGGAAGGTTCTCTCGGGAGGCATTTAAAAATTCGTATTTGCCTTCTTGTGCTTCCATTCCAACCAGTAGATTAAAACTATGATCATTGAATTTTTTATCAAAAGTTAGCAGATGCTTATTAATCCAGAAAAAACTGTTAGCATTAAATCTTCGAACTCTGGAATTTCTGAATTGAGAACCCCTTTCGAAAGCGGATAGAAAAGTATTGTGATTGGTGTAAAGAATATCGGTTGCCAATTCTGTTCGGTATTTCAACCAGGAAAAAATATTTATTTCCCCAAAAACACTGGCGAGTACTCTGCTTTTTCGGTTGACATCATCCGTCTCCAGTGCGTTGGCGAGTGGATTATCAAAAGTGATAATTACATCTCGGCTGGGAGGTACTCCAAACGATCCATCCAGATTTCTGGCCGGGATCATGGGCGGGGTTAGCAGGGCAGTATAGATGACACCACCACTTGCGTCGTTAAAAGTAATGTTCTCTCGTGTTCTGGCGACATTGATGTTGCCACCCATATGAATACGGTTGGTAAATTTATGAGTAGCATTTAACTTTAAAGAATAGCGATCAAAATTAGAGCCTCGTACAATTCCGTCCTTGTGGTGTAGTCCTCCGGAGAGTGAAAAAGTTGATTTTTTATTACCACCAGATATCGAAAGCTGGTGATTGTACATGGAGGCAGTTCTGAATATTTCATCTTGCCAGTCGGTTCCTTCTCCCAGCAGATCCAGATTTTCAAATTCTTCGATGGTACCGATTCCTGTTTCATTAATATACTGAGCGTATTCTCTGAGGTTCATGACGCCCACTTTTTTATAAAGTTGCTGAAATCCGTAATAGGTATCATAAGAGATTCTGGAGGTGCCTTCTTCCCCTTTGATGGTGGTAATGAGAACGACACCGTTAGCGGCCCGGGCACCATAGATAGCGGTGGCCGAAGCATCTTTTAAGATTTCGATGGATTCAATATCGTTGGGATTTATGGTAGTCAGTGCGTTGGCATTTTGTCCACCTCCATCTGCTTCGAAGGTTGTGGAAGTACCAGCGTTATCGTTGATGACCGGAATTCCGTCAATCACGTAAAGTGGTTCCGAAGCCAGGGTAGAACTGGTACCCCGGATTCTGACAGATACGCCACCACCCGGTGCACCACTATTTTGGGTGACATAAACGCCTGCGGAACGTCCTTGCATGGCCGCATCCAAACCAGTGGTGGCCGACTGCTTGATTTCTTCGGCGGAGATAGAAGACAGAGAACCCGTTACGTCACTGCGTTTTTGAGAACCATATCCAATAACCACCACCTCGTCCAGTAATTCGGTATCACTATCCAGGAAGACGTTGAGTGTAGTCTTGCCGTTTACTTTAACTTCCTTTTTTTGGTAACCAATATAGGTGAAGGTCAAGACAGATTCTTCGGGAACGGAAATAGAAAAACCGCCATCAATTCCGGTGACCGTACCCAGCGTAGAGGAAGCCATAATATTTACCCCGATTAACTCTTCTTTAGTTTTAGCATCTAGTACTTTACCAGAAACTTCTATATTTTTTTCTTTTATAACTGCTGGTTCAGGAGTTGTAGCAGTCTTTGCTTCTTTTAATTTAATGACATAGGTTTCGTCATTAAGTTTTTTGAAAGTCAGCGCTCCATATCTGGTTAACTGGACAAGATCTTGTTTCAGATTGTTGGTGGTACTAACAAAGCTATCAATCAATATTCCGTCTACTTGTTTTATATCATAAACAAAATTGACATCGTATACTTCGGTTAGATGATCCAGGACATTAGAGCTTTTTGCTTTGGTAAAAACTTTTGGACTCTGACTTTGAACGGAGGTCAGTGTCAGTAGTATACAAAAAGTGCATATCCATAATTTTTTAAAAAACTTTACGAGATTTTGTGTAATTTTTGGTTGCATATAAATTTTGTCTTGATTTATTTCAATATAATTTCCTCGTTAGATCGAATGATCCGGATATCGTAAATTTCTGATAATGCTTGTAATAATAGCTCTGGATCATTTTTTGGGATAGAGGCGGTCACTTTTCTTTTGAGAAGTTTTTGATTTTTAACTTTTATATTCAAATTAAAAGATGCTTCCAGTACGGCGACAATTTCACTGACGGGAGTATCCTCAAATACCAATTGTTCTTCTTTCCAGATTGAATAGTGGGCGGCATTTACTTTCTCTTTTGCTAATTGACCGTTTTGATAATAAAGTTTTTCGCCTGGATCTAGTAGGATAGATTTTTGTTGGTGATCGTGAAATGCTAATTTGCCTGTTTCCAAAACAATCTCAAAATTTTCTTTTTGTTCATCAACGGTAAAGGAAGTCCCTAAAACTTCGACCTGTCCCTTTTTGGTGTGCACGATAAATGCTTGTCGACCGGCAAGTGGATTTTTACGGACCTCAAAAAAAGCTTTTCCCGTCAACCATATTTCGCGGTTGTCGGCTGTTTCCCATTTCGCTTTGTGTTTGATGGAGGAGTTGGCGGTTAAAAATACACTGGAACCATCCGAGAGTTCAACTTTTGTAGGAACCGCAAAAGTTTGGGTCATATAGTCTACTGTTTCTGTTGTATAGTATCTGGGCCAGAAGAAAAATCCTGCGATTACCAATAACAGACCAACCGCGGCAACTCCAGTGGTAGGGTACCAAGAATTAAATTTATGATTCGAAGCTGTTTTTTCTCTGTTTTTAGTAACTATTTGATTGAAGTGAGGCTTTATTTTTGCTTTTTCAGCCATTATTTCTTTTTCGGAGATTTGTAGCGTTAAAAATTCTACGATTTTTTTAGCCTCATTAATATTGAACACTTGATCAGGGTTTTTTACCAAATAATTTGTCCAGTATTCGATTGCCTCCTCGTCTGTTTTTAAGCAATAAGCTTGAAAGCTTACGTTGGAGGCATACTGCTCGGCGGTCATTAAGTTATTCTTCATGTGCAAAAAATTAGGTACTTCCTTTTGTTTGTATTTTAAACAGGCGACCTTTTTAAATAGCGTAAATTACCTGTCTACTATTATAGAGTAGAATTGTTCTGATTTTTACCATAAAAAAAAGAAAAATAATGATAAGGTTCTACTTTTTAGTGATTTTACGAAATCATATAGGTTAAAACGAATCCAAACAGAACATACTTTCGAATACGTTTAATGGCTTCGTGAATCTGATTATAGACCGTTCTTTTAGAAGTATTCGTTGCACTGGCAATTTCTTCGTAAGATAAACCTTGGTAAAATCTAAGTTTGAGTACTTTTCGCTGGGTGGGAGAAAGGCTGGCTAAAGCATTTTGAATATTTAATTGGAGGTCACTGTTCTCTTGGGATCTAATGAGTAATTCTTCGTAAGAAAGTGTTTTTGTTTGATCAGTAAGATTGAGCGGAGTAGTAGCAAGTTGATTTTTTTTCTTTGACTTTAAAATTTTTCTTTTGAGCGCAATGAGCAGATAGGTTTGCGGACTTTTAATACCCTCGATGAGGTGAGGCTTTTCACATAATTCTAAAAATAATTCCTGAATAGCGTCTTTTGTCAGATTTTTATCTCCGCAAAAGATAAATCCTTGCGTATAGAGGTAGCCAAAGGATAAATCATAGATTTCCTCTAATTTTTGGATAGCGCTCAGATGTTGATTAGTACGCATAATTGAATAATACTACTTCAAACCCAAAGTAAGGAATTATAAACAAAACGTTAGTATTATTTGGTCAAATAACGCCAGGATGTCTAAAATACAGGTTTTATCGTTGTAAACTGTATTTTCTAATAAAATTTGAGGCGGTGAATCGTTACTCGACTGTCTAAAAAAATGTAAACAGAATAATCTTGGTAAACGATTTATTTTCGTAGTCCACCTAATAGATTCATAATCAATTCTTTTTCTAATACAGCTTGATCGATGGTTCGATGCCGCGCATACCAGGAATACAACCTTCGTAAAGTTGATAGAATACTAAAGCACGCAATCTCAATATGTACTGATTTTAAAGCTCCTTCGTCAATAGCCTCCTGAAAAATTTTGATAAATAACTGTTCGTAATAATTGCGTAATTCGATGTAATCGTTGTAGGCAGTTTTGGCATCTTCTGCGTCTTTATCATCATTTTCTAAAAACACCCACTGGTCGGGGACGAGCGAAACTGCATCCGGATTTTCTATTGTGATCCTGATCTGATCGCGAATGATTTGTTCCAGCTTTTCAATGGCAGGTAAGCTGTTTTCATTTACCTGATTAATACTGGTCACATAAATTTTTGCAATGGGTAGTAAAAGGGCTCGCAAGATTTCCTGCTTACTTTTTATATGATTATAAAGGCTGGCTGATTTCATTCCGACCGCATCGGCAATGTCTCTGATAGAGGTAGCTGCGTATCCCTTCTTTCTAAATAATCGAGCTGATTTTGCGAGAATCTCCCTTTGTCTGTTTTTAGATTTTAAAGTCAAGAATATGATTTATTTTGTAAAACTAACGTAAAGGTACGAATTCCTTTCCAGCCTGTTAAACAAAAATAATTACCTTTGTACCGTGGAAAAAAAACAATCGCGTAGTCGCTTTATCATTACACTGGTCATCTTTATTACGGTCGTTAATCTATTGGTTTACAATGATATAGCAAGCTTTTGGCAGGGAGGAGAAGTAGCGCTGCTCTCCGTCGTACAATCAACTCCTGCCGAAGGAGTCACCATCGCGCCCTTACCTTTTCGTCTCCTGAAACAGATTTACGGACAGGTACCACTTTCTTCCATCCTTCTGAGAATTCCTGCTACCATCGCAGTATTGCTGATCTTGGGCGGGTTATACTTTCTGGGACGTCGGATTTTTAGTGAACCTGCCGCGCGAATGGCTTCGCTCGTCGCTGCCTGCTCATTTTTACTCTTATCTTTTGGTAAATTAGTAGGTGTGGATGCTTGGTTAATTGCGGCCCAGACTTTTCAAATTTTGGGGTTGATTTATTACCTCAAACAACCACAAATCGAGTGGTCCTTTCGTTCGAATTTACCTTTTTTTCTGGGTTGTTATTTTGCGCCTGTTCCGATGTTTTTATGGACTGGAACGATCCTTTTGTTCTACGGAATTTTTCATAAAAATGGAAAAAATATTCTAAAACCTATTTTCTTCGTTCCCGTTGTAGGGACCGTTATCATCGTATTATTATCGGGAGGATTAGAATGGGAAACTCCCGGACTGCTAATGGCCTGGCCGAACGGTGACGTGGGGCATTTTATAGTTTATAATTTATTGGCGTATTTGCCGTGGCTGGCCTTTTTACCATCGGCATTATGGGATACTTTTAAAAAATTGAGAAGGCGGGAAGAGTTGGCTACAATTTACGTTGGCTGGTTATTAGGTGCACTGGTTTGTGGGACGGGGGTTTTACAAATCATTCTGGCGTTGATGATTGGCCGGCATGTCTTATTTTATTTTCAAAAAAATTATCCTTACCGGGCGACCGTGCGTTCGTTGGTAGTGACGCATTTTGTGTTAGCCTTTTTCGGTTTGTTTGCTTTTATCATGTTTGCCGGATACAATCAATTTGGTGCCGCCGGATACCGCGCGGCCATTGCCGTGGCCATTGCGTACTGGGGTGGAAGTCTGGTAAGTGTAACTGCTATCTTTTCCGAGCGCAGGGATCGATTGACGGGAAGCTTGACGGTGGCTGCCATGGTGGGGTTTTTGATGTTCTGGTTAAATGGAATGCCATTGTTAGAGAGTAGAAGAGGGGCACACCGGATAATGGTGGAAAAAGCAAAAGGGTACCGTAGCCCGG
>CALLLR010000029.1 GCA_938008185.1 uncultured Saprospiraceae bacterium
CAACGTAACCGACAACCGCGGTCAAGCACCCGGAATTCAACGGCTTCGACAAGTGGAAAATAATGCGATCTACGCCTCCAAAAAAAATGAATTAATTCAACTATCCAAACTCACCGTCAACAAAGCGACCAACAACAGCCGACAAGTCTACGCCAAAGTTTCGGGACTCAACATCTGGGAAAGTGACGGTGCGGGCATTCAGCTGGGAATCGGTGGTCGGGGCCTCAGTCCGAGTCGAAACGCCAATTTTAATACCCGTCAAAACGGCTACGATATCAGCGCCGATGCCCTGGGATATCCCGAAAGTTATTACACTCCGCCCGTTCAGGCTATTGAGCGAATTGAGGTGGTGCGAGGAGCGGCTTCGTTGCAGTATGGAACACAGTTTGGAGGCATGTTGAATTTTAAATTTAAGGAAGGGCCAAAGGATAAAAAACTGGCAGTAGAAACCATGCAGACCGTGGGCTCGTTCGGATTATTTTCTTCTTTTAACAGTGTGGGTGGAACCGTTGGAAAAATAAATTATTACGGCGCTTATCAGTATAAACGCAGTGACGGCTGGCGACCCAATTCGGGATTGGAGCAGCATACGGCTTACCTCAGTGCCAACATTCAAGTTTCCAATAAATTTTCTATTCGCCCCGAATATACGCACACTAATTATCTCGCGCAGCAGCCCGGCGGACTGACCGATGCCCAGTTTGCCGACAACCCGCGACAATCCAATCGTACCCGGAACTGGTTTGCGGTAGACTGGAATTTATTTGCGCTAAAATTTCAATACAAAGCCACCGAAAAAATCCGGGTCAATAGTCAGTTTTTTGGATTGGTTGGTAGTAGAGATGCGATCGGAAATCTGGGAAATATTACCCAAATAGACTTTCTGGATAACCGGGATTTTCTGAGTGATGAATTTAACAACTGGGGAAATGAAACCCGCTTTTTTTGGCAGTATACCACCTTTGGACAACCGAGTACCTTGCTTGTCGGTGGTCGCTATTACGCAGGGCAAACCCTCCGACGTCAGGGAGAAGGCGATGCGACCGACCAACCTAATTTTGCTTATTTAAATCCCGAAAATCTGGAAGGATCTGACTTTGACTTACCAAGTAAGAATATCAGTTTTTTTGCGGAAAATGTTTTTAATTTCTCAGAAAAATGGAGCGTTACTCCGGGGCTGCGATACGAATGGATTCGAACGGAAGCCGAAGGTTATTATACGCAAATCACCAAAGATTTAGCCGGTAATATTATTTTTCAGGAGCGATTTGATGAAACCAAAAGCAACGCCCGCCAATTTGTGTTTTTCGGGATAGGTAGTAGTTATAAATTTAATGAGCAGACGGAATTTTACACCAATTTTTCGCAAAATTATCGAGCGTTAAATTTTAATGATATACGGGTCAACGTAGGCAGTCTGGTGGTGGACGAAAACCTGAAAGATGAAAAAGGATTTAATTTGGATCTCGGCGCCAGAGGCAAAATTGGGAAGTATTTTGATTATGATTTGAGTGTTTTTTACTTGTCTTATAAAGATCGAATTGGCGCCATCTTAAAAAGAGTACCCAATGAGGTTTTTAATGGCCAGGTGGACAAAATTATTCGTTTCAGAACCAACGTAGCCGATGCCGATATTTTTGGCTTTGAGTCTTTATTAGAATGGCAGATATACGATTTTTTCAAACCAAATAGTAAAGAAATCGACGTAAGTATTTTTACCAATTTATCCTTTACCAGCGCCACTTATAAAAACTCACAGGAACCCGGCATTGAAGGAAACGACGTGGAACTGGTCCCTCCTTTTATTTTTAAAACCGGCATTAATTTTCGCTGGAAAAAACTTAAAGCAGCGTACCAGTACAGTTATACGGCCGAACATTTTTCGGATGCGACCAACGCTATCTTCAGTCCGATTGCCATCGAGGGATTGATTCCGGCCTACGCGGTGATGGATCTTTCTTTTTCTTACGAATGGAAGGCCCTGAGACTGGAAACGGGCGTTAATAATTTGAGTGACCGAGCTTATTTTACAAGACGGGCGACGGGCTATCCGGGGCCGGGAATTTTGCCTTCGAACGGGCGGAGTTTTTATTTGGGGGTTGGGGTGAAGTTTTGATTAGAATAGTCTTTCATTCTCGTTCCTGCTCCTTTTCATCTTTAATTTGTTCTCTTGCACTTTCCAGTTGTTCTTCCGTTGGAGGATTTGATTTCTGGGTAGCAGCGCCGTCCGGTTCAAAACTGAGATTAACAAAAATGGGGAAATGATCAGATTCAATATCATTCCCTAATTCTATTTTAATAACCCTAAAATGTTCTGATACAAAGATGTGATCCAGTGGCCAGCGGAAAATCAATGATTTTGCGTTGTAAGTGTTAAAAAAGCCACGACCTTTTCTGATGTCCAGTAAACCACTGACACTTTGAAATAAAGAAGTAGATTCCGACCAGGCCACATCGTTAAAATCACCTACGACAATTACCGGATATTTTGCGTCCAGAGACTTTAAAGCGATCTTCATCATTTCAGCATCCCGGTCGGTCGAACTCATGTTATGCGTCGGTACAGGTGGAGTCGGATGAATACCATAAATTTGAACGGTATCGCCCGAAGGTATTCTTACCAGCGCATGAATGGAGGGAATACTATCATCAACGATGAACTTTACTTGTGGATGTATCAGCGGAAATTTAGAATACAATAGCATACCGTAGGTGTTGTCCAGCGGAATCTCTTTGCGGTATTTGTAGTTTGTATTTACGGTAGGTAAAATATCATTTTGCCATCGCCGATTCGTCTCGGTAAACAGCATAATATCCGCATCATAGCGTTTGATTTCTGCCAGTAGTTTTTGGGCATTCTTGTTTTTTTGTAACACATTAGCCGTAAAAATCCTGAGGGTTCTATCAGCGATAGACTGCGTATTCATTTTTACTTCAAAATCAGCAAGTCGAGTATAGGGGTAAATTTTAGAAGCCTGAAACAAAAAACAGCCAATTAACACCACCACAAAAGCATAATCATTTTTTGATTTGATGTCGAACCTGATAAAATAGGCAAGAAGAGCCGTTAAAGTCAGCAGCGTCAACTGGAAATGCGGAAAATCAAAAACCCTAATCCACCAATAGTCAATTGGGATATACGGTAGAAAAGTGAAAAGAACCGCTATGGCGCCGAATACTTGTAGGAATCTCTTTAATTTCATGTTTGTCAAATCTACTAAAAGGCTACCTACAATTTTAAGAAACATTAAGAATATGGAGGGTCAATGTAATTATTTTTTGCTTAGGATTAATACCTGGATTATTAAATTCAACACTCCCTAACTAACCCTGAAAAATTTATTAATGCTATTCATTTTTAGTCTTCAAATAATTTTCTGGTGTAAAAACGGCTATTTCTGAATTTTTGTAATCTTTAATATTTCTCGTCAGAATAACTTCTAATCCTTTAATAGTCAAGGCACATGAATATTGAATAGAATCTTCAAAATCTTTAAAATCGTTCTTTAAGGCTTGTAAAATTTCTTTTTTTGAGGTACCCACTATTTCTGTCATTTCTACTAACTCTTCAACTACTTTTAGTGTACTTTTATGACCTAGAAATCTCCTCACAATGTAATAAATGTTATTTATACTAGCAGCAGAAAGGTACAGTTGAATTTTACCTTGTTCATTTAACTCAAAAATTTCACTGGCAGGATTAGCAAAGGGTGCACGATCAGTAAAGAAATCAATTACGACATCGGAGTCAATAAATATTTTATTTGCCATATTTCTTTAGTAATTCTTCCGTTAATATTTGTTTGTAATTTAAGTCTTTATCAGCTTTGATAATTCCACGCAATCTTTTAATTCTAGGTGATAATTCCGTAGATTTTAAAGGTCTCCTTTCATTAGTTATTAACCTAAAATAATTCTCAACAAGTTCAGATAAACTCTGACCTTTTCCTTTTGCATATTCTTTTGCAACCTGAATTACCTCTTTTTCAATCGTCAATGTTAATTTCGTATTCATAATAAATTTTATTATAAAAATACGTGTTTAATTTTAAAATTCCAACACGTGTAAAATACGGAGTTCTTTTTACTTTTTTTAATAATACTTAATCCGTTATTTTATTGATAATCAGCCAGGTAAGGCTCAACATATCTCATCCTACCGCCACTCCTCCTCCCGCGACTCCAGCCCCAGTACCCGCGTCGTTTCCTTTCGCACCTTTCCTAACAACTCCCCGTCTTTAATCAAAGATTTTCCGTAACTCGGAATCATCGCTTTCAATTGCTGCTGCCAAGCCTCCGTTTTTATCTCGTTGGGAAAACATTTAGCCAGCACATCCAGCATAATACCTACGGAAGTGGATGCACCCGGCGAAGCACCCAGTAACGCCGCCAAACTCAACGACGCATCTGTCACAATCTCCGTCCCGAATTTCAGCACCCCACCCTCTTCTTTGTCTTTTTTGATGATCTGAACGCGTTGTCCGGCAATGGCCAGCTCCCAGTCTTCCATCCGGGCAGAAGGATAATATTTTTGCAAAGCCGCAAACCGTTCTTCGGGCGATTGGACAACCTGTTCGATCAGGTATTTGGTCAGACGGATATTGTGAATACCCGCCGATAACATGGGCCAGATATTGTGTACTTCGAGCGATAGTGGCAAATCCAGATACGAACCATTTTTTAAAAATTTAGTAGAAAATCCAGCGTACGGGCCGAAAAGCAACGAGCGTTTTCCGTCCAGCATCCGAGTATCCAAATGCGGAACCGACATGGGCGGCGCGCCTTCTTCCGCTTTTCCGTAGACTTTGGCCTGATGGTATTTCACCACTTCCGGATTGGTACATTTTAACCACTGGCCACCGACCGGAAAACCTCCATAACCACGGGCTTCCGGAATACCACTTTTTTCCAGTAATGGTAAAGCACCACCACCCGCGCCAATAAAAACAAAGTCAAATTTAGCGGAGCTTCCGGTACCTGTTTTCATATCTTTTACTGCTACTTCCCAGCCGTCACCCGCGCGATCAATATCTTTTATTTCGGTACCCAGTTTCAATGCTACCCCTTCGCAACTTTCCAGATATTCGATCATGCCCCGGGTAATGGCCCCAAAATTTACGTCGGTACCAATCGCCATTCGCGTAGCAGCAATCGATTGTTCCGTATCCCGATCCGCCATGATTAGTGGCATCCACGCTTTCATTTCTTCATAATCACAGGAGTACAACATATCGGCAAAGATCGGATATTGGTTTAGTGCGTTATAGCGCTTGCGCAAAAATTCTACATTGCCATCGCCCCAAACGAAGCTCATATGCGGAATGTCGTTGATAAAAGCCGCCTCCCCTTTCAGATCACCGTTTGTTTTCAGGTAAGACCAAAATTGTTTGGATATTTCAAAACTCTCCGAAATTTTTAAGGCTTTGGAAATATCAATACTTCCGTCTGCCCGATCCGGCGTATAGTTCAGTTCACAAAAAGCGGAGTGTCCCGTGCCGGCATTGTTCCAGGCATCGGAACTTTCTGCGCCCACCCGATCCAGTCGTTCGTAAATGGTCAGTTGGGCATCGGGCATTAATTTTTTGATAAATACACCGAGGGTGGCACTCATAATTCCGGCGCCGATAAGGGTGATTGATTTAGGCATTGTTTTTTTTGGAAAGATACGAAATTGTTGAGATGTGGAGGTGCTGCGCTGGTTGAAATGTTGAATCGTTGAATCGTTGAATTGTTGAATTGTTGAGTTAATAAAAAATAACTAAGTATGGGACGAAGGGGACCGTTCAATAATCTGTGTTTTTTGTTATATTAACATTGCGTAGGGACTATTCAATAATCTGTGTTTTTTTGTTGCGCAAGCATTGCGAAAAAAGAGGCCAGTTAACTAATGAACTGATTAGCAACTAATTATGAAAATAATAGTTTAATTATATATTTGAACTAACTGCAACGATTCTCGCTTTGAAAAAAAACTTATATAAAATCATTCTAAAGCAGGCATTTCCACCTGCCTTCGTTTTATAATGAAACGATAAATTGCGTTCATTGACATAGTTGGTAAGAGATAGAAAATACCTCTAATTTTCTCCCACAGCGATTTAAAAGT
>CALLLR010000030.1 GCA_938008185.1 uncultured Saprospiraceae bacterium
CACTTTTACCTTTTGCTACCGCTTCTTTAGGTAAGCTGAAGGTAATTTTACAGGTTGGCTTGGATTTCGAAAATTGTTTTTTTAACATTACAAGAGAATATTTAGTGATTTAAAAAATGAATTTATAATTAAAAATTACCACCATTGAAAACAAGATTGAATGTAAAGGTGATTATGGTAATTTTTTAATTTGAAAATGCGATTGATTACGGAGTAAAATCAAGTTTTGAACCGCACTTTTACGGCCCTTCGTTACCTAATACGTTACTTAATCTTTTTTGATGCGCTTCTTTCTTATTCCTCTAAAATTGTTTTGATTCAGTACAGTTACGAAATAGCTTTTGAAGTTAGCTAGGTAAGTAGTAGGTAAAGGTTAGGATAGTTGTACATTAGTAACAGTCTTTTGTTACTAATTTTTATAAAAACGCCGCAAAAGTACTAAGAATCAGTAACATAAACATATTTTTTAATAAAAAAATAATTTTTTTTCCTAACTTAATGATTCTTAACCTTAATTTAAAAAAAAAAATCATTAAAAAACGATGACTAAATCAATACTTTCTTTCCTCTTGTTGCTCTTGTTTCCCATTTTTTTAGGTGCTCAGGATGCCGAGATTTTAAAACCGATTTATCAGCTTTTTGATGGAATGCGTGCTGGTGATTCCACCGCAGTTCGTACGGCTTTTATGCCAGATGTTTTTATGGAAACAATCCTCACGAATAAGGATGGAAAAGTGACTGTAAAGCAGGGAAGTTTACTGGATTTTGTTACCGCCGTAGGGACTCCGCACGACGCACAATGGGACGAAAAAATAGGGTCTTACAAAATTAGAAAAGACGGAAACCTGGCAACGGTCTGGACCGATTATACTTTTTATTTAGGAGATAAATTGAGTCACTGCGGCGTTAATTCTTTTACTTTGGTAAACCAGTTAAATGGTTGGAAAATCAAACACCTGATCGATACACGCCGCCGGGAGAATTGCCCTACCAAGATCACCGATCCTCGTGACCGGGTGATTAATCAATTAATGGATAACTGGCACCATGCGGCCGCTACGGGTGACGAAATAGTTTTCTTTAACACCCTCGGACCTGCGTCTATTTACCTCGGAACCGATGCCTCCGAGCGATGGACTAAAAATGAATTTAAATCCTTTGCCCTCAAATATTTTGAGCGGGATACCGCCTGGGCTTTTCAACCGCTGGAGCGGAAAATTTATTATAGCAAAAAAGGAGACGTCGCCTGGTTTAACGAAACACTCGACACCTGGATGGACGTCTGTCGAGGATCTGGGGTACTGGAAAAAGATGCCAATGGCAAATGGATACTACAACACTATCACCTCGCCATTGCCGTACCCAACGAAAAGGTAAAAGGCTACCTGAAATTACTGGAAGAAGAGTAGGGCGGCTGGAGTGTTGAATTGTTGAATCGAAAGGGGGTGTTCAATTAAGTGTGTCTAAGCAATTAGGTTAATTTACATAATTAAATATTGTTTTTATAATTAATTGTTAATCAGTCTCTTTTTACGAAATGCGAACGCAGAAAAAAACACAGATTATTGAACGGTTCCAATCGAAAACAGATTTAGGGCTTTTAAGATATTTTACTCAAAACTCAAAACTCAAAACTCAAAACTCAACAACTCAAAACTCAACAACTCAAAACTCAACAACTCAAAACTCAACAACTCAAAGCCTACCTCCCGTAAGCATCAATCCAGGCTAACACTCCTCCCGTCAGATTCCGGACATTCTTAAAACCAAACTGATGGGTCAGCAATTGTTGCGCCTGGCCACTACGCGCGCCGGAACGACAATGTACAATAATCTCCTGGTCCTTCTTATCTTCTAGATCATCCAGCGCCGTCATAATGCTACCCAGTGGAATTAATTTTGCCCCGAGATTAAACTCCTCGTACTCATGCGGCTCCCGCACGTCAATGAAAATAAACGCTTCTCCACTATCCAGTCTTTCTTTTAATTCTTTAATATCAATATCCATCTTATAAATTTTTTAAATAGTTTATTTTTAATTATTTACTCAACCAGCAAAGCGCCTCAACACCTACAAGCAATCATCCGGTTTATACTGCGTCAAATAAATATCCACCGAACTACCGATCGACAATCGCCGGCTTTCCGTAAATGCGGGTACCTGTCGCCAAACGTACGCATTGTTCTCGTCCGTCACCGTCGCATCTTTAATAATCGAACCAATATTTAATTCAAAATTACCCACCAAAAACTCAGCTTCATTAAACTGCATACAAACCAATTCCGGGATCGGCACCTGGCCTCCTTTTCGTTCTGTAATGACGACCTCTACGGTACTTCCTTTATCTACCTTAAACCCGTCCCGTAGTTGGTCCGTAATATTTTTATCATTATAATAAACTTCCAGAATGGTATTAGGTTCTACCGTATTGTCAAAACGTCGTGCTTTTATTTTAGTATTTACTTTTAGGCGACTCAGTTTTTTCTTATAAGTATACAGTTCGTCGTTTCCTCCCGTGAGTCCTGGAATTTCTACTGCGTCAGCGATGGCTTTGGTAACGGTGAGGTAGATTTTTCGATTTTTCTTTACTTGAGAATTGGCCAATGGCGTCTGAGAGAGTACCGTGTTAGCCGGCTGTCCGGGTAGAAAAAGGGAGTCGTTGACGATGATGGAAAAGTTCTGCTTTTTGGCTAACTTCTTGGCCTCGGGTAGCGTCAGTCCGGAAAAATCCTGCACCGCGTAAGTTTTTCCGTGTCGGGTATAACAATCCATCCACCAAAAGGTCAATAGAAAAACTACCATTACAGTAACCACCATGCCCGCCAGATTCCGGAGGAATATCCAACTGGTCATAAAGAGAAAAGATTCGTAAAAAAATTTTTTTATTTTACTCATGTCGTAATTGTCTTTTTATCGGCAAAGCCAAAAGTCATTATTTGATCAATAAAATCGTAAGGCTTATATCCATTGATGGCCGACTGATGAAAGATACAGGTGGCCGGAGTCATGCCAGGTAAGGAATTTACTTCAATTATAATAGTTTCTACCCGCTGATTGGCAAAGATACGGACAAATGCATCAATTCTGGCGTATCCCCGGATATTTAAAATTTTAGCCGCTTTCTTTAAATCTTCTTTTACTTGCCTCGCTACTTGTTCGTAATCGATAGTCGTAGTGGCAAAACGCGCCGGCGTAATATTTTGTCCTTCTCCGGCCAGAAATTTTTCTTCCAATGAAAGAATTTCTCCACCCGCCAGCGCTTCCGAAGGCTCAAAGATTTCGTATCTCAACTGTCCGTTTTCATAATGCGTTAGCAATCCTCCGGTGACTTCCAGAAAATGGTCGGCGCCTGCTGCAGTTATCAACTCCTCGATTAGTACGGCTCGCTTGCGCGGAAATTCTTCTTTGGGTTTTAGGTGAAGCGTTTGTAAATCTGCCGGAGCAATGATTTCTTCCTTACGGAATAGAGCCGCTAAATAAGCACTTAATACCTTACGGGTTTTAATGACTTTGACGGCAGAGCTACAACCGTCATCGACGGGCTTGGCAATAAATGGATAGTTAAACTTTTGCTCAATCTGCTCGATAAAGTTTGCTTTGTCTTCCAGATAATCCTCAATCGATAACAGGCTTTGTGGCGTAGTAGCAAATCCGTGTTCTTTTAATAGTTGTAAAGTTTCGTATTTGTTAATAGTAATCTGCGAAGAGGCATAAGGAGAACCGTTATAAGGAAGTCCCAGTTTGTCCAGTTCGCGTTGTACGCTGCCATCTTCTCCGGGCCGTCCGTGCAATCCGATAAAAACACCATCGACCATTTCCTTCAGGTTTTCGTAGGTCAGTCGTTGTGGTACGAAAACGACATCGTTGGAAGCATATTTTTTAGTAATGTTCGCACATTGCGCTTTAATGATTTCAATGACCGGATGTTCTTTATAATGATAAATTTTATCCCGGATATCGTCCGCGTTATCTTTTAATAACAGATTAATTGGAATTTGGTAAAGCTCGTGTTTGTCGTCGCTCCCTGTCAGAAAAACCGGAATCGGTTCGTACTTGTTGGAGCTGGCCAGTTTTTCAAAAATATTCCGTCCACTCTCGACCGAAATATGTCGTTCGAAAGAATAGCCACCGAGTAGTACAGCAATTCTTAACCGTTCTCCTTTTTCCTTTTTCAAAGCTTCGATATCCAGATCGAGTTTGGCCAGTAAATTTTCGAAAGGCATTTTGTCCAGGCTTGTCTGGATTCGCTCCTGTAAACTTATCCGGATAATATAGGTCAAAAATTGTGAAGGATTTAAACCAATCTCTGCGGCCTGATGAAAGAAAAAGGAAGAAGGGAGCATCCCGCTCGTAGTATTCGGATCATTCAGAAATATCTCTTTATCCTTCGTGATAAAACCGTCAATTCGGGCGTAAGTATTAAATTCTAAATAATCAAATAGTTTCCGACAGGCGGTTCTTATCTGATTGATCTCTTGGTCGGGTAAATCAATGGGCGTAATTTTTCTGGAAAGACCGGGTAAATATTTAGATCGGTAATCAAAGACTTCTCCTCCTTTGACAATCTCGGTTGGTGGCAAACTGACCGTACTACCTGTTTCTTTTTTGAGGACAATACAGGAAAATTCTTTACCTTCAATAAAGCCTTCCACGATGACCCGTTGCTCGCTTAGATGGCTCTCCAACAATACATTGGAGTGATTCGGGTTTTCAAAATATGTATTTAAAAATGCTAAAAGTTTAGCGGGGTGATAGAAGGTTTGTCCGGCGGCGTCCAATGGAAATCCCAGACCACTGCGGATATCCGTCAGGTCACGTAGATACGTAATCTGTGCTTGTCGCGTTTTGGCTAACCAGTCTTTACGTGCTAAAGTCGCGCGAAAAAAAGCGGCGTTGATGGCTTCGGTAAAGGTGGTTAAGTCTGCTCCATCTGGTAAAATTTTCACCCCGATCGAGGAACCCTGATTCGCCGGACGGATCACCATCGGAAATTTAATTTTCTCTACTGCCCGCCTAAAAATAGTATCAGCGACCTCATTGTTCCAACTTGATTTTTCTAATACCAAAACGGGCGGACAGGCAAATCCACCTGCTTCCATTATTTTCTTTTGAAATGCTTTGTCCATCCCAATCGAGCAGGCGCGGACACCACTACCCGTATACGGAATCTTTAAACTTTCCAACATCCCCTGTAGTTGTCCATCTTCCCCAAAAACACCGTGCAGCGATAAAAAAGCCAGGTCGATATGCTGGGCCAAATCTTCGGGTGCGATCCTTTGACCAATTTTGGAAATTATGGAATCTTGTCGCTCGGCAGATAACTCACCCAGACTTTCGAGGTATACCTGAAAACCATCAGGGTCTTCCGGTAATTCAGAAACAGGCGGATAAAAATCCCGGATCGTTCCCTTATAAATGTATTGCCAATCCAGCAAAATAAAATTACGGTGACTATCCACAAAAATGGGAACCGGTTCGAACAAAAATTTATTCAAATTATCGTATACCGTCCGCCCGCCAGCAAAGGCGATTTCTCTTTCCCGCGATGGGCCTCCAAAAAGAATTCCTATTTTTAATTTCAAAATATTTTTTTTTGTAAAAATCGTAATTATTCTAACTACAATCCTATGCCTTTTAGTATTCGCCAAAAATGAACGAGTATGCGCTGGCAAAAATACGCAACTGAAAGGAAAATAAGCTATTAGCTCTCTTTTTCTAAGGCTTGACCTACTGACAAAGGATTATTTGCCCATTACCAACAACTTTCCTACTTTCGCCCTGAAGGAAAAAATCTCAATAATTCAACGCCAAACCTATTTTTTTAAAAAAAAGGCGTAGTCTATTTAGGTATACTAAGAAGAGATGTATTTTTTCACGGTAAAAGATATACACGATGACTCTGCTTCTCTGCGAGAAATATTTTTTATCAGGCTCAACGATTCAACGATTCAACGATTCAACAACTCCAACAACACAGCAACACCCATGTCCGAAAACCGATCTATCCTCCGTATTGCGATTCCCAATATCCTCAGTAATATTTCGGTGCCACTTCTCGGAACAGTTGACACCGCGTTGATGGGACGACTTTCTGAGCTGCATATCGGAGCAGTGGGTATCGGAGGAATGATTTTTAGTTTTATGTACTGGAATTTTGGCTTTCTGCGGATGGGAACTACGGGGATCACTGCCAGAGCCTTTGGTGCAGAGCGAGCAACCGAAGTATCCGCTACCTTGGGACGAGCGCTGGTGGTTGCGATGTTACTGGCCTTGGGGATGATGATTTTTCAATGGCCCCTGGGGGAAGCCGGTTTTTTTCTGATGAATCTGGAAGGGGAAGCAAAAATGTTAACGGCTCAGTATTTTTATATTCGAATGTGGGCGGCACCGGCTACTCTGGGATTGTATGCGTTAATGGGCTGGTTTTTTGGGATGCAAAACGCCATCTATCCGCTGATTCTAACCATATTGATCAATGTCACCAATATGATCGCCAGCTATTTGTTCATCACGCACCTGGGGATGGGAATAGACGGCGTGGCGTGGGGAACCGTGATTGCGCAGTACGTTGGATTCCTTTTGGGGCTTGTTTTGTTATTTTATAAATATCCGAATTACCTGCATTTGCTGAAAGTGGAAATGCTACTGGAAATAACCTCACTCACTTCTTTTTTTCGAATCAACCGGGACCTATTTTTCAGAACACTGGCCTTGACACTGGCTTTTGGCTTTTTCTACAGTCGTTCGGCGGCCGAGGGAGGATTACTATTAGCCGTCAATGTGATTTTGCTACAATACCTCAACTGGATGTCCTACGGAATTGATGGATTTGCCTATGCGGCGGAAAGTCTGGTGGGAAAGTATAGTGGTGCCCGTCAACTGGCTCAATTAAAACAGATCATTCAGCTTTCATTTTTGTGGGGTGGAGGACTGGCGCTGTTTTTTAGTATGGTCTACTTTGTTTTTGGCAATCAACTATTGGGTATTTTTACCAATCAGGAGGAAGTCATTACGGCGGCCCAACCTTACCTGGGCTGGATGATCCTCTTTCCGGTAGTAAGTTTTGCTTGTTATATCTGGGATGGGGTTTTTATTGGATTGACTGCCTCCGCGGCGATGCGGAATGCGATGATAATTAGTCTGATTATATATTTAGTAATGCATTATGGTTTTTCTTACTGCTGGGGAGTACACGGTATGTGGGCCGCTTTTTTAGCTTTTATGGCACTGCGGGCGGTATTCTTGTGGAATTCCTACCGAAAAATGGGTTCGGAAGAATTAATAACTACAATTTAACAACGCAAATCGTAATTTAGAACTAAAGTAAAAACTAAAAAACCCCAAATAGCAAACAGCATTCGGGGTGTAGTTTTTTTCGTAATTAAAAGAAGACCTTAATCAATATTCGTCCTCATTAAAGAAGAAATCATCCTTACGCGGATAATCGAGCCAGATGTCTTCGATACCATCGTAAATCTCTCCTTCGTCCTCAATCTGCTGCAGATTTTCGATCACCTCTAAAGGTGCGCCCGAGCGAATTGCGTAATCGAGTAATTCGTCCCGCGTTGCGGGCCAGGGTGCATCCTCTAAATTGGAAGCTAACTCTAATGTCCAGTACATAAATTTAAATTAAATATGTTGTAAAAGCGTTGTCGGAATTCCGGCAAATGTAAAAAAAATAGGCAAAAGATACAACGAAATAATTCATGTGAATTGCCTTGTAATAAGCCCTTTTAAGATTTTTTGTGGAAAGAAGCAAGATTTTAGGGTGATTTTCTCTTTTTTATTAAAAAAATACGTCCACTTTGCCTGATTTCCCTTCTGAAACAAGAATTTCATACCAAAGAGCTCCTCCTTTTTTGTCTTAAAAAGTGATTTTTTCTTGTATGCTAACTAAAAAAAGATGGTTATTTGCGCCTCCAAATAATTCAAACCTATTTTTTAATTATTTTAATAATCTATTTTTATGAAAAAATTTATTTTAGGCCTAGCGCTTATTTCAACGGCTGCTTTTTTGACTTCTTGTGGCGATGATGAGGAATGCTATACTTGCGTTGATGACGCGGGTACCACTAGTTCTTTCGAGTTCTGTGAAGGGGAAGACTTCATTGTAGTGGATGGTGATACCGTCGAATTCGAAGCAGGCGCTACCGGTGCTCAGATTAGCTCAAGTTTTGCTTTGATCGGAATTACTTGTACTAAGAATTAATACCAGCTTCATTGTATAAATGATTGGTATATTTGAAAATATACACAGAAAAGCCCTCCAAAATGGAGGGCTTTTCCTTTTGCCGACACTTTTTTTGGTTTTAAGTGGGTTTTTGCACGCAACTATCTTCCTTTTTATCGTTTTAAAAAGGTAAGTACTCGGATAAAAGAGTACTTAGGTCTTGAGCTAGTCGTATGAAATTCAAACTGTTACCCTTTCTTTGCTGTCTATTGTTTTTCGGATTTCAGGTGACTGGGCAAGATCGGGGACTGTCTAATCTGAATACCAAATTACTGACCTGGCAGCCCGATCAAACGATTTATGCACTGGATTCACTCACCATCATTCCTGGTTCTGTCTCCTTACGGGAATACCCTTTGGGTAAAATCGTTGAGACCACTCGTTATCAGGTAATTAAAAATAAAATACACCTTAGAGATACCATTTTCTTTAATCAACAGCAGACTAAAACATATACCGCTACCTATCGTGTCTTACCCTACGATCTTTACAAAGATTTTGTCCGCCTCGATACGACCAGAATTGGAACCAATGCAAATGGGGATTATATTGGTTTTACCATCAATCCCTACCAGGACGAAGACGAAATTATCAAATTCAAAGGACTGGATTACAACGGTAGTTTTGCTCGTGGAATCTCCTTCGGGAATAGTCAGAATCTGGTGCTCAATTCTAGTTTTAATTTACAACTGGCGGGCGAACTTGGTGATGATATCGAAATTCTGGCCGCCATCACCGACAATAGTATTCCACTCCAGCCGGAAGGGAATACCCAGCAGCTTCAGGAGTTTGATCGGATTTTTATTCAGTTAAGCAAAAAAGAAAATGTGCTCATCGCCGGAGATTACGAACTCAATCGCCCCGATAGTTATTTTATGAATTATTATAAAAAATTACAGGGAGCTACTTTCCGAAATCAGGTCAGCCCTTTTAAAAACGCTACTCTGCAGTCACGGGCAAGCGTTGCGGTAGCCAGAGGTAAATTTGCCCGCAACCTGCTCGCCAGCGAAGAAGGCAACCAGGGGCCTTATCGACTGCAAGGTAATCAGGGGGAACAATTTATCATCGCACTGGCAGGTACCGAAAAAGTTTTTTTTGATGGCAAATTGTTAACCCGCGGACTGGAAGAAGATTATGTGATTGATTACAACCGGGCAGATATTGTTTTTACCAACAAAGTTTTGATCACTAAAGACGTGCGGATTATTGTAGAATTTGAATACGCCGACCAACAGTATTTACGCTCCATGTACGCTTTTGATACAGAATTAAATTATAAAAAATGGCGACTGCATTTTAACCTTTTTTCGGAACAGGACAGCCGCAATTCTACCGGATTACAGGAACTGGATTCTTTGCAGCAAATTTTGTTAAATTCGGTGGGCGATGATATCGAAAATGCACTTGCTCCTTCGATCAGCCGTACGGAAGAGTTCAACGAATTTCGTATCCAATACGAACAGATAGATACGCAGGTTTTAATCAACAATAATTTTGTTAATTTTGAAATATTGCAGTTTAGTACCGACCCGGACAGTGCGATTTTTACGGCTACTTTTACGGACGTAGGTTTTGGACAAGGCAATTATTCATTAGACCCGAATACTTCTCAGAATGGTAGGGTCTTTTTTTGGGTAGCGCCCGATGCGAACGGAAATCCCCTGGGGAATTTTGAACCGGTAATTCGCCTGGTTGCGCCAACGCAAAGACAGATGTACAGCTTTGGTGCCGATTATGAAGTCAACAAAAATGGTCGTGTCCAAACTGAAGTTGCCTTAAGTCGAAATGATCTCAACCGCTTTTCAGACATAGACGATCAGGACGATGCCGGAGTAGCTGCCTTTGCCAGTTATCAACAATTATTTCCTTTGAAAAAGAATTGGAACCTGGCCACTAATATAAATTATGAATTCACTCAAAAACGTTTTCAGGCGCTGAATCCTTACCGAAAAGCTGAATTTACCCGCGATTGGAATCTCGCTAACAATCGGAATGAAATTCTGGAGATTACCCGGGAAAATGAACACATCGCCCGCGCCGAGGTATCTCTTTTAAAAAATAATCTGGGAAGTCTGTCGTACGAATTCAGTAGCTTTTTAAGGGGGGCAACTTACGACGGACAAAAACATTTTACCCAATTAAAAGTTAACCGAAATAACTGGAAAGTGGATGCACAACTCAATTGGCTCCAGGTAGAGAGTGATCGGGAAGATAGCCAGTTTTTGAGACCTAAAATTGATATCGCCAAAACCCTTCCCAAGTTGGGAGGAATTACCTTAGGCGCCTACGGAGAACAAGAAAAAAATGAACGGTTTTCGAATGCTGCCGATACGTTAAGCTCCGTTAGCTTTTATTACAATCTTTACCGTTTTTATTTAAAAACACCAGAAGAAAAGCGGTTTGCGTTCGGAACCAACTATACGCAACGGTACGATTATGCGCCTACCGGAAAAGACTTTACGGAAAATACAGTAGCCGACGAATTTAATTTGAATGGCAGCTGGACAGAAGGCAACATCTCCCGTTTGAGCTGGAATTTTACTTATCGAAAATTAAGAATTTCGGACGAAACATTAACGACTCAAACCCCGCAAAATGCTTCGCTGGGCAGGCTTGACCATCGGCTCACACTTTGGAAAGGAGCAGTCCGTTCTACCACCAATTACGAAATTGGTTCCGGACAGGAACCGCGGGTCGCCTATAATTATTTGCCCGTTAATCCAGGGGATGGTATTTTCTTTTGGGATGAAACACTGGACTTTAATGGAGATGGTGTACCCCAGGTGAATGAGATTCGGGAAGAAGCCTTCACGGGCGAAGGAAATATCATTCGGGTAACCCTCTTTACCAACGAATTTATTCGCACCAATAACGTTACTTTCAACGAGAGTATACAGACGAGTTTGAAAAGCGTTTTTCAGGGTAAAAAAGGATTCAAAAAATGGCTGGGTAAATTTTCTACCCAATCCACCGTGCGCGTGGTACGTCGAACTCGGGAGGCAGACGGAGTTTCGGCCTATAATCCCTTCCAGAATAATATCCCTGATACGGCCCTGGTTGCCGTAAATTCAAATGTTCGGAATATCTTATTTTTTAACCGGGGAGATCAGAAATATGATCTGCAAATAGGTCAGACCACGGCACGTAACAAAATTGTACTCACCAGTGGATTTCAGACCCGTCGCAACGACGAACAGTTTTTTCGGAGTCGGTGGAATATCAGTAAAACCATCAGTACACAATTTGAGATAGCCACTGGTTTAAATTTAAGTGACAGTGAATTTTTTGAGAATCAGGATTATACGATCAAATTTTTTCGTACCCGACCGCAGTTGACCTTACAACCTTCTAATAATTTTAGAACTATTTTTTCTTACGAGTTTAGAGAAAGTAATAACGAATCGCTCCTCAGAGAACAAGCCATTAAGCACGATTTTTCACTCGAAACTACTTTTAACCAAAATACTGCAACTTCTATCCGTTCACGCTTGTCTTTTGTCAATGTAAGCTTTGATGGTGAACGCAATACCCCGCTGGAGTTTGCCATTCTGGAAACCTTAAAAGATGGTAAAAATTATCTGTGGTCTTTATCACTTGATCGTCGCCTGTCAAAAAATATTTTAATGAGCATCAGCTACGAAGGTCGAAAAACCGGGATCGCTAATTCGGTACATATTGGCCGGGCACAAGTACGGGCGACCTTTTAGTAAAAAACATTAAGACAAAGAATAATTCACTTGCATTTACTCACTCTGGCTACATGCGCTCTTTATTTAATCGCGTTTGAGTGAAGTAAATAGCTAAAAGCGAATAGCAAACGGCATTTTATACACCAACAACCTATAAGAGCCGACAAATAAGGATTTTTACATTTTGATTAAGACGATCCTTTATTATCTTTGTTGTTCAACTTTGATCTTAATTCCTACGCTATAACTAACAAAGTTCTTCAATCATAAAAAACCATCACTATGCGTTTAATTCTAGCTTTGAGTTCCCTGCTCTTTCTAAACCTTACTTTGACAGCACAGACCTTCTGGAAGTCCGTTGATCAGAATGTTTTAACAGAACAGCAGGAACCCGACATCTCCGTCGATAAATATGCTGCTTTTCAGTTGGATTTTAATCAGTTTCAGCAAGCATTAGTAAATACACCCTGGGAAGATCTGACCAACGCCTCAGTGCTGGGTAAAACAATTTCTTTACCACTCCCTAACGGTCAAATCGGTCAATTTAAAATTTGGGAAACCAGTATTTTTCATCCTCACATGGCTGCCCGTTATCCTCAACTGCGTTCCTATCGAGGTGTTGGATTGGATCATCCTGGATTTGCGGTGCGGATGGCTATTTCGCCCAAAGGAGTACATCTAGGGATTCATACGCCGGAAGGAAATATCTATGTTGATCCTTATACTGCTGGCAATACCGGCTTATACATTAGTTACTATACCCGGGACCATTTGGCAATTAGTCAGCCTGCAGCTTGTGGTTTTTCTAATTTTGAGGGGGAATCTACTCCTGAAAATTTAACTTTAGGAAGTGGCGAGCCTCAGGCGACGACCAACAGTGCCGGAGGACCGGTAGAGATGAGAGAATTTCGGGTAGCCCTAAGTTGTTCCGGCGAATTTGCGCAGGGACACGGAGGAACCGTAGAGAGTGTACTGGCTGATTACCAAATTGCCATGAACCGCCTGAATCTGATCTATGAGCAAAGTCTAGCTACCCGCTTTACATTAGTAGATGGAATAGAAGAAGTACTTTATTTAGATCCGAGTACGGACCCTTTTTCGAATGGTACGGTAGGTACTTCTATGTTGATTGAAAATGCTACTAATTTGAATCTGATCATCGGCGAAGAAAATTTTGACATCGGCCACGTTTTTACGGGGGGATGTTCAGATGTCGGCGGTGTAGCGAGCGGTCGAGTTTGTGGAGACTTTAAAGGTGCAGGGGTTACCTGTCACGCCAGTTCCAACGTTATTGCCGTAACGGCCAATATCATGGCCCACGAAATTGGACATCAATTATCTGCCGGTCATACCTGGAATGGTTGTCCGCCATCGGTTGATCAGTACGCCTCTGGTTCTGCCTGGGAGCCGGGCAGTGGCACGACAATCATGTCTTATGCGGGTAGCTGCGGTATCGATAATAATGTAGATGGTGGTGGAGATGAATATTTTCACGGAGGAACGATTGATCAGATGTCTAACTACATTCGTAATGGATCGGCCACCTGCGGAGGTAATATAGTGACGGCTAACAATTTTCCAGACGTGACTGCGCTGGTAGAAGATGGGTTTTACATTCCGATCAGTACTCCTTTTGAATTGGACGCCGTAGCCGATGATATGGACGGAGACGTATTAAGTTATTGTTGGGAACAAAGGGATTTAGGCCCTTACGGAGACTTGGGTTCCCCCGAATTAAGTGCTCCATTGTTCCGGTCTTATCCCCCAAGATCTGCCTCTAACCGAATTTTTCCTAATATCCAGACGGTTGTTCAGGGAGGAATGGATCGGAGAGAAATACTACCTACCTACTCCAGAGTAATGAATTTTTCTTGTACGGTAAGAGACAATAATCCCTTGATTGGTGGCGTGTCACAGGCGTACGTTAGTTTTCGGGCGACTGATCTGGCCGGACCATTTTTGGTGAGTTTTCCTAACAGTGCAACCAGTCTGGAAGTAGGGAGTTATCAGCAAATTACCTGGGACGTAGCTAATACGGATCAAGGCCCCGTTAATTGTCAGCGTGTCAATATCCTTTTATCACTAGATGGAGGCTTTACCTATCCCATTACCTTAGCCGAAGATGTAGTTAATGACGGAGATTACGGAATAATCATTCCGGATGAGTTGTCGACTACCGCACGGATTATGGTACGGGCGGCGGACAATATATTCTTTGATATTTCAAATGCTAATTTTAGTATCGTTCCACCTTCTCAGCCCGGATATTCTTTACTACCTTCGGAAGAAGAAATCGTAATTTGTCCACCGGCCTCTCAGTCTATTGCCCTGACCACAGGAAGCCTGGAGAATTTTGCCGGGGACATCACTTTTTCCGTCACGGACTTGCCAGCAGGTGCTACCGCTAATTTTTCTGCGGCTACAATTTCACCGGGTGAAACAACTAGCCTGGAATTGGATTTTTCCAATCTTGCCAGTTTTGGTAGTGGAGAAATTAAAGTGACCGCTACGGCTGATGGCCTGGAGGACGAAGAGCGAACAATCGAATATGTTGCTATTGATAATGATTTTTCTAGTTTAGCCCTAAATGGTCCCGCTAATGGTGCCATTGGTTTAGGCGGAGCACCTACCTATTCGTGGACGACAGTTGCCAACGCTGATAGTTACGAAATACAAGTGGCCAACAATCCTAACTTTAGCAATGCCAGCATCATTGAATCTGTTACTGGACTTACTGGAGGCAGTTATGATGCGGGGGTACAACTGGACAAAGGATTTCCTTTTTACTGGCGTATTCGTCCGGTTAATCTTTGTGGTCCAGGACCTTATTCATCTACGTTTGCTTTCTTTACGGAAGTACAAAGTTGTGGCGAATTTACGGCAACCGATATTCCTGTCCAATTACCCACGGGAACGGCTTCAGAACCAATAGTTACCTCTGTAATCAATGTAGCAGATGGTGCAATCATTAACGACTTTAATATTTCCAGTTTAATGGGTGATTACGATTTTATCAAGCATATTGATGTTAGGTTGTCCAGCCCTGCTGGTACAAGTGTCTTATTATTTGAAGATCTCCCTTGTACGGGTATTCCTTTTGATCTAAAACTAGATGATGATGCTGCCGAAGATATTCCTTGTCCGGTAAATACCGGAGGAAGTTATAAGGTGGAGGATCCGGATGGTTTGGCAAAGTTTAACGGAGAAAATAGTGCAGGTGACTGGACATTGACTATTGAAGTGATCAATAACTTTGGAGAGGGTGGAACGCTGGACGCCTGGAGTTTTGAAATTTGTGGAAACTTAGCACTTAATGGTCCCGAATTGGTTAATAATGAAATTCTCGAAGTACCGGTTGGAGCGTCCAATCCAATTCAATTTAATTTACTATTAGCCGAAGATGTGGACAATGGTCCGGAAGAAGTTGTTTATACAATCGTTGAAGCGCCTACTAAAGGCAGATTACTCCGCTATGGTAATCAGCTATTTGTCGGAGAGACCTTTACGCAGCAGCAGATTTATGGATCAGCGGTGGTTTATCAGCACGATGGAACGGAGGAGGAAAGTGATCAATTTACCTTTACTGTTAGCGATGGTACGGGTGGATGGTTAGGGACACCAGTTTATAATATTCAAATTTCCAACGACGCGGTAGTGGGAATCAGTGAAGAAATAGCCGAACAAAGTATTCGCCTCTATCCTAATCCCGCTGGTGATTTAGTTAATCTTACTTTTAAGGTGCCGCTGGAAAGTGTAAGCCTGCGTATTTATAATATTCAGGGACAAAAAATCCAGGAGCAACAGCTTGAATCGGTTGGAGTAAATCACCGGGAAACCCTAAATACGGCAAACATTTCTAATGGGGTTTATCTTCTGGAATTGCAGTCAGATGCGGGACGGATGGTCAAAAAATTAACGATTCAGCGATAAAAATTCTTCGTATGGTCGGATACCGAATTGAATCTAGTGTTCAATTCGGTTTTTTTTGTGAATGCTCAAAGTGTTTCTTATATTGGCCATGCAACGGGCCGTGCACGTTGTACCTTATTTCCTGTCCCAAAACGATTACTAACACACCACTAATTTGCTGATTACCAAGTAAATTCCTTTCCGTTTGGTAAGGGATAAGAACGTGGCACCGGTTTTGCAAGTGATAAGTGTTAGATTTTGCTAATATGAAATTGGCAATAATGAGAACCAAATAGCCCTAATTAAGTTTTGAATATGGAAAGTATTAAAGTGTTGATTGCAGATGACCACCGATTATTTATCGCCGGACTAAAGTCTATTTTATCAGATAATGAAGAACAAAAATGCGAAATAGTTGGAATCGCACATAATGGTGATCAGGTTATTCAAATGTTGAAAGAGACAGAGACAGATTTATTAATTCTGGACCTGAATATGCCTGAAAAAGATGGTCTGGACGTGATTGACGTAATACGCTCCCAAAATAAGGAACTTAGAATTCTGGCCCTCACGGTCTATGATGAGTCAAAAATCGTAAAATCGGCTTTCAAATCGGGTGTAGATGGCTATATCCTCAAAAATGTTGGGATGGACGAACTCTGGAAGGCGATCAGTGAAGTCATGGAGGGACGTACTTTCCTCGGTAAAGGAGTCCGACTCAATACAACACTCGAAGAGATTAAAAGAAAAATTGAAGATCAGTCCCGGTTCCCTTCCGAAGACAAATTTATTAAAAAATACAACCTCACCAAGCGAGAGCTAGAAATCCTTAAACTCATCACCCACGCCCTCAGCAATAAAGAAATTGGTAAGGTTTTGTACATTAGCGACCAAACCGTGAGTGTGCATCGAAAAAATATTATGAGAAAGCTAGGTGTCAGTAATACCGCCGGTTTAATCAAATTGGCATATGATAATAGCCTGGTTTAGAGGTAGATAAGTATATGAATAGCCTATATTCAAAAGCTATATTAAATTAAAATTATAATATATTTCTTTTCTTTTTTTAAAAAATACCATAAATAGGGTAGGAATAGAACAATTGGATGCCGTATATTTGTCCTTGTAAACAGTTTAAAAGTACTGTGAGGACATTTATAGCAAAAACCGATTTAAGTATTTGAAAACCATTTTTGGTTAATTTTTCCCATGAACTGCGATATTTATTGAATTCTATTCAATATTTTTAAAATATCAGTAATTGATTCTTTTCACTGATTATTTTTTAAATATTTTCTTTCCTGATTGCACCATCGCAGATTCTTATTAATGTTAAAATTTTGAAATCAATACCCTGATTTCCAAGCTTTGCATCGGTTATACCTATTACCCTTGGCAAGAACTAGTACATACGCTTAATCCCCGTATGATTATATATTAACATTTTGTGCAACAAATTATAATCACATGAACAAAGAAAATTTTACACAATCTTATGTGTCTAATCAATCGTGCAGGACAATTACCCCCTCCCGTACTGCATCTGTACCGAAGCTAATTTTCATTAGTTTCGTTTCCTTATTTTATGATTTGTTGGAAACGTTGCGCTCAAAAAAATAATACTCTTCACTAATGACAAATTAGTAGAGATAATCTAATTAATTGTAGCGGTAGTTTCCCATGAATAGTTTTCCCTTACGAAAATTTGTAAAGCACCTATTTTCGTAAAACCAATTGTTAAAAATTACTAAAGAACTACTGTTATATTTTGCTTTGCTATTATGGCATGTCGTACCTTTTGGTACGACATCCATAATTTTTTCTAAACGTTTTCTAAAATTAATAAATTGATTATCAAGGCTTTACATTTTATTGGATCCCCCTTGTTTCGATTTGACTCCATTTTGGTAGTCCTGTTGTTTTGTGGATTTTGCGGTAATTTGCGAGCCCAGCCAAGTTTCTTTTTTACCGGGCCTACGACGACCATAGAGGTAAATGATGTTTTTGAAGTATATTTTCGGGCCACTAACTTTGTGGACGTAGCAGGGCTTCAGTTTTCGCTCGGTTGGGATTCGGATAAAGTAGAATTTCAAAATATTGTACCCTCCTTTCCAACTCAAAGTGTTTCTTTTAATACTAACAATGTTGATAGTGGCGTCATCGCCGGATTTTGGAATGATACCGACGTTTATACCGTACCTGATACGGCTCTGTTATTTGTATTGACTTTCAGGGCTACTGCGGATGGACCGCTCAACCTTGAATTTATAAATTCACCTACCGCAACGCTGGTTATCTATCAACTAAACGGGCAGGTATTTGAAGAACCTATTATATATGATAGCGATGGAGGGGTATGTGTTGGTATAAAAACTAGTATCTTTGCAACCGATTTTGTAGATTCTGCCGTTTTTTATCAGAATAATCCAAACCCCTTTTCTAAAACTACGTATATACCGTTTGAATTGACTAATTCTGAATTAGTTACGATAAAAATCTTCGGACTAACCGGAGAAGAAATTTACCAGTACAGCAACCGATACAGTGAGGGAACTCACCGCATCAAAATTAACTCTGAGGTCTTTCCTAATCCTGGCACCTACATGTACCAGATTTCGACGGCCGCTACTTCGACGACTAAAAAAATGATCTTAGCAAGATAAATTGTCTAACATCTCAAATTCCAAGGATCGATGTTTAAAAAAATTACGTTTTTTCTCGCACTGGGGCTCGTGCTCCTGGGTTTTAATGCAAATTCCCAAACTACACGTTTTATTGTCAACCCTGCTTCCAGTACACTGGAAATTGGAGATACGCTGGTCGTAGCGGTAACGTCTCAGGATTTTACCGACGTCATTGCGTTTACTTATTCTATGAATTGGGACCCCAACGTCCTCGAATTCGTAGCAGGGGATGATCAAATAGTACCGGTTAATATTCCACCTTCACTATTCTCGGGTACGAACATGGCTAATATCGGGAATCTTACTTTTGGCTGGAATGACCCATTCCTTAATCCTATGTCCGTGGACGATGACCTCGTATTATACGAGATTGTTCGCTTTACGGCAATTGGTGCGGGAACTTCTCCAATTAATTTATCAGGGATGCCTGCTGCGGCTAATATCGTGACAACCACTAGCGATGAAGAACCGCTGTTTACCAACGCTACCGTGACCGTCACAGATCCAAATCAACCAACAGATCCTGTATTCGAATGTATGTTCGACAATTTTGGCCTGGCCATTATACCTGATTCTGCCGCAACCGGTGAGCAGCTATGCCTGGATGTGCAGATGTGTAATGCAGACAGTTTGGTTTCTTTCCAATATTCTGTAAATTTTGATCCTGCCATCCTGCAGTTCGATTCTATTTCAAATATCAATCTTCCGCAACCCGGAAGTGTATTCGAAAATTCAAATAATACCGACGGTTGGGTTTTTACTTTCTGGACGGATACCCTGGGTATGGGAATTGATATTCCGGATACGCTCGCGTACGAACTATGTTTTACCGTGATCGGTGCGGGGGGCGAAATGGATACGGTGAGTATCACCGGTGACCCTGGTATCATCGAAGTAACTAAATCCTCCAATCCTGGTGTTAATATCGGAATGGAAATTCAGAATGCACCGATTGTTGTAAGTGGAAATAGTGGTAGTGCCATCACCGTGGTAGCTGCCAACGTGGAAGGCAGTCCCGGAGACACGGTCTGTGTTGCGGTGACTACCCAGAACTTCGAAGATGTCACCTCTTTTCAATATACCTTTAACTTCGACGAAACCAACCTCCAGTATCTGGAACACCGGAATTTTAATCCTAATGTACCTAACTTGAGTGCAGCAATTAATGATTCACCCATGTTCTCGGATACCGGTGCAATTTTGGTGGTGTACCCCAACCCGGGTGGAATGTCCTCTACTTTAATGGATGGAGATACCTTATATGAGGTTTGCTTTATCATCGATCCAATGGCTGCCGTCGGAACGAATGCACTCGTCGGATTTTCGGATGATCCAGTGGTTCGGGGTGCTTCTCAAACGGCACCAACTACTTTATTGTCTAATGATGGTAATGTAAGTATAGTACCGGCAGAAGGTAGCGGTGATTTTGAATTGACCATCGGAACGGAAACCTTCTGTCCTGATTCCTCAATCTGCGTATCGGTAACCACTGATGCCGGTTTTACTGATATTGTTGGTGGTAGCTTTCGGGTAAATTTTGTTCCGGGCGATCTTACCTACACCGGACTGGAAAATATTAATCCGATATTTCCTGCAAATACGGCTACTTGGTTAAATAATAATCCAAATGGAACCGATAGAATTATTTTGATTTTGGATAAAGCAGATCCTACCACCGGAATTACCATAGGACCAGGAGCAGTGCTGTTTGATATCTGTTTTACTGCAAATGTTACAGATGTGAATAGCCCAATAACTTATATTCAAAATACATTTGAATTCGTCGACTCAAATGGCGAGGTCATTGATCCTTTTACTATTAACGACGGTGCAGCCATCATTGATCCAGCTGCTTGTCCTGCGGGAGAAGTCGATATTACCGTTTCTGAATCCATCACTAATGTACTTTGTAATGGAGATGCCACGGGAGAGATTGCGCTGACCATTGGAGGTGGAGATGGATCGAATTACGATATCACCTGGACCGGATCTCCTACGGATGTTAGTGGACTAACCACACCGACTATTTCCAATTTGGAAGCGGGTAGCTACACCGTTAGTATTACCAGTGGAATGCGGGACTTTACGCAAACGTACACGGTAATGGAGCCAACGCCGTTAACTGGAACGACCACTTCTACCAATGTGACCTGTAATGGTGACGGAGATGGTACCATTACTTTGACACCTGATGGTGGACTAGCTCCTTATACTTTTGTCTGGAGCAATGGACCGACTGACCAAAATCTTACCAGCCTATCACCTGGAACGTATACCGTAACGATTACGGATGCTAATATGTGTACCTTCATCGTACCAGCAGTGACAATTACTCAGCCCGATGTGTTGGTCATTACCATTGACAATACGGAGAATGTATCTTGTCTGGATGGAAACGATGGATCCATAAGCATTACCGTAACTGGCGGTAACGGAGGAAATGAATTTGTTTGGTCTAATACAACACAAACAACCGAGGATATTACTGGCCTTATGGCTAATAATTACCGAGTGACCGTAACAGATGCTAACGGATGTATGGCAGTTTCTCCCAACGTAACCATTACCGAGCCTAGTACCGCAGTTGGAATAACGGTGGATGATATAATTTTTGCTAACTGTAATGGTGGAGGTTCTATTTTTATCACCCCAACTGGTGGAAGTAATTTATATACTTACCTTTGGAATGATCCTGATGGTACTACCTCTCAAGACCTCGAAGATGTTCCTCCCGGAGGTTATATTGTTACAGTAACCGATAGTAATGACTGTACTTTTACCAGTGGTATTTTAGTCGTGGAGTCTACTGACGCAATTGTTATTGATGAAATTATTACCCAGCCGACTTGTGATTCTGAATCTAACGGAGCGATTAACTTAACCGTCACTGGTGGAACAACTGGAGATGAATTTACCTTTAACTGGGATCCTACCGCTTCGACCGAAGACCTGACTGGTTTAATGGCGGGTGAATATGAAGTAACGGTAACGGATACGGGAGATGGTTGTACAGCAATAGCTACGTATCAATTAACAAATTCAATCAATCTAACCATTGTCGAAGATGCTAGTACGCCTGCCGGTTGTGCCGGAGCGACTAACGGTTCTTTAACCGTTGAGGTAAGCGGCGGTGGTGGAAATTACAGCTACAACTGGTCTAATGGACAAACTTCGGCTACGTTGGGCAACGTTGCTGCGGGTAACTATACCGTTACCGTGACGGATGTTAATTCCGGCTGTACCGAAGAAGAAAACTTTACCGTCAATAGTGACGCCGGAATCGTAATAACGGGAACTGTAACGGATGCAACCTGTAGCGGTGCTGAGAATGGAAGCATTGATATCACCGTAAGTGGTGCTGGTGCGAATCCAACCTTCCTCTGGAGTGATATGCCCGCAACTCAAACAGAAGATATAAATAATATATCTGATAGAGATTATGTAGTTACCGTAACCAGTACTGATGGGCAATGTACCCAAACGGCGACTTTTACCGTGGAAGCCGGGAATGGATTTGAAATTATAGAAAATGGAATTGGTCAGGCAACTTGTGATGGTGCTGACAATGGAACGGTTAATATTAGTCTAAATGGAGAAACTGGAACGCCTGCGCCTACTTACGCCTGGTCTACCGGTTCAACCACTCAGGATATAACCAACGCTAGGGGAGGAATGACGGAATCTGTGACCGTGACCGACGGTGCCGGTTGTATAGAAATAGCTAGTTTTCTTATTCCTTCCGGAGGAGGTTTTGATATCAACCTGGTAAATATTGATAATGCTAGTTGTGGAGGTGCCGAGGATGGGGCGATTGATATCGAACTGGATGGAGCAGTATTACCAACCATGAGCGTAGAGTGGAATACCGTGCCGCCTACAAATACGGAAGACCTTAACGGTGTTCCCGCAGG
Source organism: uncultured Saprospiraceae bacterium (assembly GCA_938008185.1). GTDB lineage: Bacteria > Bacteroidota > Bacteroidia > Chitinophagales > Saprospiraceae > JALZUU01. The sequence goes on from CALLLR010000030.1 coordinate 22,425, forward strand.
TACATATACAGTAGTTGTCATAGATGCTGCGGGTTGTAATGCCACGGCAACGTATACCGTTGACAACGACGGAGGTATTAGTGGTGCCGTACAAAACGTTACGGATGTAAGTTGTGATGGAAATATGGACGGATCTATTACGCTGGATGTCTTAAATGCTTCTATGAACGTTTCTTACGCCTGGTCAATGCCTCCCGCATCTGGACCAAATCCCGTAGGCCTGCCAGCGGGCACTTATTCGGTGACGATCACAGATATGGATTCTGGATGTACCGATGTTGTTACGGATATTATGGTTGAAAATCCTGACACAATTACCTTTACTACGGTAGTAGAAGATGCTTCTTGTAACGATTTGGACGACGGAACCATAACAATAAACGCCTCGGGTGGAAACGGAGGATTCTCCTTTATGTGGCCAGCTCCAGTAATGACGACTACCAATATGGCTGCTGATCTAATGCCCGGTGCTTACATTGTGACTATTACCGACTCTGGAGGATGTAGCGTTGTCACGGAAGGTATTATCGTAGATGAGCCGACGGCGATTATTGTTACAGGAGAAATAACGAATCCTTCTCCCGCCGGTAACGACGGTGAGATTACCGCAATGGCTACCGGAGGAAGTGGGATTTATACTAATTATAATTGGACTGATCCAAATGGTGTTTCTTTAATGGGACAAACCATTTCTGGTCTTGGCACAGGAACCTTCACGGTAACCGTAACGGATGATGATGGCTGTACGGGAACTAGCAGTTTTACCATCAACCCGGCAGATGCGCCTAATCCTACTTTAGTAGAGGTAACGGATGTCACCTGTTTTGGTGGAAGTGACGGGACTATTACAATTGCAGTAGAAGGTGGATCTGGAGGTTATACCTTCGATTGGACGCCGCCAGCTACTGGACAAAATCCAACCGGATTGCCTGCTGGTACTTATAGTGTAACTGTTACCGATAACAGTGGGGTCATGGGTATTCTTAGTTCTATTGTTGTAGGTCAACCCGAAGAACTCGATTATGATCTAATGGATTTATTATCCGTTTCTTGTCCTGGATTTATGGATGGAGAAATAAATATTAGCCCAACGGGTGGTAACGGAGCACCCTATACCGTTGTATGGAACCTTCCCGTTAATGATTCAATTAACCCAACTGATTTAGCTGCTGGAAATTATATTCCAACCATCACCGATGCGCTGGGCTGTACCGTAGAAGGCGATAATATTATTGTGCAAGAACCTTTGCCGATTACCATTACTGAAGAACTAACAAATCCTTCTTGTAATAATGGAGGTGCTTCCGGAAGTATAGCCCTCACCGTAATGGGAGGAACGCCTGGAGGAAACGCTGAATACAGCTATACCTGGAACGATGGTGTACCCGGCAGTTCCTTTCCCTCGGTTAATCCACTTACGAATATAGGTCCTGGTAATTATTTTGTTACTGTAACCGATTCGAGAGGGTGTACGGTTGTTGACGGTCCTTTCACGCTGACTGATCCTGATGCTATCTTTATTCAACTGGATAGTGTCCGACACGTTCGTTGTGCTGGAATCGCAGAAGGTGCGATTTTCGTAACGACTTCAGGCGGAAGTGGAGCTTTGATGCCAGTGTGGAAGAATGGACAAGGAGACACCATTAATACGGGCTTTGATCTTATTGGCTTGATTGGTGGAAATTATACCTTATGTGTAACCGATGCGGCGGGTTGTTCTGAAACGCTTGGACCGATTACGGTTAACGAACCACAACCGATTACGGTGGGTGATATCGAAATAGATGCCGCCGGTCCTAGTGCGGATGATGGTGAAATACGATTGATTGCGGTTACTGGTGGTACTCCTGATTATATTTTTAATTGGGAAGGTCCCAACGGGGTGATGGAGACGACCGGTGACGTGCCAACAATCTCTAATATTCCTCCCGGAGAATGGCGTGTAACGATTGTAGATTCGAATGGCTGTACCGAGGTGATTACGGATATTCCAGTACTGGGTAGCCTCAATGCAACCGCAATCATTGGAGACCCAACTTGTATTGGAGATAGTGATGGATCCATTGAATTAACGGTTAACGCTGGTACTCCACCATATAATTATGAATGGAGCACTCCTGACGGAAGTGGAATTGTGCAATTTGCACCCAATCAGTTTACCTTGACTGCTGGAACTTATTCAGTGACCATAGAAGATGCCAACGAGGTATTTGTAGAATACACTTACGAAATAGAAGATCCAGCTCCAATTACCGTAGGCTTTACAACTAACCCTGATCAACCGGGAGGAGATTGTGACGGAAGTGTTAATACTAATGTTGTTGGTGGTACCCCTGATTACTCCTATATTTGGAATAACGGAGCTACTACGGCTGATTTAATCAATGTTTGTAAGGGGGAATACGAAGTGACCATTACGGATGACAATGGATGTGTGGTAATACCGCCTTCTGCGTTTGTAACCGCCGGACCTTTAACTTTTACAACGATGCCACTAAATATTGGCGGTAATGCTTGTAACGGAGGAATGGGTGGAACGGTGAACGGAGAGGTAATTGGTGGATGTCCACTCTATACCTTGACCTTGACCTCAAATAATTCAGGACCAATAATTATAAACAGTAACGATGGCTCTTTCGAATTTACCGGACTAGCCGAAGGGAGCTATACGCTTACCGTGACCGATGCAGCGGGTAGTGATCAGTTGGTTACCAACTTTGACATTGAACCGGTAATCATCGAAATTACCGCAGATACGATTATTAACATAGTGGATGGCTGTGACGGAGCTGTAAATATCTCAGTGACCGGAGGACAGTTACCCTACAGCTATCTCTGGAGTAACGGTGATACCAGTATGGACGTCTCGGAAATTTGTGAAGAAGAAAGTCCACTTAATGTAGTGGTGACGGACGCCAACGGTTGTATCGTTCAATCGCAGGAGTTTACGGTGATTGCTGGAATATCTATTGACTTAGCGGTCACTAACGAATCCTGTTTCGGTGATGCGGACGGTTCCATTATCGCTACGGTGGAAGGAGGCGACGCGCCTTACACTTACTCATGGTCGAATGGCGCCACGACACAAAACCTGGTCGGACTCACACCGGGCAGTTATATCCTTACCGTGACAGATAATCAGGGTGTAATGGTTACCGCAACCGGAAACGTTAACGGTTCTTCGGCACCGATAACGGTGACGAGTGACCTAACGCTTCCTATACCTCCTAACGCGAATGGAGCGATTGATCTAATGGTTTCTGGTGGTGGAGGTGATTACATGTATGAGTGGTCTAATGGAGCGATGACCCGAAATATCGGTGGGTTGACTGCGGGTATTTATACGGTAGAAATTACCGATTTCTTCGGTTGTAGTTATTTTGAAAGTTTTAACCTGGCGGGTCCGGAGATTGAACTGGTATTTATTTCCAATCCTGGGGGCTGTGCTGGACAAACTGTAAATATGGGAACGTTGCAGGTAATTCCTTCGGGAGGAACGGCTCCCTATACTTACAAATGGGATGTTACTGATCAGCCAGATAACTTCGATATTATCGGTGGTTTGGAACCGGGTGATTATACGGTCACCGTAACCGATAACTCGGGCGTTATAACCGTTGGAACCGGTAGCGTAGAGGCACCGACAGCGATAGTGATTGATCTGGATGTGGACGAAGTAAACAGTAATATTATATCTACCGTAACGGGAGGAACGGCTCCCTATACTTACGAATGGTCAGAATTGAATGATCCTAGTGTCTCCGTTAGTAGAGATTTAATGGATGTGGCATCAGGAACGTACACGCTTTTGGTTACGGATGCTAATGGCTGTTTTAGTACGGCTACGGCCGAATTACTGGCGGGGCCTTGTGAACAGGTTCGTAAGGTGATTTCTCCGAATGATGATAATTTCAACGATGAATTTATTATCAGTTGTGCTAACCGATTTGACATTGATTTAGAAATCTACAATCGTTGGGGACAGCTTGAATTTATGGCTGCGAATTATAGCAATAACTGGGTTGGAACGAACATGGAAGGTGCGAAACTGCCGGAGGGGGGATATTTCTACGTCATTCGTTACCTGGACAGTGCAGGCCAGACGCAGCAAATTAAAGGATCATTAAATATTGTTTACTAAAACTAAGTGGATATAATTTTCCACCTAGGTGGAATTTTTCCCAGAACCGCATAAATAAAATAAAATGAAAAATTTATTAATAATTGTCGCCGGTCTATTTTTGTTACAAACTGCATCGGCGCAGGAAGAAGCGATTTTTCGCCAGTATTTTTTAAATCCAATGCTGGTGAATCCCGCTACCGTGGGAGCTGACCGAGAGCATCATAATTTAAATATGAATTTGCGAACCGCTTTTTCTTCATTTACCGGAGCTCCTAAAACCTATGCGCTGACCTATAATGGTCCCATCGGTAAGCAAGTTGGAGTGGGAGGAATGGTCTACAGCGAAAATATAGCGGATATCACCCGCTTTCGCGCACAGCTCGCCTATTCAATGGGTATTCAAATCAATGAGGACTTAAAAGTACGGGCTGGATTGAGCCTGGAATATCAGCGTATGTCCTTGTCTAATTCAGTGATCGATTCCGAACTTTTTGATCCGGGAGATATGACGATTCAAGACAATATTGATGGCCGTAGATTTTTTGATACCTCCTTAGGTCTTTACGGAGAATACAAAGATATTTATTTTGGTTATGCTGCACCTAACTTGATTCGTACCGTAACGGATGAAATAGCAGAATTACCCGGCGGACAGGGTGGTAGTTTCAAATATTATATATTGCACGCTGGTGGCCGTTTTGCGATCAACGACAACAAAGTTAAACTGGAACCTTCCATCATTCTTAGAAATGTTCGTAACGTGAATACCCACGTGGATGTCAGTATGATGGCTTCTTTTTTAAATGAGCAATTTATTACGGGAGCGATGTTTCGGGCGGGGGCTGGAAATAGCGTAGGATTTTTATTAGGTACAAAATATAATACCTTGAAATTCATCTATTCTTACGATATATTAGTGGAAGATTTCCAAAGATATAACGGAGGATCACACGAGATAACTGTCGGCTTTGAATTTGGGCGTAAGGATGGTTCCTTTGACCGCTCAAGAAAATACCGAGATAAGTAGTATTGCTACAATAAATTCATACTGGTGGTATTTTAAACCAACCAGCAAAGATAAACCTTAACAATTGGTTTTTGGGATGGCCTCTTCCCGGCGCAAGTCGGGAGGGGGCTTCTCTGGTTTTAGGAGGATAGTAGCTTTAGCGTTAGCCCAAAACACTATTATTAAGAATAAACACTATAGGATCAAACGATGGGTAATCTTACGAATTCTTAAATTTTGCGTAAGCACCTAAATAAATTAAAATTTTATATTATTTAATAAATACCTAAAACATGGTATAGAACCTCATTCGATAATCACCCATCTTTGTAATGTTGAGATAATACCGGTTTCCCTAACCACCTCCTTTAAGTTCAACAACCTATCAAAACAGTAATAATTTTTAGTAGTATCCCTCCGATACGTGCTATTGCTGTGTAAAAGAACAAAACTATGAACCGCGTTTTCATAATAAAAACAAGCGGTCATAAAAAAGAATTTTTTAAATAACTGGTTTGCCAGACAAACCAACCATTTCTACTTTAACTCAAGACAATCTGTCCTTGGGCTTTTCGTGTTTTTATTAATGCTTCTTCCAGTTTTATTACCCGCACAATGTACGATGATCTGTCGATCCAGTCTTAATTTATCCTTGCCTGCGGATGGAGAATCTATGATTACTCCCGATATTTTATTGGCGAATCCAGCTTGTGATCCGACCGAATTTTACGTAGAAATAATTGATAATCAAGGAAATACAATAGGTGATAAAATAACCTGTAATGAGGTCGGTCAAACTTTAAATGCTGGTGTTTTTCATCAGGTTACGGGGATCTCTTGCTGGACGATGATTAGTGTATCCGATTATTTTAAGCCGCAACTAAGCTGTCAGGATACTTTAATTTCCTGTATTAGTGATTATAGCGTGGCCGCGATTGGGAGTCCAGTCGTAACGGACAATTGTGGCGTGGCGAGTCTTAGTTTTACCGAAAACTTTACCGCACGAGATTGTTTTTATACCAATCCTACCGGAGATATGATTACCGCCGAATTGATCAGAACCTGGACGGCGACCGACGTAAACGGGAATACTAATTCCTGTACACAATTCATCTATTTGAAGCGAAATACAATTAATGAGGTGGTTTTTCCCGCCAATCGGGACGATTTTGGGTTGCCAGCGCTGGACTGTAGCCAAAATCCTCAGGATTTAAGTCTGACCGGAGAACCTACCATCGAAAACCGTCCTTTGCTGACGGTTGGTCATTGTGAGTTAATTGTCAGTTTTAATGATCAGACGATTGAATTTTGTGGTCCCGGTGGGTACCGGATTCTACGAAACTGGCGGGTAGTCGATTATTGTACGGGTAATTTTAAAGAACATATTCAAATTATCAAAGTAGCGGATAAAACAGCACCAGAGATAAGTTGTATCCCTGATATTCAGCAATTTACGGATGCCTATTCTTGTGATGCGACTGTGCTTTTACCGACAATGCCGACGACTGATGATTGTTCAGCGGTAACCGTTACACCAAGTTGGGCCTACGGTACTGGATTTGGGCCATTTGAGAATATTCCGGTCGGAAGCCACGAAATAACCTATACCGCAACCGATGAATGTGGCAATACTAGTACTTGTAATGTCTTATTGACGGTGGTGGATAATATCATTCCAGCGATGGTTTGCGAGGGTAATACTCAAGTGGCTTTAACGAGTAATGGAGAAGCTAATATTGCGGCGATTGCCTTTGATGATGGCAGCTACGATAATTGCCAGATAGATCGTTTCGAAGTGAGCAGAGACAACCAGAACTATGACACTCAGGTGCTTTTTGATTGTGCGGATGTATCTACGCCAGTGCTGGTAAGTTTAAGAGCCTATGATATTTATGGGAATTTTAATACTTGCGAAATTATTGTGGAAGTAGTAGATGGAATCAAGCCGGTGATCGCCTGTCCGTTAACGGTTACTATAGCTTGTAAAGATGACTATGAAGATTTGAATGTAACCGGTTTGCCCGTAGTTTTAGATGCTTGTGGGGTGGATACGATCTACTATACAGATCAGGTTAACATCAATAGCTGTCACGTAGGAAACGTCGTAAGAACCTGGACGGCTATTGATGTAAATGGAAATCAAAGAGCTTGTCAACAAGAAATTTTCATTGAAGATAACACATTGTTTGGTGTCAGCTTTCCAGCTAATTATCAAAGCTTTGAATGTGGAGCTGATCTGTCACCTGCAGTAGCAGGAGCGCCCGTCTTGACCAATCATAATTGTGAAGAAGTAAGTGTGGTGTCTAACGATATTATTCTGCCAATTTCGGCACCTGCTTGTCTGAGGATTTTGCGGGAATGGACCGTGATTAACTGGTGTGAATACGAGTTGAACAGCGGGAGTACGGATGGCTATTATAGCTATACGCAGGAAATTATTTTGTCAGATACCATTCCTCCGGAAATAAATTGTTTCGCAGATACAGTAGTAGGTGTTTTTAATGCAGATTGTGGTGCGGGATTAGTTAATTTACCTATCATTACCGCAGAGGACTGTAGCGATAGTATTACCATTGAAAATAATTCTCCTTACGCCTTTTCTTCGGGGGCGGATGCGAGTGGAAATTATCCAGCAGGCGTACATCAGATTGTCTATACGGCGAGTGATGGATGCGGAAATTTGACTACTTGTAGCGTTCAGATAACGGTGGAAGATGCCCAGGTACCCAATGCATACTGCGTAGGAAGTATTACCTTGTTTGTTGGTAATCAAGGGTTTGTGGTGGTTACGCCGGAAATGATAGATTTGGGAAGTACTGATAATTGTACAGATTCGGCAAATTTAATACTTAGTGTAGACCGGGATACGTTTAGATGCTCGGATGTTGGAATGCAGGAAGTAACCTTATCCGTAACGGATGAAAAAGGGAATCGCAATTTTTGTACGACAATTGTTAAGGTCCAGAATAACGTTGCGATTTGCCCCGAAACTACGGCCACTTTAAGTGGAAAAATTGCTAAAGAAAACGGCGGTTATGTAGAAGGTTTTTGGGTTCACTTGACGGGTGATAAAATTGATTCTGTACAAACGGATGCGTTTGGAAATTTTACATTTTTAGAGGTGCCGATAGGAGGTGATTACGAAGTTAAACCATTTAATAATAGTCAAATTACAAATGGTGTAAATACTTTAGATTTGGTGTTTTTGATTCGGCATTTACTGGAGATAAATACGTTAGATTCTCCTTACCGGCAATTGGCCTGTGATATTAATGAATCAAAAACAATAACTTCACTGGATATCATTGCCATGCGGCGGGCGATTTTAATAATTGACACACTGTTTACCCAAACTGAATCGTGGAAATTTGTGGATGCTGGATTTGATTTTTCAAATGCTACCAATCCCCTTAGGGCAAACTATCAAGAGCGATTTGAGATCATTGGTCTACAGCAGGATGTAGACACGCTGGATTTTATAGCCGTCAAAATGGGTGATCTGAATGACAATGGTTCCGCACAACCTTTAACGGTAAGCGGGGACACCCGTGAAGAAGCACCGGAAGTAAATCTGATGATAAAAGAACAGGAATTAATAAAAGGAACAGAAGTGGCGATTCCGGTATATGCTTCCGACTGGGCATCCGTTTTGGGATTACAATTTACCGCAGAAACAAGTAGTGCAGTTACTTTAATGGATGTCGTTGTATCCGAATTGGGAGCAGCATTAGGATGGACCCGGGATAATTTTGGGATGGATCAGTTGGAAGAGGGAATTTTACGTGGAAGCTGGACTAATGAGAATGGACGGGAAGTACCAGACGGTCTACCACTATTTTTCTTAAAAGTAAAAGTAAATAAGTCTACCACTGTCGGTGAGATGCTTAAATTGACAGATGAACAGCTAAAAACGGAGGCGTATACTGGTGCCTGGCAGGAAAATATAGAAACTGGTTCGCTTAAGTTATTGATTGAGGCCCTAATATCTTCCGGAAAAAAACGGATGGACGCTGTAAATGTTTATCCAAACCCAGCACAGGACTATGTGAAGATTGAATTTTTGCTTTCCGTGGATAGCGAGATCAGGTGGGAAGCCTACGATGCTGTTGGGCGGATAGTAGGGCAGGGTCGTGATCACTCAAGTGCGGGGACCGTAGAAATGGTGCTACCGCGAAGCGTTTTAGGAAGGAAAGGAGGATCACGCCATCTCAAAATTACCCAGATGGCAACTAATAAGATAATCAATACCACCGTCGTGCTGATGGAGTAAAATATTTTGTTCTTTATTTGATAGGTTTACCACAAGAAGGTTGAAGTGCAAATTTCACCTTCTTTGTTTTTTGGAGAGCTTCAGAAAAGAAAATGGTTTAAACAAATAATCATTAGTTGTATATTTTAATTACCTATTTAAAGGTATAGTAATCGGATTAAAATGCCCTTATTTTTATAAAAAAAAGTTTATGTTCATTTCTGTACTAATAATACTGTTTGCATTACTCCTACTAAAGGACTGGCAGCGTGAGTTACAGAAGTAAAAAGCGAAATCAATACATTTTTATTTTATTGATATTATATTTACCTATATTTGGGTATTTCGGAGGCTTTAGATAATCGTATCTTTGTATCATAAGCTTTTAAGATAAAAAAGCAGGAATAGACAAAACAATATAACAAATACTTAACCCAGGAAACAATATAATTTTATTGAAAAGACTTTGACACTAATCTTTAGGAATCGTTAATTTCTACCATCCCCCCCGGTGAATTTACAATTAACAATCATAGATTTCTTTCCGTGTTATCTTCATTTTGGGTTTGTACCATATTATATACTTATAGCAAGTTTTTATAACCAAAACATAGATACCCATGAGTTGTATTCGTCTACGCGTTTCCAATCAAACACTTCTTCTTTTGAAAATCAACAATATTATTTTTAATATAAAATTTAAATACTAGTAATCTTATAATTTAACAATTTCATTATTGATAAATTTATTGTTGGGCTATTGTCCAGCACTAAGCTTACTGTCATTATCCATAGAAGGAAATTATATTCATATATAGTCCTTATTATTTTTTAATTATTTTTTTAACCAAAAATTTTATCTCATGAAAAAAACAATTTTGAATTTCAGCGATTCAGGACTGTCAAAAAAGGTACGCATGATGCTTGGTGCATTTGTGGTAGCCTTTTTTGCACTCGGCCTGCAATCTGCTCAGGCTCAGTATCTTCCAGTGGAAGCTGCAGTTGAACGCCTTGGAACTGAAATCACGTTAATCCAAAGTTCACCTTCGGCAGATTTTGCTGGATTGGAAGTGGATGCTCCTGAGTCTAATGAACTACAAAACCTTTATTACAAAGGCGTAGCTCAAGAGATCAAGAAATCCTTGAACGTACAGCAAGCAATTGATACTCATCACATTGCATTTTTAGAAAAATTCTCAACGGCTGTAACTGCTAAGGCTGTTCAGTACCGTTCAGAAGTAGAACTAATGTTAGCAGATTAGTATTCATTTTTTATGTTAAACTATTAAATTTAAATCTCAATGAAAAAACGAATTTTTACAAACCTAAAGAAGCAAACGCTATCCATGTTATGGATGGTTTGTCTTCTTCTTGGTGCGAACATGGCAACGGCGCAGGACGTATGTTCCACTGCTACGCCTTTAGCTACGGACGAATTCAACGTTTGTACTAATATTTCGGCTAGTAACGCTGGCCTTACCAACTCCGGCCAAACTCCAGCTCCTAGCTGTGGTCTTTGGAGTGGAGGATCTATCGATAACTGGTTCTCTATTGAAGTTCCAGAAAGTGGAATTCTCGAGATTCAGGTTTCTAACGGTGTCGGATCTACC
>CALLLR010000031.1 GCA_938008185.1 uncultured Saprospiraceae bacterium
TCCGCCGTCACCATAGCCGTCACCGTCTCGCTTCCGCAGATATTATTAACCGTTAAACTAACCGGCCCCGTTTGACCTGTTTCATAATAAAAATCGGTAGAACCATCAGACCATTCGTAACTTAATTCACGAATATCTCCATTCACTTCGGGAACCATTCTAACGACCTCCTCTCCACAACTCAACACTACATCATCCAAAGCAACCGATAGCGGCACGATCTCCGGAACGGCCACCATTTCCGTTTCGCTACAACCATTGGCATCAATAACCAATAATTCATAATCTCCGGCCGCCAATGATTCGAACAGCCCATCGGTTTGCGAAATACCCGTACCCATTAGTTCGTAGGAGTACGCCCCGCCTCCAAGACCGCCAACAATTTCTATGGTTCCAGTCTCCGCAGCCTGGCAAGTTTCCGTTACTTCGGTGGCAAAACTTATTTCCGGATAAGCAGCAACCGTTACCGTCACAATCGAATCACAGCCCGCGGCACTCGTATACGTTATCGCTTGTGATGTTCCCGCCGGAATTGACGTTCCGTTATAATCGTAATTCGTGCCCGTACACGCGGAATAGTTTTCTGTAGTATTGATCGTTTGTGTTTCTATAACCGTTACCGTCACAATTGAATCACAACCCGCTACACTCGTAAACGTTATTGCCTGCGAAGTTCCCGCTGGGATTAGCGTTCCGTTGTAATTGTAGTTTGTGCCGGTACACGCGGAATACGTTTCCGTGGTATTGATCGTTTGCGTTTCTGCCACCGTTACCGTCACAATCGAATCACAACCCGCGGCACTCGTAAACGTTATCGCTTGCGAAGTTCCCACCGGAATTGGTGTTCCGTTATAATCGTAATTTGTACCCGTACATGCGGAATACGTTTCTGTTTCCTGATAACTGGAATTATCAATAACCGTCACGGTTACGGTAGAATCACAACCGGTAGCAACCGAAGTTAGAACTACCGGTGTAATTCCGGGAGATAGTAACATTCCTTCATAAGGGACAACGGTACCATTACAAGTGTTGAGCGTAAGAGTAGAAGTAATAATGGCGCATTGTGTTTCCTGAACCAAAAGCGAGACCATCTCATCCACGTCACAGCCGGATATGGTCACCTCTACATCCTCAATGATCGGCATATAATTCGCGGGTAAGGTACTTTCATCTATTTGTACCGTATAGGTTCCACTCGGAATATTTTCAAAAATATATTCTGCGTTTTGATTCGAAATTCTGGTGGCGATGACCGTCGCACCATCCAGCAAATTAACGGTAACATTGGTCAATAAACTATCGGGACCATCCACGATCATGTTTTGATTTACATCGTCATAGACAAATCCCCGTACGTGCCCAAATCCAGTAGACAAGGTTAAGTTCAGGCCTTCGGAAAGTAAAGTACAACCCTGATTATCGGTCATTTCCAATTGGTATAAACCACTATTCATCGCAATAAATTCACTGGTGGAAGCACCGTTAATCGGAGCACCGTTAAAATACCATTGGTAACTAACCACGTTAGAAACCGGAGGCACACAGATCGTATCCGGGGTACAACGGGTGTGACAACCCGCAGGTACCAGGCTAACATTCGGTCCGTTTAGTACGGTCAACTGGTTACTTTCTGTTTCACAACCAAAACTATTGATGGCCGTTACCCAGTAATTTCCACCTTCAGAAACCGTAATACTTTGACCAACTTCTCCGTTACTCCAACGGTAGGTTAAATTATTATCTGGATTATCTACTCTGAAAAGGGTGCTACTCCCTGCACATACTGGTCCGCCGCCTACTTCGCTAATAGTGAAGTCAGCCGGCAGGTCGTGTATGATTACTTGCGTTGGTCCTGCTTCTACGGTACATCCGGTTGCATTATCCGTGATTACTACAGAATAATCATAGGTTCCGGCAGTTAATAAATTACCCCGCTCTTCCGAAAATTCAATAATTGTCTGACTGGATCCGGTACTCCACGAATAACTGTAATTACCTTCTGCTATTATTTCTAAAAATAAATCTTCGCCTTCGCATAATTCGACTGGATTATCATACGAATAATCTTGTAATTGTCCATACTCGTCGTATTCCAGGGCGCGAATTGTACCCGCCGGAGCTGGAAGAATATCAATAGCCACTTCGTCGGGAGCGTAGGTACAACCCTGATCATCCGTAATCGTGACAGCATATACATCTTCCGTACTAACCGTAATATTTTCGGTCGTTTCTCCGGAAGACCATAGCCAGCTACTCCCTCCCGCCGGAGCGGAAATCACAGTGGATTCGCCCTCACAAAGCGGGGAAGGCTGAGACAAAGTGATGTCACCAACTAACAGGTTGGGTTCTACCGTAATAGTCCGTGCATAACTATTGGTACAACCATAAATATTGGTAGCGAATAAGGTAACGTTGTAATTACCCGGAGCGGCATATTCGTGAAATGAATTTTCTAAGGTTGACGTATTGGCTGCACCACTCGCCGGATCGCCAAAATCCCAACCTACCGAAGTAATGATACCACTCAACACATTTAGATCAAATTCCATAGCAGTTGCCTCACATTTTACGGATGGTTCCGCAAAATCAATATCGGGACGAGGATGTACGGTGATCGTTTTTGTTCTCACGGAAACACATCCGGATGGATCCGAAATCGTCAGCGTCACATCGTAGTTTCCTTCGTTAGAAAAAATATGCGTCGGATTAATATCCGTGGAGGTATTGGCCGCACCACTCGCCGGATCACCAAAATCCCAACTCCAGGTGTCAATATTTGTAATTGGTAAAAAAGTGGAGATGTCGGTAAACTGGGTCGTACCTTCCGGGCAAGCCAGGTCGGAATCAAAGGCGGCGGAGATTAAAATCGTATCAATTACGGTACTTCCACAATAAATGGTTTGACCTGGATTTAATGGATCATCAAACTGCGCATAATGTCTTACCCGATAAAAACCCGCTTCGTTAAAACGGTGGGTGATGGCATTCCCACTCTGAAAGGGACTATTGTCGTCAAAAGACCAACGCAAGGTACCCGGAATATGTCCAACCGTCGTACTCGTATAGCTATGTTCATCACAAATCGGTGCAGAAAAATCTTTGACAAAGGAAGGAAGCGTTGACAATCCACAACCCGAAGTAACCAGGGTATCCGGAGGTATTTGATCACAACTATTAATTACATTTAAAACATTTGAAAGGTTTCTACAACCATTTTGATCGGTTACTTCCACTTGATAACTCTCGTAATCGGTCGTGGCAAAAGTGGGGGCATTGGTTCCCATTGAAATACCATTCATAAACCATTCAAAGTCATATCCACTATCCGTATCCACGGCGTAGAGCGTTGGAAAGGCAACAGTTCCCGGACAGAACCAAATTGGCGTCGGAGAAGAGATTCTTATTTTTGGTGTTGGCAATGGATCAATAAAGAAAGTCGTATCTTCCATGCAACCAAAGTTGTTAGTCACCACCAATTCGTAATAACCAGGACCGAGATCAGGAGTGGGATTAGTAGAAATCGTTACTCCACTTTCGTTAATCCATTGGTAAGAATCAAAAGTAGTCGAGGTGGAAATAGTAGTTGTTTCGTTTGCGCAAAGACTACCGGGAAATAAAACGGTTGGTTCCGGTTTTCCGTGTACTTCTACCTGGATGTTTTCTGTTTGACCACAGACCGATAATTCCAGTGTAGCTGTTCCGACTTCGTGCCAGAGTACCTGTGGCGTTGCGGAGGTGATATCTCCGGTTAAGGTTCCGGCTGAGGCCGGAATGATGGTCCAGTTGTATTCAATATTGTTGATACTAGTTGCGGTGTAAGTACCTTGTTCGTCTACGCAAGCGTCGTTATTGCCCGCAATACTAACCGCTGGAATAGCATTGATCATCAAATCGAAAGGATCAGAAATACAGTTGGCTCCGATGACATTTATTTGTCTTACCGAAAGTGCGTAAGGACCATTGTTATCCCAGGTAACGGTGATGTTGGCGCCGTTTTGCTGAGTAACCGTACCACCGTTGGAAATCTCCCATTGAATAGTATGATTGGGTTCTCCGGTAACTTTATAGGTATAAGGTTGTCCGGGACAAATTTCGGTGACTCCATCAATGCTGGTCAGCGTGGGAGGGGTGGGCAGGACGTTGAAATTAAGAATATATTCGTCGGTACAAAAATCATTTGCATCATTGGGCGTTGCGATGATGCGGTAGTTCCCGGGGCCTGCGGTCCAGTTGGCGGTGAAGGTTGCCGTTGCCAATTCCGTTTGAATGGCCGATCCGTCGGGTGCGACCACCGTCCAATCTACGATGGCGTTAGCCGTACCACCCGAGACGCGATTGGCCGTAAAATTATCAGCGCCATTTTCACAACCTTCGATAGGACCAGCCGTAAAAAATTCCCGTAAAATACTGACTGGTAAATTGGCCGAACCACCACAACCCAAGTAACAATTATCGTAAGTAACGGAAACGGATTGATTGGTTAGAGGCACCGTTCCGGAACTCCAGAAAACGGTAATTTCGTTGGTTCCCTGTCCGGATTCGATGGTTCCCCGGTTGGTAACCGTCCAGAAAAATTCAGTACCTGTGTAGTTTGGCAGGCTATAGGTTTTGGTAGTATTGTTACAAACGGTAGCGTCGCCCGTAATGGTCGCCGTAGGAGAAATGATTGGAATCTGAACCATTGCTGGTCGCGTACAATAATCTCCGGTGCAATTGCTTACCGATAGTTCAATTTCACCGATGTGTCCGTCGATCCATTCGATGGTAACAAAGTCGTCGGTTGCAGCGCCACCGTTAGTGATTACCCCATTGCCGCTCACTGTCCAGTCAAAAGTACCACAATCATCACTACTGGTGTAGGTAACAATTTCTCCTGCACAAACCGTCCCAACACAATCTACCGAAGGAGCTAGTCCTCCAGCAACTTCTACCGTTACGGTGCTGGTATCCGGACAGCCAAATTCACCAATTGCGATTAAAGACATTTCGTAGGTTCCCGAATTTTGGTAAGCGTATTGTAGATTGGTATTTGAAAAGCTTTCTCCGGTGCCAGGCTCCCAGAAAAATTCTACTGCGTTGGTACTCGTATTTTCAAAAAAGATATTTTGTCCGGCACAAGCTTCGATGGTATTATTAACGATGGGTGGCGTAGCGGTAAAAGATGCTTGTGGACCTTCTTCTATGTTGACGCACAAATAACCTCCCCAACAAAAATCGAAAGCGGTTATACTTCCTTGTCCGGTATCCCCCCAAAGGACGGTTAATTCTGAAAAATTTTGGCTGATAATTTCACCTCCAATTACACTATAAAAAAGTACAGAACCAAAACTCTCATAAGTAGCAAGTTCGTTAGCGTAAGCAGTGGCACAACCTGCGGTAGTACCACTAGCAGGCTCATCACAAACACTAATCGGAATAATATTTAGTTCTTGATAGAAAAATTCAAATGTCTCTTCGCCTTCCCAAAAAATATTTCCATTACTACCTACGGTCGCCTGGACAAACCATTGACCCTCGTAAAGCTGGCAATACTCCGTGGGATTCTGTTCCAGGGTAGCTAAAACATTTCCAGACCCATCTGAGATCGTAAATTGAACATCAAAGAATTGAACCTCTTCTCCGACTACCTCCAAAAAAACACATTGACAATCATCTGTCTCTACAATAAGTTCAAAATCCTGGGCAGCTACAAAAAAAGAGGATAGTACAAAGAATACGGTTGAGAGGATCGCTTTCATTTTGAATAGTTATTTCGTTTTGTAAAAATTTGGCGAGTAATGATAATCGACGTGTATAAATGAAAGACCCCTTTGCAGAAAGAAATGCTGCCTGAAAGGAACTCTTTTTTTTAAAAAAAAGACCCTGTACCAATTTATTTGATACAGGGTCTGCAAGCATTAAAAAAGGCTTTTAATACTTACCTAAGTAAAGTTACATCACCCGATTGAATCACATCAACTGTTCGACCACAAACATTCACTTTAGCATTTAAGGTATAAATATAGACACCAGCGTTTTGGCGACCCCGTCCTGTTCCACCATCCCAACCAAATTGGACATCCCGCGAGCTAAATACTCTGGAACCCCAGCGGGTAAAAACATTTAATTCGTAATCCACCGTTTCTGAAAGAACAGACATAGCAGGTTTGAAATCATCGTTTATTCCATCCCCGTTGGGAGAAAAAGCATTTGGAATATAAATAATGTCTCCTGCAAAATCTGCCAGTCCAACGTTAACCTCGAAGGTCTGACTACCACATAAATTAGTGGCTTCAACCGAATAAACGCCAGGGGTTGACACTTCGTATTCCGTTCCTTCTTCCGTTCCTTCCCAGGTTAAAACAAGATCACTGGTAAAACCACTAATGGCCGAGGGACGTAACATAATTCTTTCTTCTTCACAAGGAATCGTATAGAGTTCTTCAAAGGTCAAGTCTACCGGAGCGTAGTTTTCAATCGTAATTTGTTCTTCTTGTTGACAGTTGTTATCATCCGTCATGATTACGGAATAATCACCCGGCGATAAATCCGTAAAAATTAGTGCTGATTGTGGCGGATTACCGTTGACTGAAAACTGATAAGGAGGTACTCCACCCGTCACATTACTTACTTCAATTTCTCCCATGCTACTGCCTGGACAGATAATCTCCGTAGAAAGACTAAGCGTCAGCGGAGCATAAGCATCCACCACTACGGTTACGGTTGAATCACAACCTTGGTAACCGACAAAAGTGAACGACTCTGTGGTTCCGGCACTAAGCATCTTACCGTTATAATCGTAAGATTCGTCCGCACATACATTATACGTTTCGATCATTGACAGTGGTAAAATTTCAGTTACCGTAACGGTAACAATAGAGTCACACCCTTGAGCACTAAGTAGTGTAAAGTCCTGCGTACTTCCGGCAAGCATCGTTGTCCCCTCGTAAATAATTCCTTCGCCTGAGCAGGCAGAAAAAATCTCATTACCCGGCGTGGTACTTAATTCACTGACGGTAACAATAACGGTCGAATCACAACCATTCACCGTAGTAAAGTCAAATTGCTCTGTTACTCCGGCATTGATCATCGTGCCATTGTAATCGTAGGTCGTTCCTGCGCAGGCATCATAATTTTCATATTCTGTAATGCTCATATTGTCGACTACCGTAACCTGCACCACAGAGTCACAACCATTGCTGGCTAAAAGGGTTACTGGAGTCGTTGCTCCCGCAGGTAAAATTTCCCCTGCGTAGGTAATCGGTGCTCCGTCACAAGTGTTCATCAATAAAGTACTAGCGAAGGATTCGCAAACCTCAATGACCAACCAGTCAATAAAAATTTCTTGATCGCAACCCGTCAAAACCGTATCTATTTTCGCTACCACTGCCTGATGATTAGAAGCCAAAACAGTCGTATCGAGCGTCAGTCGATAATCAGTAGAATGTACATTATCAAATAAATATTCACCATTCTGATCTGTGTTAATGGTGCCCACTAAGCCGTTGATATCATCCAGGCTGATCGGAATATTCGTAAGAATGGAATCCGTCGGATCAATTAAACCATTGTCATTTTTATCGTAATAGACCGTTCCGGAAATATCACCAACCCCTTGATATAAATCCAGGGTCAATGCTTCTGATAATAATGTACATCCCACCACATCGGTCATCTCCAATTGGTAAGCGCCGGATTGGGTAGCCACTAATTCCAGTTCATTGCCATTTGGTGCGGGGATGGGCACTCCATTAAAGTACCATTGATAACTAACGATTCCGAGAATCGGCGGCAAACAAAGGGTATCCGGATTACAACGCGTATGGCAACCAGAAGGAACCAAATTAATATCCGGTCCAGGATTCAGGGTAAGAATATTACTGGTTGTTTCACAACCAAAAGCACTAACGGCCACCGCGTAATAATCACCCGGTTCTTCTACCGTAATAGCGTTTCCAACCTCTTCGTTATTCCAAACGTAAGTAAGACCAGGATCGGGACTATCCACACTATAGGTAACGATATTTCCAGCACAGATCACCCCACCGATATCGGCACTAATCGTAAACGGTGATGGAAGTGGATAAATTTCTAAATTTAAAGGAGCGGTAATATTTGTACAGCCCGTAGTATTATCCGTAATGGTAACAAAATACTGATAAGTCCCGGCGGCTAAAAGGTTTCCACGATCTTCCGAAAATTCAATTGCGGTTTGGTTAGAGCCTCCCGTCCAGGAGTAGCTATACCCCGTAACGCCTTCAATTTCCATAAAAACATCTTCCCCCTGACAGGTTCCGTAACTACCGTATATATACTGACTGGGCTGATCAAAATCATCGTATTCCACCACTCGGATGGTTCCGTTAGGTGCGGGGATCACCTCGATCACACTGGCCGGAGGGGCGTAGGTGCATCCCTCTGCATCCGTGACCGTGACCCCGTAAATATCTTCGAGTCCTACCGTGATTTGTTCCGTATTTTCACCAGTAGACCACAACCAGGCTACGCCGCCCGCAGGAGCGGTCAGAATAATATGATCTCCATCACAAATTGGGGAAGGTTGTGATAATCCAATGGTACCCGTTAAGTTGTTTGGTTCAATATTTATAACTTTAGACATGGTGGCGGAACAGCCGTAGATATTGGTTACCGTCATGGTTACGGTATAGTTTCCGTGAGTATCATAACTATGATAAGTATTTTCAATAAAACTGCTGTTTGCATCTCCACTTCCCGGATCTCCGAAATCCCATTCGATATCGATTACGTTGGTGGTTCCAGAGAAAATAAATTCTACTGCAGTGGCTTCACAAGTTGCGGGAGGCTGGTTAAAATCCACCAATGGATTACTGTAAATAGTTATGTCTTTTACTTTTATAGATTGACAACCGTCGTCGTTCGTTACGGTCAACATCACCTGGTAAGTACCATTACTGGTAAAAGTGTGAACAGGACTTTCCAGTGAGGATACATTATTTGCTCCGGAGGCAGGATCACCAAAATTCCATTGCCAGTCTACAATATTTTCAGAAGGTAGAAAGGTAGAGAGATCGGTAAAGGTGATCTGTTCATTGATACAAGCTCCTTCGTATTCAAAGTCAGCAGAAACGGGAATCGTATCGATCATTACATCTCGACAAAAGATAGTCTGTCCCAAGGCATCCGTACTTTGGGCTACTAAATAGACTTTATAGTATCCCGCTTTTTCATAACGATATTCGGGCATTTCATCCATACTAAAAGACGTAGAACTGTCCCCAATTTTGTAGTACCAAAACAACGTCCCGGGTACATAATTAGACGAAGTATTTTGGTAAGTACGAACATCGCAGAAGCTACCGTCATCTACTCGATCAAAAGTAACATTTGTTCCGGAAATACAAGTTGGGCTTGGGTTTCCTGGTCCCGGTTCTCCACCGCTACATAAATCATAAACCGTTAAATTATTAGAAACATTAGTACAACCATTTGCATCCGTAACGACTACCGTATAGGTTCCAAATTGATCACCAATGGTCTGGGTTCCGGTTTCGCCAGCAATGGCTGCTCCCTGAAATTGCCACTGGTAAGTATACCCTTCGGGATCATCTAATGCATACAGCACCGGAGGTGTTCCTAAGCCAGGACAGTATCCATGCCGATCAGGAGTACTGATCGTAATGACGGGTGCGGGGAATGTTTCGATATAAAAACTGGTATTTTCTTCACAACCAAAATTATCGGTGACGATTAATTCGTAATAACCCGGAAATAGATCCGGACTCGCATCATTGCTCACAAAACCACCAAATTCATCTCTCCATTCGTAAGTAGCATAAGTTTGGGTTGTGCTAACGGACCCAGCGGCGAGTTCACATAATCCAACGGGATGATTCACCATCGGATCTGGTTTAGGTCGAACGGTCACATTGATGGTTTCATTCGAACCACAAACATCCAATACCAACTGAGCGTTTCCTTGCGTATGCCAAAGCACACTTACTTGCTCACTCCCCTGGCCTTCTACGATGGTCCCTGCAGTGACAGGAATCGTAGACCATTCATATTCCACATCTTCTAAAGTAGTGGCAGAATAACTGGCCAGCTGGTCGGCACAAGCATCCGTTAGTTCGTTGATGGTAATATTGGTAATCGGCGTAATTGCTAAAGAAGTGCCTGGCGAAACACACCCTGGTCCGGTAGTATTTTTTTGCCGAACAGAAATCTCGTAAGGTCCGATAGCTGCCCAGGTCACATTGATCTGCAGACCTTCTTCGTTAAGGATCGTTCCCCCGTTATTTATTTCCCATTGAAAAATATGTCCAGGTAATCCAGTTGTTCGGTAACTATAAGATCCAGAAGGACAAACCTCACTGGCGCCCGTAATACCGGATGGTGTAACTGGCGGTGCTTCGACCTTGGCGGCCAGCGTCGCATCTTCTGTACTACAATAATCAGCACCATTAAGCGGTAATGCGGACACGATATAATTTCCATTATCTGCACTCCAGTCTACGGTGATGGTAGCGCTGCCGTTACCAGAAAAAGAAACGGGTGTTCCGCTTAAATTCATGACAGTCCAGTTAGCAGGCAATGTATTGTTATTGTTTGAATTTCGAATAGTGTATTCACTAAATTCATTCTGACAAGCTTCGATGGGTCCGGTGAGATAGAATTCCGGAAGGATAGAAACGACCAATTGATCAGACCCCCCACATTCTAAATAACAGTTAAAATAATCCACGGATACCTGCTGATTGGTTAATGGAACTGTACCAGAAGACCATTCTACGGTTACTTCGGGCGTACCCTGTCCATCTGTGATGATACCACGATTAGAGACAGACCAGATATATTCGGTACCAGAATAGTTGGGTAAGGTGTAGGTCGCCGTTGATTCGTTACAAACCGCAACGGGTCCGGCAATAGTCGCATTATCAGAAATGATGGGTATTTGCACGGTCGAAGGAACATTACAAAAATCACCCGTACAATTATCTACGGCCAGATTAATGGTTCCAATGGGACCGTCCCCCCACTGAATGGTGATAAAGTCATCACCGGCACCACCCCCTTCAGTGATGGTACCATTTCCACTGACATTCCAGTTAAAAATACCACAATCACTACTACTTGTGTAGGTAATCGTTTCTCCTTCGCAGATCGTTCCGACACAATCAATTTCCGGACCAACCGAAGGATCCACGATGATGGTCACGGTGGTCGTATCCGCGCAAAAACAAGCGTTGGCGGCAATAAGACTTGCGGTAAACGTTCCGGGGTTATTATAAGTATAATTTGCGTTGACGTCATTAAAAACCTGACCGGGTCCAAAATCCCAGGTAAAACTTTCGGCGTTTAAGCTTTCATTTTGAAAAAAAACGGTTTGTCCCTGACAGATATTGACCACGTCGTTGACCACAGCTGGCTCGGTGGAAAAAGCGGCGATTGGTTCTGCTAAAATATTTACGCAAATTTCAGCGGAAGCGCTACAATTAACCACTGGAGTACAACTAATTACAAAGTCCGCGGAAGCGGTACAACCATTGGAATCAGTAATCGTAACAGAATATACCCCACAACAAATTCCATATTGGTCCGGAACGGTTTGTCCATCGCTCCAGGTATAGGCATAAGGAGGGATTCCACCAAAGACGCTAAGGATAACGGTACCATCACAGCTATTTATGTCCGTAGGAGATATTACCTCTCCCTCTATCACAATTGGGTTATTACAATTCGGGTCTGGATCTGCTAACAGCTCTAAAATACAAGAAGCTTCATTCTCATTGATATCTACCACGGTAATTTGATAGGTCCCGGGCTCGGGGTATTCAAAGCTTATATTATTTATATCAAAAAAACCTAAAAACTCACTATTCCCGTTAGGCGTACCGATGTATACCGAAAAAGGTCCAGTTCCACCGTTTACGTTTACAAAGCCACCACACATGCCAGTCGGAGACTGATTACAATAATAGGACTGTCCGCAATTGATAGAAAGCGGTGTAGTAATACTGTCCAGGGTACTAACTGACACGTATCCCTGTCCGGGTTCTCCCCAATCGACGGTGACCGTATTATTATCTACCGTAAAATCAACGGCACCATCAACGGTCCAAACGACGGGCTGATTGGTTGAATTATCAATCGAGTAAGTAATGGTAGTAAAGGCACAGACTTGCTGACAAGAATCAGGGGATAACTCCCGGCAGCTGGGATCAGCCGTAATGATAAAGGATGCATTACCATTGCCTATGTAAATGGTATCACTAAATTCCAGAGGATTGCCACTTGTATAGGTAAGCAGGTCAACGAAAACAATACCTGGTTCATCAAAACACTGATAAGTAATCTCACTGGTATCCGTTGCAACGACCCCATTATAGTTAATATACCAGGTCGCTCCAGTGCCCTGTTGATCTGGATCAGAAAAAGAGATTTCGGTGCATTCTCCGGGACAAAGATCATCAGGCGCCACGATAAAGCCGTTGGTTTGACCAAAAAGGATAAGCGGAAGTAGAAAAAGAGAGAGAAGGAGTAAGTTTTTCGTTTTCATAAAAAGGGAGTTTTTATCTATAGCTAATACCAGAAAGAGTCATAGCTTGGTAAAAACGCTGCACCCACTAATAAGAACTATGAAAAGAAATTTGGACTCATACAGGTGAGGAGAGCGAGACTGTGCAAATAAGTGAGTCATTTGACTCCGCATTTTGGTTTCTCCGCAATACTGCGGAGCAAGCTCTAAAGGGAAGCTTCTCTTGCTGACACACTCGTATTTTTCTTTACAACCAACTCTCCAAGGTCAGTAGGCAGAGACTCATCAATTCAACACCCCCTAATTACTTCCCAACAACCCCCGCACCATATCCGAAGGCGTCCCACGCTGCGTATCCTTCGCCGAACTATTGTAAAAAATCTTCCCCTGCTGATCGATAATAAAAATGGCAGGTAAACGCTTGACTTTGTAAGCTTCCGCAATTTCAGAAGCATAAACATTGGTATCTTCTACGATCAGATGGATACCTTTAATCCCCTGCTGGGAAACAAAATTTCGCCAGGAACTTTGGTTTTTATCCAGACTTACATAGACAAATACTACCTGATCCGGGGAGAAGGCTTTCTTCCATTCTTTACTGTTTTTCAGCGAATAAACGCACGGCGGACACCAGGTCGCCCAAAAATCCAGATAGACGACTTTGCCCGCCAGGTCCGCCAGTTCGACCTTTTTTCCGTTGATATCGCGGAGCGTAAAATTGGGGGCTACTTCGTTGCGCTGCAGTCCTTTGGCATCGTTGTACACATAACGCAGCACATTATTGTAATTGGCGTACTCACTATTTTCAATATAGTTTTTAACGGCTGGACCCGCCTGTTTGGCACGACCCGAGCGACAATCCATTGACAGTATTTTTGCGCGGTAAAAAGCAAGCGGTTTTCCGGACAGGTATTTATCTGCCAGTTGAAAACGGTCTAATCCTCCATTCCCCGATCTTTCGCGGTAATGACTCATCAGCAAATCCAGAAAGTACACATAATTCATACTCGTTAACGCATCTTCGTTGACCGCCTTCGTCTCTTTTAAAAAATCATAATAATTTTCGGGCACCGCTAACGGGCCTTCCTGATTGTGATGCAATGGATTCTCCCACGGATAATTGAGCAGCTGATAAGCATACCAATAATCTACTTCTGCTTCGGCGTGCGCCAAAAAAGTACGGCTGAACGGATGCGCGTGATGATAAGTTTCCACGTACAAATCTTTATTCGTTTTCACTTCTTTCATATAAGCCATAAACTGAAAAGGACTCGAATTTTTAATTCGATCCGCTAAATCCCCTTCGTAAATTTTAAATTTTTCTACTCGGTCTTTCAGGTAGTTATTATGGTTGGCACCTTTGCCCCGAAAGAAAACGGTCTTTAAAAAATTATTGCCCGTAAAGCTGACCGTGAGCTGATCACCCGGCTCCAGAAAAACAGGAACACTCTCGTGGCCATAGCGTAATTCGCCCATCTGTGGTTCCGAAATTTCTAATGGCAGCGTAAATTTCTGATGACTGCCTACCCGTATTTTTTCCACTTTTTCTTTTAATAAAATGGGATCAGAATATAAAACCAGTTCCAGGGGACGGGTAGCGCCTCCTTCAATTTTTCCGCCCAGTTCTACTGGGGAAGTTGGCAATTCTTCCGGCGTAGGATCAATGGCTACAAACGCTGAAACCCCACTATTAATAACGGGTAAAGGTCGAGGGTTTTCTTTTTCTTTTTGCAATCGTTTTTTTAAAATCTCTGCCTTGATTCCTTGTTCCAGCATCATGGCAATCAGCGGATCATCGGTAGGAATCATCCGGTCCAACGTTTTTCCAATCACCGGATCGACCGGAATATTTTCCAGTGGAGAACGGATGATTTCGGTATTTTCGGAACGACTAATCGAAGGCTTCTCAATCACTCGGTAGGTCGTTGCTCCGTAAATAATCCGGTCGTCAATTCCTCGTTCTTTCCGAAGCCGATCATAGGTATTTTGAATAACCTGTCCGTAAACACTCAAGCTATTATCTATCATAAATTCGTCTACCTCCGCTCTCAAACTCGCATCATCTTCCTGCGCGGCCCGCCAGTAGATATCGCTGGCAATTTTATATTCCGCCGTATTTCCGTGCAGTAACTCTCTGGCATTGTCATACTTTGGAACATAAGGAATATCGGTCTGCGTTGTATCCCGATCCGGTGTTCCGTCTTTTTCTTTTTTCAGTCCAACTCCGTTGACCCATCCGACCAGATTATCGCTGGTTTTTACCTTATACCAATAATCTTCGTGGAGCGCATCCCGGATCAACATCTTGGAGGTAAAGTCCGATTGCTCTCCTAAAAATTTCAGCCGCTCCCCAAAAAATACTTCACGCAAAACAGGTTGCTCTTCCGGTCCTTTCAGTAAAATCGTACTGGGTACATTTACCAAAAATGCTTCGGTAGAAAAATCGACGGGTTGGTTGGCCGCAATCTGCTCATTTCGATAATCCAGATATTCTCCAATAAAATTCAGATAATTTCGATTATTAAGTACCTGATCGTTGGTAATCAGCAAATCATTCAAAAACCGATAATAGGTTTTCGGCATCTCCATCGGAATCGGCCATCCTTTCGCCAGCGGCTTTTCAATCCGAAAACGCAGTAAATAATACGCCCACCAATAATCAATTTCTGCAGTTAGGTAATACCTGAATCTGTCAGAAAACTGATCTTTATCGGACCGTTTATAATTTTTATAAAATCGCCATTTATCCTGCCGGTAGACATTCATCATCGCCTGAAAATTCAGCGCCTCCCGCTCCGTCATCTCAAATAATAAGTGCGCTTCGTCCCAACTGCTAAAAGCGCGTTCGTAATCCCGTAAAAAATCATTATGGGCACTCCCCTTTCCAGAAAATTCAAGGCCTCCGTTTAGATAATCGGGGCCACCAAAACGAATATTCAGATCATCCCCCGGCTCGAGATAAATGCGATGTTCCTGTCCCAGATAAGTTAAAAGTGCCACCGTCGGTTCTTCCAGCTCGAAATTCATCCCGAAGTTACCCTTGTTATCCAGGGGCAAGGTAAAGAGTTCTTCGTCAAAAGAGACATAGTCCCGAAAGAATTTTATCCGTAAAGAAGGGATCAGGGTGGCATCGATGGTTCCCCCGATTTTGGTCAGCTGTGCGTCGGCTGTTTGAGCTATGGGCGTAGCAATTTGCTGACTTATTCCAAATGGAATAAAGCAAAATAACCCAAGTATCAAGATAAAGATCGGAAGACCACCTAATCTCATTTCAGCTGCTATTTTGAACGCAAACAAATTTTGCGATTACAAATATAAAGAATATTAATGATATATGTATGTTGTAACTTGGTTTTAAAGGGCTTCAATCGGTGATTTTTTTTTGGTGGTGCTCTCTTGTTATTTTTCAATATAGTTTAACTGAAATTATTACGTTTCCAGCGACCATATTATTCTGTCATATTTTATATATCATGACATCAATAATCAAAAATCCCATGTTCACTTTCGATCCGTACGGCTTCGCCCTTCCACTCTTCTACATGACCGACAACTTGTGCATCAATGCCAAAGGATCTGGCATATTCGATAATCACATTTGCGTCTTCCGGTTTCAGATAAATCTCGAGGCGATGGCCCATATTAAAAACCTGATACATTTCTTTCCATTCGGTGTTCGATTCCGCCTGAATGAGATTAAAAAGGTAAGGAATAGGTAGCAGGTTATTTTTTACGACCCGTTTATTTTTTAAGAATTTTTGCACTTTGGTTTGTGCACCACCGCTACAGTGGATGATACCGTGAATTTTATCGCGATGCGTTTTCAGGATTGCTTTTAAAACGGGCATATAAGTTCTGGTCGGTGAAAGAATTAGTTTACCGACCGTCAGTCCACTGACTCCTGGGATTGCGTCATCCGGAATTATTTCGCTCAGTTTTTTGCTGCCTACGTAGACCACTTCTCCGGGAAGATTAGGGTCAAAGCTTTCGGGGTATTTTTCCGCGTAGCTTTTGTCAAGAACATCGTGGCGGGCAGAGGTCAAACCATTACTCCCCATTCCACCATTGTAGGTATCTTCGTAAGTCGCCTGTCCGTAACTGGCCAGTCCCACGACCACGTCCCCTGCTTGTATTTCATTGTCAATTACTTCGCTGCGCTTCATCCGGGCGAAAGTCGTATAGCCCACGTCGAGCGTACGCACTACATCGCCGACATCCGCCGTCTCACCACCTGCCAGCTGAACCGAAATTCCGTGACTTGCCAACATTTCCAAAAAATCATTGGCACCATTGATCAACTCCGCAATCACCGAGCCGGGGATAACGACACGGTTTCGACCAATGGTGGAAGACAAGACAATATTTTCGGTACAACCGACACAAGCCATATCGTCAAGATTCATCACGAGAGCATCCTGCGCAATGCCACTCCACACAGAATCGTCACCCGTTTCTTTCCAGTACAAGTACGCCAAACTGGTTTTGGTACCAGCGGTGTCCGCGTGCATGAGGTTGCAATAATCCGGATCTCCCGCGACCAAGTCGGGCAAAATTTTACAGAAAGCATTGGGATACAAGCCTTTATCCAGATGTTTAATGGCTTTATGAACATCGTCTTTGGTGGCTGAAACACCTCTTAAATCGTATTTATAATCGGACATGAATAGTGGTTGTTGATGACGGGGGCAAAGGTACGAAAAGATGGATAAAATTTCGGATGTATGGGTTTTTTCCTGGACGGAGCGTATTGAATTTTTCTTAAAATAAATTCTAAGCTTATTAGAGCAGGCTCACCAATTATGGATTATTCTACCATCAACTTCTTCACTGCACTCCACTCCTCATTCCAGATTTTTACATAAAAAATACCCGTAGACCAATCAGAAGGAAGCGAGACTTTAACTTGGTTCCCAGCAGCATTTACTTGATCGGCGTAAACTTTTTGACCCTGTACATTATATATTTCTAAATTAAAATTTTGGGGTACGAAGGCAAAATTCAGATAGAATGCCTCGTTGGCTGGATTGGGTTTGATGTTTATTTGCTGACTAAAATCCGGCAGGCTGGTGCCGACGATAAACTCCGCTGAAGTGGGCGTACCAGGACTTAAGTTCAAATAAGTTCCACTAGCCGAAGTTTCCAAAACCACCGTCCGAATCAGATAATAATAAATTCCAGTACTGGGAGGAGTATCCAGGTAAGTCGTACCATTGACGGGCGTATCGTTTACCAATTCGTAGTCGCCAAACTGATCGATGGATCGGTAAATATTATAGCCTTCGATATTCAATCCACCGGCAGGATTCCAGTTGATACGAACCGACTCCTCTTCCATCTGTGCAAAGGCAGAAACAGGAGCAATCGCCATGTGCATGCGCAGCGAGGGATCTCCCATCAGCGCTACGTGTACCAGTTGCGGTCCGTTATCGAGATATACCCCACCATTCGAGCGACTATTCTGGGTAGCCAGGACGGAAGTTCCGATGGGAGCGCCGAGCGACATATGGTGAAATGTCCAGGGTGGACTGCCCGCCCAGACATTGGTCAGGGTCAAGCCGGAAGCCAGGGGTGCCCGTAAGAAATTATTGGTATTGTCCCAGTCTCCGAATTGGCTACCAAATAACATGGTAAAAATGGTATTTAATTCAAAATTGGCAAAGTCTTGCGTACTTCCGATCCCTTCGGCACTAATGTGCGAACCACTTCCGCAACCGTAAGACCATAGATATCCGGAAGTATTAGAAAGCGTAGAAAAATAATCAATCATAGTGACATTTTCCGCTCCAAACATGGTGGAAAAATTACGCCACGCACTCGCCGCCGGAGCGGCAAAAGTATTCCCAAAATTATCATCCACTAAGGCCCGGCGAGGAATGTCGTAAAATGCGTTTCGGTAGAGGTGATTTTTTTGAAAATATTTTTGTAACAATTCTATTTCAGATTCTTCAAAAGCGGGCATATCAAAAAAGTCTACTCTCCCAACGGCCAATTCCACGGCAGTGGGAATAGAATCCTGATCAAATTTTCCGTCACCCGGAAGGTTGTGGTTGTACTCAAACTGAGCAGAAGTATTGGAGACGAGCGTATCGGTCCAGTTGCCATCCAACTCGCCATAATAAACATCGGCGGCCCAGGCTCCTTCGTGGTTTTCAAAATGGGTATCCGGCGCGATTTCACCGGAATAGGGAACGGGCACATGACCAATAATAAAGAGCGAATTTATTTCTGGATTGGCCTGATATAACGCTTGAATCCGGGATCGAATATCGGTGACAGATTCCGTCATGGCAGCAGTTTCAATATAGGTTTTCCAACCATCCCGTACCAGGTCAAGTTGTAACCGATCAATTTCCGGAGCGATGGGCAATCGGACAGATTCTTCAATTAACAATATAATCCCACCTCTATCATGAACGGGCGGCAACCGATTTCCCGCGTAGATATATCCGTAGGCTGGATTCTGGGCTATCAGCGTTCCCGGCTCGCCGGAAGTAAGGTAGACCGAGTCCGTGGCGACTTCTCTCAGTACATACGAAGTAGATTGCGGAAACATATCCTGTTTGATCGTCAGG
The DNA here is from genome assembly GCA_938008185.1 of uncultured Saprospiraceae bacterium. GTDB lineage: Bacteria > Bacteroidota > Bacteroidia > Chitinophagales > Saprospiraceae > JALZUU01. The sequence goes on from CALLLR010000031.1 coordinate 19,072, forward strand.
GTCAACGTTTCGGTGGCGGTACCGTTATCACAGACGGTAAATTCGGTAATATCTGACCCCCCAAAATCGTCTCCGTACGCTAGTTCTTCTCCACAGCCCGACAAACGATAAAAGCCAAAGCCAAAATCACAACAAAGACCGATATTGAACATATCCGCAAATTCCAAAACAAAGTCGGCTCCGGCAGGAACTTCTACTGTTTTGACGATCAGATCAAATTCGTATTTAAAGACCCCAAACTCTTTGGCGGTACCGGGAAATAATTCCACGTCGTCAAAACGGGTGGCATCACCGGGCAGGATGGCGATGGGATCTCCCCAGCTGGTATCGTTCCGTTCTTTTTGGTAAACCCGATATTCTGGTGCATCGGGATCTGACGTCCATTCAAGATGAAAATTTCCATCTTCCTCGACTAGCTCAAGTTCGACGGAGCGGTCGCGCGCGTCCTGAGAAGATTGTGCAGACAGGCTGGCGAAAGAAATACAAAAGAAAAATACAATAGAATAAATACGTGTCATGAAATGAAATTTTAAATTCGTAAATACCTGGACAAAGGCATATTATTTGGTTCGCCCACGTACTTTAAAGCAAGTTAATACTAATTCTGTTTAAAGGGTAACGGATGCCCCATATAATCTCCTATCGAATGCTTTTTATAAACTACTTGGTAAAAAACGGACATTCCTTATATGAGAATTTTGAGATTTTTTATGATAAAAAGAAATAGTTTTATACCTTTATGAAACAATACCGTTCTGATACTTCCAACCTGGAAGAAACACGTTAATCAATTTACAAATTTTTTAATTTTTAAATGATGAAACAACTAACGTTGATTTTGGCGGTTTTTGCCTGCCTGCAAGTGAATGCCCAACAATTATTTTTTGAAGCTTTTTCGGGATACAATATGACGACTTACGAGGACTTTGGGAACAGTAATGAGGGTTATGTCCCTTTGGGTTTTAGATTAGCTGGCGGATTAGAACATGTACAAATTGGCGGAGAATACCGCCGTAATATTTCCAACCCCGGTTTTCAACTTGGAGATAATCCGGTTAGAACCGAAATCGAAGAAACTTATTACGGGGCATTATTGAGGGGAAATGTGAGTACGCTACCCGCTTACCGTTTTGGTTTGATTATAAAAGCCGGTGCTGGTTATTATAATGGCAAACGACTTATCTACGAAAATGAGGTATTATTGACTGGAAGCACTCTTGAATTTGACAAAACTTTTGGATGGAATGCGGGTCTTGGTATTTCGGCTCCGATTGCGAGTCTGATACACTGGGAAATTGGGTATCAATTTAATTCGGTAAATCGGGAAATTTCAGGAATTGGCAGTAAAGTAAACATGAGCTATCATTCGTTTCAAATGGGTTTGAGTTTAAATCTGGTCTTCGGAAATACGGCGAAAAGGTGTCGAAGAGTGATTAGCTCGAAACGGGGGCGGTAGTTTTTGAATAGAATCCCAGGAGGGATGTTCAATTATCTGTGTTTAATCGATAGAATTAATTTGGATAATAATAATCGGTTGATTGGTTTGTCTTGGCTGTCCGCCAGGCAAGCAGTCTCATTTAACGCAATGCTAAGGCAACCAAAAACACAGATTATTGAAAAACGAAGAATCCGGTTGTAGCGTAACATCATTCTAATTCATTACCAAGCCTGCTATATTTTTCTTCAGAAATGTTTTTACTTGTTTTCTAAAATAGAGGGCAATTTTGATTAAAATAGTCACCCAGGTAAGGCGGATTGCCCGAAAGGTCCATTCGATAATTTTTGCGGTGAGGGCTAGGGCGAATTCAAGATTGTGGATAATGCTGTGACAGTTCATACGATGATCGGTTACATACTGGCCACAGTTTAAGTTGGCGAAACAGCGAACGTCACAATCAAGATCAAAGCGGGTGATAATGGCGGGGCTACCGTTGGCAAAAGAAGTGGTGATTTGTCTTTTTCCAAAAAGGAAGGCGATGCCCTGTCCAAATTTCCGGAGTCCTTCCCGAATTTCCCGGTAAAGCATCAGGACAAAATTTTTCAAGAGGCGGTAGATAAATTTGACCCCCTTAACGATGAGCTTAATGAGTCTGCCCATACCTCGCACGATGGAACGGGCCAGGCTCCGTACGCCAAAATAAACGCGTCGCAATTTATTGTTTTTCCTGTTTTTGTTTACCTCTTTTATCGTTTTATTCAGTTCGCGATCAATCCGTTTTTTTTGATTTCGAATTTCGGGATTACTCGCTATTTCGGATTCGTATTTTTCCACCACGGTTTCAAAATCATCCGCTTTTTTAAAGGCTTCCAGCGAGTCAATCATTTCGGCAAAAAGATAGCGGATATTGAGTAGCCAAGTACCCGTATGGGGATTTAATTGATAAAGTACAAACCGGAGTTTCATTCCTTTTATGTCCCGGTCGATCTCACGAATAGAACGAAAAGTCCGACGGCCTAAATCACTATCAATTAATCCGTTGTAATAACCATTGGTCCATTGATGCAATTGTAATAAACGGGTTAAAAACTGATTGTAGGGGTGATTGAGGGTATCTAAAAACAGGGAGCTATTTTCCCGGTCCAATAATTCTTTCTGAACTTTATCATAAAAATCAGGTGCCAGATATTCTTTTAATTCCCGGCGAAATCTACGGGGTATTTTTTCCAGTTTTTCCAGTAGATGCTGATATCGTTTCGCTACTTTTCGCAACTTTTTTTGTTCGTTTATAATTCCCTGATCGAATTCATCCACCGTATCTTTTTGTTGTTGAATAAAAATCGCCAATCCATTTTCAATGCGAACAACTTTTCTTTCCAACTCCACCAATTCCTTTTCTTTGGTTTCTAATTCGGAACCAATACGATCACGCTCTAAAAGTCTTTTTTGATTATGCTCAATCAATTCCTCCCGGGCAAAGAACACATTTAACAACGCTATTTTTTCTTCCGTACTTTTTATTTGCCGATCAAACTTATGCTTTAAATCATTGCGTGTACTCCGCTGGATTTCCCGTAACTTCCTTAGCGTCTCCATCTGAAAGGCCAGCGATACCTTTAAATCCGGGGAATTAGGAATTAAGGTATTCAGTTTGTCTTTTAATTTTTTATTTTTTTCTTCTAACGTTCTAGTCTCCCTCTTTAATTTTCTAAATTTCCCTTCTCTACGTATTTTTTTTAGTTGTTCAATATCAATTTTATGGTGATCCACGGCTAGCTGGGCCTTTTGTAATTCTTCTCTGGCCAGCAAAATTTTTGGCTGTAATTGATTACCGGCATGATGTCTTTCTTGGAGTACATCCTGCATTTGTTTCACAACGGTATTTATCTCGATTCGTAAAGCTTCCACCTCAGATTGACGACGGCGGTTTTTACGTGTGGTGTGTGCCGTTTCTTTAGTAGACACGTCGATTCGGTCATCTCGCAGTTCGACTAATTTTGCTTTTATATTTTCAATCTCGACAGACTCGGCAGCCACCTCGCTTTCAGATTCCCGGGTAACTTTATGGCGAAATTTTTCCTTAAAGGCAGTTCGGGGACGATATTTAAAACAAACGATCTGCCGATCAAGGTTGCCATGGTCATAAGTATTCCGAATCAACTCCGGAATATTTCCCAGTAAATTTACCCATTCTAATAAAGAAATATTAAGTGGAATCCAACTATTGAGTTTAGTCACGACAGCATTCAGAATGGTCACATCAAACTGTTGAGGTTCGTCACCAGGTTTCCAGAAACCATGTAATCGAAGTCGGTAAAAAATCACTCGGGAAAAGAGGTCCAGACTGCCCGCTTGAGGGAGTTTTGACAACCTAAAATCCCCGTCCATATCCACGAGTAAATGTAAAAGTTTTATTTCCAGGCTATCCGGTTCATCGGCAGGAGGAAGAGAAGGTGGCAGACCGTTTTCGGGTTCAGACAACCAACTGAAGTCCCGACAGGCGATCCGAAATTCAGCCAGCGCAGAACGGACTGCACTTTGATCTTCCGTTTTGGAAAAGCGTAAAAATCCCAGATCTACCAATGGCTGCAGATAGTCAAGCGGACGACCTTCGAGGTAAGGTTCGTAGTGTTTGCGGGGGATAAGCTGGTCCAGTTCGGTGATCATGTGGTTGTTGAGTTGTTGAGGTGCTGCGCTGGTTGAATCGCTGCGTTGGTTGAGGCGTTTTGTTTTTTTGTTTACTGTAAAATTAAGAGATCTTGCGATTATTCGGCTTGGTAACAGGCGTAAAATTCAATATTCACTTAATCATTATTGGGTATTCGATCTTCATTTAATCGATTATTTCTTTAATAAAATGCAGGAAAGCCAGTCGGGAAACACGAGCAGAGGCCAGCATCTCCAAATGAAGTTGGAATATTTCGCGTTCTTCGGGTTTCATATCTTTTTTAACAAATAACAAAGTATCCTGATCGAAAGCCATGTGGGTGTGAGCAATGACGTGCATTTCTCCATCTACGGTGACATTTCCAGCCATAAAACCGTTGACTTTATCTACGTCAAATTTTCCTTTAGCATCAATAAATTGAGAAATTTCTCCGTTGAGCGTGGTAACTTCCAGGCTGGAAAAGTCTACGGCACCTGCGTGGATGGTCTCCACCATTTTACGGAGTTTGTCTTTAAATGCGGACATAGGTTTTTTGGTTGAAGAAAATGTTGAATTGTTGGACATTGTACGACCGAGTGTGTCATTTGGCATGCCGTACCTTGTGTTCCTCCCTGATTCGGGAGGCAGACCTAATAGAAAGCTTCCGCGCTTACACACTTTAGAAAACCGTTCCAATTGTTGAGTTGTTGAGTTTATTCGTATGCCTTATTTCGACAAAATTATTCCTAAAGGTAAGAAAGTAAATCCTCATAATTGACACTTTAAAGAAAAAAACTACGTAAATATGCACAGGAAGGAAGCTACTTACTCAAATTTCAGCAACATTTTTGCTTTAATTAGCATTTGACTAGAGAAGTTATCTAAGGCAATATCTCCCAAAGCACATTTTCAATCATGGATGAAAAAACATTTATAAAACATTTATACGACCAGCACCGCCTTACAAAGCCGGGTATTCATCTAAGCACCGTTGGGGAACTGGCGGATGGATTAATGAAACTTCTATTCCCTATCCTATGCGATAAAGTCTACCAAAATGAGGACGAGTTTGCGGTGGATTTTTTAAAATTGAAAACGCATTTGTCTCAACTATTAAATAAATTACCCGATCCGGAGGTGCCCGTCAAAGAAATCCAGGACAAATTTATGGAAAGTCTGCCCAAGTTAATGGCAGCTATGGAAGCGGACGCAGACGCAATTTTATCGGGCGATCCAGCTGCGGTTGACCGGGTGGAAGTAATCCGTACCTATCCTGGATTTTACGCCATTGCGATCTACCGAATTGCACACCGTTTTTGCTCGTTGGGTACCGATTATATTCCCAGAATGCTAACGGAATATGCCCATACCAAAACCGGAATTGATATTCATCCCAGTGCTAAAATTGGTCCTCGTTTCTGTATTGATCACGGTACGGGCGTGGTCATTGGGGAAACCGTAGAAATTGGAGCCGACGTAAAATTATATCAGGGGGTAACTTTAGGCGCACTCAGTGTTACCAAAGAAATGGCCAAAACCAAGCGCCACCCAACCATCGGAGACCGTGTGCTTATCTACGCCAACGCAACCATATTGGGCGGAGATACCCGTATTGGTTCGGACAGTATTATTGGTGGAAATGTATGGATCACCAAAAGCGTTCCGGATGGTTCCCGGGTCTATTACCGGGAAGGAAAGGAAATGGTAATTACGGAGGAGAAGAAATAAAAGTGCTCTTCGACCGTACTTAGGCGGACAATTGAATTTGTCATCGCGATAGAAAAAGGCTTTCAACACCAAAAAAAAAGAGGAGCCCAAAGGACTCCTCCATATTAATCAGAAAAAATACGAATTACTTAATTTTCAAAAATTGTAATGGTCGTTCATTGACCGTCGCTCCTACCATTCTTACGAAGTAAGTTCCAGTAGTCAGGTTGGAAATATCCAATGTGAACTGATTCAATCCACGATAAGTAGTAACTGGAATATCCATTTGTATCTGTCCGGTAATATCAAATATTCGAATAGAAAGTGCCGTCTCTGTCTCGGTATCAAAGGTAAGATTTAACAACTCAACAGCTGGGTTAGGATATAAGGCCTGCTCGTTGAATACCGTCCTGGCTCCAGAACGAGTTGCGGCATTTGCCACCAAAGAATTAGCGAACGTAAGGGTAAAGACTGCCTCGTCATCTTCCTGCGAAGAAACACCATTTCCATTACCGGGCGTAGAGTCATCATCCGATTCGTTCGCTGCCAGTACTTCAACAAACTGTACAATTGGTTGGTTTTCTACCAAAGTAAAAAGTACCAGTTCCAGTTCTGCGGTCTCCCCTGCTCCTAAAGTTGGAATACTCCAGGTTTCAAAGAACAAGTTATAGTCTCCCGTTGACTCCGAGTCTGCCGTATAAACCATGCCTTCTGGTAAACCAGCAGCAATGATAATATTAGTTGCATCGTCCGCTCCATTGTTGGTTACCGATACGGTATAAGTGACATTTTCATAAATATCATAAGAATCTTGATCAGCAGTTAGCGACAATTCCAGATCGATATCCCCAGTTCCGGTTCCACCGAATTCAGAAATAGTCACAGCGGCTTCATCATCTTCCTGTGGTACATTGGTATCATTATTATCAGGGGTAGAATCTACGTCATTTCCGTCGGCACTGATCACCTGCACAAAATTGACAACATCTTGTCCTTCTATTAAGGTAAATAAGGTCAGTTCTAATTCTGCGCTTGCTCCGGCAGCCAGATCTCCTACATTCCATTCTTCAAAAAACAAATTATAATCTCCCTGAGAAACCTGATCATCCGTGTAGACTAATCCGTCAGGTAATCCTGCCGAAACTACTACATCCGTAGCTATTTCAGAACCATCATTCGTAATAGTAATGGTATAAGCTACTTCTTCGTAACGCTCGTAAGAAGAATCATCTACGGTAATATCCAGCGCTAAATCTATTCCAGCGGTATTTTCAGTTCTGGTAACTGAGATGCTGTTAGATAAGTTATGACATCCTTCAAAGTCAGCTATATTAAGGCCAGCCTCAAGACCTACGATACCATCATCGTAAGACAGGTGGTAGATTAAACAAATACCAACTCCCGCACCATCAAAGTCTACTACACCAGGCATCGGAGGAAGTCCAAGAATATTTCCTTGATCATCCGTTACAATCCACTGACTGTTTTGTCCGGCAGCGTTGATCAAAGAAATCGATCCCGCAGGAATCATATCAGGTGTACCATCGTTTACAGAATCAAACACGAACGGTCCTCCGTTAAGCATACCTCCGTTAGCAAGACATCCGTCCGCTGGTGTTCTCGCTACAAGAATTGAATTTGACAGTGAGTGACACCCTTCTAAGTCTGCTACGTTAAGCCCTGGTGAAAGTCCGGCAATTCCGTCATCGAATGATAAGTGGTAAATCAGGCAGTCTCCAAACCCGGCTCCGTCAAAATCAACTACACCTGGCATCGGAGGTAATCCTAAAATATTTCCATTGGCGTCCGTTACAATCCACTGACTGTTTTGTCCGCTATTATTTGCCAATGTAATAGACCCGGCAGGAATCATATCAGGTGTACCGTCGTTTACAGAATCAAACGCAAAAGGACCGCCCGTTAAAGTACCACCTGCTGGCTGATTCCGTGTTACCGAAATGCTGTTGGACAAGCTAAAAGTACCGCCGAAATTTCCTATGTTTTCTCCTGCGGCCAGGCCCATGATATCATCTTCGTGCGATAGGTGATAAATGAAGCATACCCCAGCTCCCGCTC
>CALLLR010000032.1 GCA_938008185.1 uncultured Saprospiraceae bacterium
ATTAATGAAACCGACGAAAATGTACTCTTGCTCGCGTATACGAACCGAGCCGTAGACGAAATATGCGAAGCTATCGAAGGTATTGATAAATTGATGACCGAAGAATATATTCGGATCGGATCTTCCTATTCCACTTCGGAAAAATTTCGGGGGCAACTCCTTTCGGAAAAAACGAAAGCACTGAATAAACGTTCAGAATTAAAAGAACTGATTGACAGTCGTCGAATTTTCGTATCCACCGTTGCGTCAATTATCAACAAACAGGATTTATTAAAGTTAAAAAAATTCCAGCGTGTCATCATTGACGAAGCATCGCAAATTCTGGAGCCTTTACTGGCAGGCCTCTTACCAAAGTTTGAACAGTTTATTTTAATCGGTGACCATAAACAACTACCTGCCGTGGTTACCCAGGACTCAAAAGAATCCGCTACCGAATCGCCGCTATTACAAAACATTGGACTCTATAATTTACGGGACTCTTTGTTCGAACGATTATTCAAACAATGCCAAGCCAATAACTGGGACTGGGCCTATGCACAACTTTCCCATCAAGGTCGGATGCACCAGGATTTAATGGCGTTCCCAAACCAAAGCTTTTACGACGGACTTTTAAATATCTTACCCGAAGAATTACTGGCACACCACCAACAAATTGCCCCGCTACGATTTGCACTGCCGTACGAGAGTACAGAGCTGGAACAACAACTTTGTGATCAACGAATACTCTTTATTCCTACCCCTTCGGAGAGCGGGCCCCATTTTAAAGTCAATACTTTTGAAGCAGAAAAAATTACCGAACTGGTCAAGAGTTTCCACCGGATTTACGAAGCCAACGGAGAAGAAATTTCTTTTGACAGTATTGGAATCATCACTCCTTATCGTGCCCAGATTGCCCAGCTGCAACAGGTATTGCAACGGGCAGAAGTAGACCTGGATTTACTGACGATTGATACGGTAGAACGTTATCAAGGGGGTGCTCGTGATGTAATTCTTATTTCGCTTTGTGCTAATCAGGTGAGCCAGCTCGCTTCACTCGTTTCGGAGTCAGGAGAAGGAGTGGACCGGAAATTAAACGTAGCATTGACCCGGGCGCGCAAGCATTTAATCATTGTAGGAAACCCGGAAATTCTTCGGCAGAATAAAGTGTATAGTGATTTGATTGAGTTTTGTGGGTGTTGAGGTGGGCTTTTTCGCTGCTATCGTGTTTGGCTTTCGGATTAAAAATAAATACGCGCTACCACGAAGGTTCGCTTACTTTTAATCCGGATTTTCAAAAAATGTATTATACCCGAAATAATATAAAAAATGGACAGCCCGTTAAGGCAACCGACGGAATTGTAAAACTAAAAATTTACGAAGCGACTATCGTGTTGAAGTGCTTCGCTTGTTGAATCGTAGGAACAAGGCAATGCCTTGTTCCTGCGATTCAATTCAGGCGTTTTTTATTATCTTGTCGATTAATCACTTCCGATTCGTTAAAAAATTTCCATATTGCCCTTATGCGCCCTCCTGTCCTCCACCGAAAATCAATTCCTTTTTTCTACGATAAATCGCCGACTGAATTTCAAAAAGATCGGTACGAACGATATGATCCGTCGGTCATCCGGCAGACGGCTTTGCATCTGGCCGATGACTTGTGGAAAAAATATCCGTTGCAGTCGGTACTTGATTTTGCGCAAGCTTATCTTCCGGCTACTCCTCAGAGCATTACAGAATTGGGTTGCAGTGTGGGACGCTGGATTGCTACCCTCGCCCGAGCATATCCGGAGGCCAATTGCTGGGGACTGGATTTTAGTTATCAGTTGCTGAAGCGGGGGCGGGAATTTTGGGTGGAAGAAAAAATGATTATGCTGAACAGTGCGCATCTGGGATTTTCGGGAATACAAATGCTCCGTGGTCAAGCACTGGACAATCTTTGTTTTGGATTGGCAAAGGCGGCAGACTTGCCCTTTGAAGACAATTCGCAGGATTTAGTGGTCCATAGTTTTTTGCTGGATCGAGTAGCAGATCCGGCGGCAGCGTTGCGAGAACATTTTCGGGTTTTGTCGCCTGGAGGAATAATGGTATTTATAACGCCATTAAACTTTCAGGAAGCGGACCTCTGGGAAAAATATTATCCGGCGATTAAAATACATCGGTTGTTGGAGCAATTGGGTTTTTCGATTTTAGAATGGCGGGATGATCTGGAGATTGTCGAACCGCTCGATGCCCGGGGAAATTCGGTAGTCTGGCGGACGATTGGTGTGGTGGTGCAAAAGTAGTTTCATAATAGTTAATGAACTTTGTGCTGAGTAAATACTGAAAATTATTATCTTTACAAATAAGTAATTTAAAAAACGCTATATGAAAAATCTGATTTTCTTAAGTCTATGGATTTATTTTCTAATTAGTGGCCAGCAGTTGACTGCCCAAAAATCACACGGCACTCTTTATAATCCTACAGCGAACGCAAATAATGATATCAGCGCATTGCTCAAACAGGCCAAAAAAGAAAACAAACACGTCGTCTTACAAGTCGGTGGCAACTGGTGTGGCTGGTGTTATAAATTTGAGGATTTTGCCCAGAAAGATACGCTCATCAAAAATATTTTAGCTGATCATTATCTGGTCTACCACCTAAATTATAGTAAGGAAAAC
>CALLLR010000033.1 GCA_938008185.1 uncultured Saprospiraceae bacterium
AGCACGCTTTTTGTTACGACGGTCTCTAAAAGCATAACCCATTGCCTTGTCTACGGCATTTTTGGCTACTGTGTAAACTTTACTACGCGCACCGAAATAACCACGGGCGGCTTTTAAAATTTTCTTACGTCTTTTTCGGGATGCGACCCGATTTCTTGATCTAGGCATATTTAAATGATTTAGTACAGCGCAGGGATTTGTTAAAATACTTTAAATACACTTAAATTAAAGTGTATATGCCTGTGCTCTCGTTAAAAAAAAATTACTCGTTCTAAGATTAGATACAAAGCAAGTGTCTGATACGCTTCTCATCCGCTTTAGATACCAAGACAGTATCACGTAGGCGAAGCTTTCTTTTCTTGGACATTTTGGTCAGGATATGTGACTTATAAGCTTGTCCTCTCTTAATTTTCCCGGAACCAGTCACCTTGAATCGCTTCTTGGTACCAGAATGGGTCTTCATTTTAGGCATAATTCTGTTATTTTTTTGAAATAGATTGCAAATGTAAGCAATATAGCGGAAGTAAACAACCTTAATCTGCTAGCGGTTCATGCACTAATAGCGCAATCAAAAAAAGAAGCGAACATTACCATCGTAATATTCGCTAATTCGTATTTGTATGAGAAGGATAAACCACATCCATTCTAAGAATATCTTATTGGATCTGCTTATCTGTATTAATTCTTCTTTTTGGAGGACTTGGCCGATTTTTTAGGGGTAATCATTACCGTCATTCTTCGTCCTTCGAGTTTTGGTAAATTTTCGGGAACACCTTTTTCTTCTAATTCTTTCAGTAAACGGAGTAAAAGCAATTCACCTCTATCCTTAAAAACGATGGAACGTCCCCGGAAAAATACGTAGGCTTTCACCTTGGATCCTTCATCCAGAAATTTTTCGGCGTGTTTAAGTTTAAAAGCAAAATCATGATCATCGGTATTCGGACCAAACCGAATTTCTTTAATGACTGTTTTTACCGCATTGGATTTAATTTCTTTTTCCCGTTTCTTTTTCATGTAAAGAAACTTCTTGTAGTCGATAATCTTACAAACCGGAGGATCGGCTTTAGGCGAGATTTCTACCAGATCCAGCTCCATACGCTGTGCCCATTCTAGGACTTGACGGGTAGGGTAAACATCAGGGGAAATTTTCTTTCCTACTAATTCACTTAATTTTTCCAGATTATCACCTACCAGGCGAATATTAGGAACACGAATACGTTCATTAATCTTAAATTGTGGTGCCCGTTCTACGGGTCTATAGGAGCGTCTTTTTGCCAATATGTTTTTTTTTAATTAAAAATGAAAATTACAGAATTATCGAAAGTACAAAATCTTTTGATAGTCTCTAAGTGGATAAGCGTAAAAATACCTAAAAAGTTCCTGAATGAACCATTTTATTTGAAAATTTAGAAAACTAGGGGGATTTAAAGGCAAAATCAAAGGGGTTTACTGATTTCTAAGCATACTGCTGAAGATTTGCGGGTTTGGGGCTACTCCTTTAGGAAAATTAAAAAAAGTGTCCAGTAGCATATAATTTTATATAAAAAAAGCCCTGAACAACTGTTGTTGCTCAGGGCTTACGTATCGTGTCATACACGCCTACTCGACGTCCGTATTTACGCTCTTTTGCAGGTTGATGGTCAACTCATCTCCCGCTTTATTTAGCACTGCGGTCATCACACTGCCTTCCGGCGGATTATTATTTAAAATAAATTCTGCTAACGGATCTTCAATGTATTTCTGAATAGCTCTGTGTAGTGGTCTGGCTCCAAATTGAGGATCAAATCCTTTCTCAGCGACAAATTCTTTCGCCTTCTTGTTCAGTTTGAGTTTATAACCCATTCCATCCAGACGGTTGTATAGATCTTTGAGTGTGATATCGATAATTTTAAATATATCTTTCTGATCCAGACTGTTAAAAATAACTACATCATCGATACGATTCAGGAATTCCGGAGAGAAAGTACGCTTCAAGGCTGTTTGAATAACGCCTTTGCTCGTATCTTCCGCTGATTCTTGTCTGGCTTGTGTGGCAAAACCAACTCCTTGACCAAAATCTTTCAACTGACGAACTCCAATGTTGGAAGTCATGATAATCAGCGTATTTTTAAAATCAACTTTACGACCTAATCCATCTGTCAACTGTCCATCGTCGAGTACTTGCAACAAAATATTGTATACATCCGGGTGTGCTTTCTCGATTTCATCTAGCAGAACCACAGAGTAAGGCTTACGTCGAACCTTTTCGGTCAGTTGTCCACCTTCTTCGTAACCTACGTAGCCCGGAGGCGCACCAATCAATCGACTCACAGAGAATTTCTCCATGTATTCACTCATATCAATTCTGATCAAGTTATCTTCTGAATCAAATATATAGCGGGACAATGCCTTTGCTAATTCCGTCTTACCCACCCCGGTTGGTCCGAGGAAAATAAAGCTACCAATGGGTTTTGAAGGATCTTTTAACCCTACCCGGTTACGCTGAATGGCTTTGGTGATCTTCGTAATTGCCTCGTCCTGACCAATAATTACATCCTGTAAATCTTTGGTCATTCCAACCAGCTTGTTACTTTCACTCTGTGCTACCTTTCTAACCGGAATTCCAGTCATCATAGACACCACTTCGGCAATATCCTCTTCGTTTACCGGATAACGCTTAGTTTTAGCTTCTTCTTCCCACTCCATTTTGGCAAATTCGAGCTGGCGAACCAGTTTGGATTCGTCGTCCCGCAGATCAGCTGCTTTTTCGTACTGTTGATTTTTAACGGCCTGGTTTTTCTTCTCTTTCAACTCCTCAATCTTCTTTTCCAGTTCTTCTACGTGCTTGGGAACGTGAATATTTTTCAAGTGCACTCTCGCACCAACTTCATCCAGTACATCAATCGCTTTATCCGGTAAAAACCGGTCACTAACGTAGCGATCACTCAAACTTACACATGCTTCAATGGCATCGTCAGAATAGTTGACGTTGTGGAAGTCTTCGTATTTAGCTTTAATATTATGTAAAATGTGAACTGCTTCTTCTGCGGATGGCGGATCAACAATTACTTTTTGGAAACGACGATCCAAGGCACCATCTTTTTCAATGTGCTGACGATATTCATCCAGTGTAGAAGCACCAATACATTGGAGTTCTCCTCTTGCGAGGGCTGGCTTGAATATATTGGAAGCATCCAGTGATCCGGTAGCACCACCCGCACCAACGATGGTGTGAATTTCATCAATAAACAGAATCACATCCCGTGACTTTTCCAGTTCGTTCATGATCGCTTTCATCCGTTCCTCAAACTGACCACGATACTTCGTACCTGCCACGAGGGCCGCCAGATCAAGCATCACAATACGCTTGTTAAATAGTGTTCTGGAAACCTTTCGCTGGTTAATACGCAGCGCCAATCCTTCCACGATGGCAGTTTTACCTACCCCCGGTTCTCCGATTAAAATTGGGTTATTCTTTTTACGACGACTCAGAATCTGGGAAACCCGCTCAATTTCAGTCTCCCGACCAATAATTGGATCAAGTTTGTCTTCCTCGGCTAATTTGGTAATATCCCGGCCAAAGTTGTCCAGTACCGGCGTACGAGACTTACTGTTGCCTTTACGCTGGTAACGGGAAGCGTCTTCTTCTTCGAAGGGTTCTTCTGATTCAGAAGGTGCCTGATTAAAAATATCCGGTGAAACGGAGTCAGATTCCTGACGGACAAAATCCAGTTCGGATTTAAAAACATCGTAGTCTACTTCAAATTGATGTAGAATACGGGATGCCAGGTTATCCTTGTTTTTTAAAATAGAGAGCATTAGATGTTCCGGCGAAATTTCTTCTGCTTTCATCATCTTTGCTTCAAGAAAAGTAACTTTCAGGACTTTCTCAGCCTGCTTGTTGAGTGGCAAATTGCCAACATTCAATGCAGCACGGCCGGATGGATTACGGGAAATTGAATCCTCGATGGTTTGTTTTAAATCAGAAGTATCAACTTCCAGACTGTCCAGTACGCGGACGGCCAGGCCGTTGTTTTCTTGCATAATACCCATCAGGAGATGTTCGGTTCCAATGTAATCGTGTCCCATTCGAATCGCTTCATCGCGGCTCTTAGAGATTACTTGCTTGACTTTCGGTGAGAATCTTTTGTTATTCATACTGTGTAATCTTCAGTTTGGTCTACCATAAAATCAGGTAGAATGTGTGAGACAATATTAAGACAAATTAGCCAAGTAAACAACCTTTAAAAAGGATTCTGCCGATTTAGAAATTGCTGACTTTTTCTATTATGCTGTAAAAATAATGCCACTATAAATGAATCGTTAATATGTGACGTAAATTTATAATGTTTTTGTCTTATTTTTTAACAACTTCTATTAAAATTTATAGCATCTGCTTGTCTTAATATAAAATTTTGATTATTATACTATTTAACCAAACATATAATAACGAGGAAGGGTTCATTTATATATCTCAGATTACCTTAAAATATTGTTAATAAATCTCTTTGGTACCATATTATGGGATATTAGAAATGACGAATATTTTGTAGTTTAGGGAAAGGGTGTTTTTTGTTTAGAATATTTTATAGGTTTTGGGGATTAATTTTTACATTTGTGAACTTACAACATCCAAAGAGCAGATTCTTATTTTAGAAAGAACGATTTAACAGATAATGCTAATTGTATAATCTGTCAATCAAAGTTCTAATTTTTTTCTCTGCCCTAAAACAGATAATTAAGCTGATGAAATTTACCGTTGACAAGCAAGAAAGATACACTTATCTGAAACTCGAAGAGGCTACATTTAATAGTCTAATTGCACCTGACGTAAAGTCAGAATTTGTTTTCTATCGTAACGAAGGCATTAAAAACCTGATTCTGGACCTCTCATCCGTGGAATATGTCGATTCTTCCGGATTATCAGCCATCCTTACCGCTGAACGCCTCTGGAAAGACTTTGGAACTTTTGTCATCACCGGCGTGGTTAGTGATAATATCAAAAAATTAATCACGATCTCTCGTCTGGATACTGTTTTGACCATCATTCCTACTCGTCAGGAAGCCATTGATTATGTGCTGATGGATGAAATAGCCCGGGAAATCGATTCGGATTCTGAAGAGACCTGATAACGGCTTAGTCTTTCTATTAAATAAAACTATTATGACTTTTGAGGTAACTATTTTGGGGTCGAATGCTGCAGTACCAGCATTTGGACGGCACCCGTCTGCTCAGGTTTTAAATGTTAATGAGCAATGTTACCTGATCGATTGTGGAGAGGGCACCCAAATTCGAATGAATGATTTCAGTATCCGCAGACATCGGATCAATCAGATTTTTATTAGCCATCTCCACGGTGATCATATTTTTGGCCTGATTGGTTTGCTTACCTCTTATAGTTTAGGGCAAAGAACCGAAAAGATGGATATCTTTGGTCCTGCCGGCATTCAGGAGTTATTAGAGGTACAACTAGAATACAGTAAATCTCACTTAACTTTCCAGTTGGACGTACACATAGTCGATCCGACCCAATCTACCTTAATTTTTTCTGATAAAAATTTAAGCGTTTCCACCATTCCTTTAGATCATCGTATCCCTGCCTGTGGCTATCTTTTTCGCGAAAAAGACCGTTTATTAAATGTTATTCCCGAAAAATTAACGGAATACGGAATAGATTTTAAACAGATCAACGAAATTAAAAGAGGAGAGAAAGGGATCAATTCCGCCGGAGAAGCGGTGGACAACAACTTACTAACGCTTCCTCCTTATGTCGCCCGATCTTTTGCTTATTGCTCCGATACTGCCTATAAACCAGACATTATTCCGCTTCTGAAAGATATTGATCTCCTTTATCACGAAGCGACTTTTACGGAGGATAAAGCCGAAAATGCGATTGCCACCAAACACAGTACCGCAAAGCAGGCCGCCATGATCGCTCGGGATGCCGACGTAAAAAAACTGTTAATTGGGCATTTTTCTTCCCGCTACCATGATTTAAATGTATTACTACACGAAGCAAACTCCGTATTTGATAATACACAGCTTGCCATAGAAGGTACCACTTTTTCGGTAGAATTAAGACGAGTTCGATAGATTTTAAAACAACTTCACCATTAATATTGCGATAATTAGCCGCTAATCTAACATATTTAGGGTTAAACCTTTACATAGACTAGCTTATTTTGTAAATTTGCTGTTCACTACAAAGCTCATAGATCAAAATGGTGTTGGCCCACACTGTATTGAAATATTGCTTTTCCCCTAAGACTTAGTTGATTCTTTACAATCGTCCCTTAAACTGTTTACGAATTAACATTGACTTTCTGGTAGATCGTTAACTCCCAACGTACATTTTTTATTCAAAAATACAATCACCACAATTTTCTTAGAAATAGCTTGCTATCATCTAGGAATGAAGTAGTTTAAGAAAATCAATTGCATTACTTGCTTTTTTACTGATTTCTTAAATAACATTACAACCATAAAACGATTGTCTGGCATGCTCCCCGTCGACAATTTTCGGAATTTAACCACCGAATAAAATCGAAACGAATTCTTACAACTTGGGTAACCTTAGATGATGCCCATACCACAACTTACATCCTATGAGTCAGGAACGAGACGTCCGGCATTTTTTAGCCAATGCTACAAACAATTTTTCATTTCGGTGGATATCAGTTACTCTGGTATTCTTCCTTACTTTTTCTTCTTGGTCTTTTGCCAGTTTGGAACACGGATTACATCCTGCCGTGGAGTGTGAGAACACCACGGATGGCGGAACAATCGGTTTCGATGCAGTTCTCTGCGATGGGGCTAATGATCCTGATTTACTGGTGAGTTTGACCGAGGCTACCGGAGGAACTGGAGAATTGGAGTACTTATGGTTATCTTCTACGACCTCCTGCCCGGATAATTTAACCCAGGCTATTGTTGGGGCTACCGAGGCTACTTATGATCCGGGACCACTAACCACCACTACCTGGTTTCGGCGATGTTCTCGTCGTGCGGCTTGTAATATATGGAGCACAGAAAGTAATTGCGTCCAAATTATTATTAATGAGGTTTGTGACGAATGTGATGATGATATAGAGCCACCAGTATTAAGTGGCATCCCCAGCGATGTCCTCGTGGAATGTGATAATTTGCCTGCACTTCCAATCGTAACGGCTACCGACAATTGTGTGGACGATCCTGAGGTGATTTTAACACAGGAGAGAGAGGATGGCGATTGCTTTGGAGAGGCTATTTTACGACGAACCTGGACGGTGTACGATGACAATGGGAATGTTGCTGCCGCAACTCAAGTAATTACCATTCGAGATACTGAACTACCAAAATTGTTCGGAGTGCCAGTCAGTACCAATGTCAATTGTGATGAAATTCCACCTGTTCCAACAATTACCGCCATTGATAATTGTACGGATGATGAGGATTTAATTGTTTCGTTTGAAGAAGAAAGAATTGATGGAGACTGTGATCATTCTTATACATTACGCCGAATCTGGCGGGTAGAAGATGCGTGTGGAAACGAAGTAGAAGAAATTCAAACCATTACCATTACCGATGAAGAAGGTCCGCAGCTCGTTAATGTTCCTCAGGATATAACCGTGAATCCAACCAACGGGGAAACAGTTCCAGTCGCCCCTAATGTTACTGCGAACGATAATTGTGCGGATGGTCTTGATGTAATATTGGAAGAAATTTCCGAAACAAACGGTTGTGAAACCATCATTACTCGCACCTGGACGGCTACCGACGAATGTGGTAACGAAACTTCCGATCAGCAGGTTATTACGGTATTATGCGATGAATCTTGTGACGCAGATGCTGGAAGCCTCACACCTAACCCAGAAATGTACTGTTTGATCGGAGCTACCGTAAATATTAGTGCCTTGCAAAATACGGATCCAGTAGTTCCTCCTGGTTATAGCTTATTATATGTACTAACCAGTGGAACTGATTTGCTGATCCAGGATGCTCAACCTACTCCTGATTTTATCATTTCATTACCAAATAATTATACCATTCATACCCTCGTATATGATCCAAATACCCTCGACCTGGGGATCATCAATCTAGGTACCACCACCGGATTTGATATCAACGAATTATTGATTCAGGGAGGAGGAGACATTTGTGCAGCACTTGACGTACTGGGAGCACCCATTGTAGTTACCGCAGACTGCGGTTGTCAAAATCCTACTATTGAAAATGTGGTGGTTAGAAATACCTCCTGTGGAGAGGCAACGGGTATCATTACCATCGAGATGGTAGGCGATGATAGCGATTATTCCTACGAATGGTCTGGAGAACCGGGTAATTTAAATGGAGTGGGTAATCAACAAACAGATTTGCCAGGTGGTGCCTATCTGGTAACGATTACCGATGGAGATTGTCAAACTATTCGCGAGATTTTTGTGGGTAATACGGATGGTCCTGCTCCGACTACCGTGCTCTCTACGCCGGCTACGTGTCAGCTACCCAATGGTACGGCAAACCTGGTTCCAACTAATCTTAACTATACCTGGTTATTTGACGATCTCACGACACCTGTTCGGTCTGACCTTGCTGCTGGAGTTTATACCATTCTGGTGCTAGATCCAGCACAACCAGATTGTATCAATTTTATTGAAGTGACGGTTCGTTCCATACAGGAATTTACCGCTACTGTTAGCATAGACCAAGAACCAGACTGTGGCGAGAATACCGGTGGAGCTACGATTTTAGTTTCGGGAGGAAGTGGTAATTATACCTTTCTTTGGAGTGATGGAATTTTACTCGGTAATGCTTCCCGAAACAATCTAACAGCTGGATCCTACGGTGTCATAGTTACGGATGATGCGACGGGTTGTACGGATGAAGTTCTTTTCTCGATTGAGAATGGAAATTTGGCGGAAGCCGAAATTATTATTAACACTGATTTGGCACCGGACTGTCCTACGAATTTTGCCGGAACCATTGATTTCGAGATAATCCCTGCTTCTGGGTTTGAACTTCCAGCAAGAGTAGAAATAACAAATAGCGATGATTTGCCAGTGGCCAACGGAATGTTGATACTGGGAGAATATTGTCTTTTAGTTTTTGATGACAATAACTGTCTGGCGGCATCCGAGTGTTTTGAATTAATTCAGCCGGAGGCCATCGCGGTTCATTTTTCCGTAGTCGAGGCTACAAGTTGTGAAGGAGGAGGATCGATTAATATAGAAACCACCACTGGAGGAGATGGAGATTATACTTACGACTGGGCAGACCTTCCCGGCACCAATAATCCGGCTTCTCGATCAGATTTAAATGGAGGAGATTATTCCCTTACGATAACCGATGGACTGGGCTGTACGGCGGTGGCAGAAAGTATAAATGTGCCAGGACCTGATGATTGTGATGAATGTGAAACACCAATTGTTACCAATATTGTGGTGATCGAAGCCACTTGTGATAATCCGGACGGAATTGCCACCATTGACTTAAATTTAAACACGACAGATTATAGTTTTTCCTGGACACCAAATGTTAGCAACACTGCTACGGCTACGGGACTTTCCACGGGAACTTATATGGTGATCATTACCGATCTGGCAACCGGAGCTTGTACCACTACCGTGGAATTTGAAGTAGGTACGTCGGATGGTCCGGAAGCAGATAACATCGACATCACGGCGGCTAATTGTTTGGCGGAAGATGGAACAGCTACTTTATCTCCTGATGATTATACTTACCAGTGGAGCGATAATATGATTACTAATAATCGGGATGATCTGGCTGCGGGTATTTATTTTGTAACCATCACGGATCCCAATACGGGTTGTGACAATGTAATTTCCCTAACCATTCCAGAAGAAAATAATTTAGTTATTGACGCAAAATTTAATGAACAATCTACCTGCGGAGACAATAATGGTTCTGTGACCATTCAGGTAACTGGAGGAAGTGGAAACTACAACTATAGCTGGGGACCCGATGACCGGCGCGATGATCTGGCTGCTGGAATGTATAGTGTTACCGTGGTTGATCCAGCCAGTGGCTGTCAAATTGATATTATGTTTGTACTGGATGATCAGTTAAGTACCGCTACGATTGAAATACAAGATACTTTAATCCAACTTGCTTGTGCGGGAGATAATGATGGAACGGTTGATTTTACCGTTAACCCAGATGCTAACTTTAATGGCGTTCCTCAAATCATGATCGTCAATCAAAATGGTGATTTGGTAACCAACGGGGAACTAAGTCCAGGAAACTATTGTATCATGGTTTTTGATGCGAATGATTGTCTAGTAACCCAGAACTGCTTTGAAGTATTAGATGCTGAATTGCTTGATATTGATGTCCAGACAAAAGATGAGACTTGTACCGTCAAAGGCTCTATCCTGGTGGATGTTAGCGGCGGTGATGCTCCTTATACTTTCGACTGGGCAGATCTTCCGGGCAACGATAATGATCCGTCAAGAGCCGACCTCGACGGTGGAACTTACGATCTGATCATTACAGACGCTTCCGGTTGTACGGCGGCATCTCAAAACGTCATCATAGAAAGTCCAGTTAATTGTGAGGATTGTCAAGATCCAGAAGTTACCAATATTGTGGTGCGAGAAGCAACTTGTAATAATAACGATGGCGAAGCAACCATCGAGATAAATCTAAATCCAGGTGATTATGCTTTTACCTGGACACCCAATGTAAGTAATGGTCCTTCCGCTGATAATTTATCCGCTGGCACCTATTCAGTTTTGATAACTAATAATGTTGATTCGGAGTGCTCAACTTCGGTAGAATTTGCGGTAGGGAACTCGGATGGTCCGGAACCAACCAGCATCGATATTTTGCCAGCTACCTGCCTGGATCAAGATGGACAAGTAACGTTATTACCAACTGATCTTACTTACACCTGGAGTGATAATCAGGTGACCAATTCTCGGGGAGATCTAGCCGCTGGCACTTATTTTATTACCGTTAGTGATTTATCTACCAACTGTCTGGACGTAATCGCAGTAGTGGTTGATTCCGAAAATGGACTGGAAGCAACGGCTAATATTAATCAAAATCCTGAATGTGGTGAAAACAACGGATCGGTTACGATTGAGGTGACTGGAGGCAGCGGAAATTACGGTTTCAGTTGGGGAGGAAGTGATACCCAGGATAATCTTGCTGCTGGAATTTATAACGTTACCATTGCCGACCCTGCAACGGGTTGTTTTACAGAACTTCTGTTTGTCCTTAATAATAATGTGCCTGGTGCTGAAATTAATATTGAAAATGAAAATAACACAGTCACGATCCCTTGTGCGGGTGATGCAAATGGAACGGTTGACTTCAACGTCGTACCTGATCCTGCTTTTGCTGGAACTCCGCAGATTGTTATTGTAAACGTAAATGGAGATGAACAAGTGAACGGCCAATTAGAGGTAGGGGAGTATTGTATTCTAGTAACGGATAACACGGGGTGCTTGGCTGCTCAAACTTGTTTTGTGGTAGAAGGAAATACTTTACTTGACATTGATGTTATCGCTTTAAATAAAACTTGTCTGACCGACGGTTCTATTACCTTGATTACCACGGGAGGGGCAGCACCTTACACTTTTGACTGGGCAGACTTACCCGGTGATGATAATGAGGCAGATCGGACTGATTTATTACCAGAATCTTATCAGGTTACGATTACCGATAGTGAGGGATGCAACGTGATGATAGATAACATTGAAATTATTGATACTTGTCTTCCCAATGATGATTGTGTCACCCCAATTGTAGAAAATACGGTAAAAATTGCGGCTAGTTGTAATCAGTCTAACGGATCGGCTTTCCTCGAAATGGTGGGTGATAACGAAGAATTTACTTACAGCTGGACGCCGAATGTTAGCGACAATGCCTTCGCTAATAATATTCCAGCGGGAGTATATTCCGTGACGATCAGTAGATTAAGCGATCCTGCCTGTCAGACCATTGCTACTTTTGCAATTCAAAATGCCGATGGTCCACAGCCGGAAATCATTTCCACTACACCAGCTACATGTAACGAATCGAACGGTACGGCTGTTTTAGGTCCCGTTAATTTTCAGTACGAATGGTGTAACGGTTTAACTGGTTTTAGTGTAAATAACTTACCCGCTGGTTCCTGCTTTGTTACCGTGACTGACTTTTCAACAGGTTGCCTTAATTACGTAGAAGTAACAATCGAAACATTTAATCCATTAGAGGTGACTGTCAATATTGATGAGCTGCCCGGTTGTAATGATAACGATGGAGTTGTTAGTATCGACGTGGCCAACGGGAGTACCAATTATACTTACGCGTGGAGCGATGGTGGTGGGGGTGCGAGTCGAAATAATCTGCTGGCGGGATTCTATACGGTTACTGTCACGGATAATGGTGCTACGGGGTGTGAGCAAATTGCAACCTTTATATTATTAAATGAAGTAGATGCCGCTGCAACTATTGAAATTGACGAAAATCCGGTTTTATTAAGTTGTATTGGAAATGATGACGGAACCGTTGATTTTACCGTTGACACAGAATCTGGATTTGCACTTCCTTTCACTACAACTATTTACGATGTCAATGGCCAGGAAGTTAATAATAGTGAGTTGGGAATTGGTGAGTATTGCATTGCCATTACAGACGCGGATGGTTGTTTTGCGGGACAAAATTGCTTTAGTGTAGAAGAGCCTACGGCAATTGTATTAGATATCATTACTCAAAATCAAACGTGTGATACTACGGGAATGATCTTCGCAATGGCCTCTGGCGGTAACGGTAGTTATACCTACGATTGGGAGGACCTTCCGGGAGCTATGGATATGGCCGATCGTACGGATTTGATGGTAGGTGCTTACAGCCTAACCGTAACCGATCAAAATGGATGTACTGCGATTGCGAATAATTTGCCCATTATTGATGAGTGCAGCGACTGTCCAAATGCGGATACAGTGAGTATCAATGTTCCAATCAGTACTTTATCGGAATACTGTTTTGAGTTGGAATCTTGTTTTAACGGAGATAGTATTACTTACGAGTTACAGGATGGTGGTTTTTCCGGATTCAGTACTTTTGGTGCCTGGAGCCTGAATGCGCAAGGTTGTTTAAATTATTTTTCAAATATTACTCCTGGAATTGGAGTAGATACCATTTGTATAATTGCCAACGATAATGGATTGCCAGATACAACTTGTGTTATTATTTCTATTACCACCGATTGTGGCATCTCAGATAGTGACACCTTAACTGTTCCTACCTTCGATTGCACAGCCGTAGATATTTGTTTGCCGATTGGTATTCTAGAAATTGATAATTACGAAGTGACGGACAATGGAATGTTTTACAACGGCAACTTCGTAGGTTGTCAGAGTGATACTTCTTTAATTTATCGGTTTGATCAATTTTTAATTGACTTTCCTACCGCACCTTACGAGCTAACAGGGTGGCCGGTGAACGGTGGAAACGTTACGGTAGACACATTTAACACCATCGCTGAATTATTTACGATTTTATCTGGCCTGGATCCTGCGGGTAACTGGGAGCTGGAGGATAATAATATTGTGACCCGTAGCATTAATGGAACTTACGGTGCCATGTCGCTAAGGTCTTACGCCTCTTCAGATCAGCGTCTAATTCAGGGCGAAATCAATATTGACAACGATGGAACTCAGATAACACTTGATACTGGTTTCCACCAAATTATTACTTTTAATCTGGAAGAAGGATGTGTGGATACTTTCAATATTTTGGTGGATTGTCGTAACTGTCCCGGTATCTATTCCGGTCCGACAGAACTAATTGCCGATAATTGTGACGGTACCGCACCCATTTGTGTTGATCTTTCTATTAGTCAGATTATCGATTATCGAATTACCGATAATGGTGCAACGTACACCGGAGGATTCCGGGGATGTAATATTGATTCGCTGGTACAATACGATGTAACTAGTTTATTTGGTTTAAATCTTTTTGGCGTAGAAGAGTGGTCGGCGCAGGGACAAATTTTTAGTGCAGATAATCTGACCAGTCCACAAGAATTGGTAGATTCGATGAATGTATGGTTTCCCGCCGGAAACTGGAGGCTTGACGAATTCCTAATCATCGGAGACGACTTTAACAACAATTATGGTCCTGTCATTATTACCCTTGGGGGAGTGGTCGTTGAAATCGCACAGCCGGGATTACAACCGGTACCAAAGGGTTTAGAATTAGCTATTGATACTGGATTCCATCAGGTGATTGTAGAAGATTTAGTCCAGGGATGTATTGATACCATTGAATTAAATATCATCTGCCGACCTTGTCTGGAAGATGTCTACTTGGGGCAACCAGAAATTCTGGCGGCTGAATGTGATACCCTTACTCCGATCTGCCTGGAACTAACAGTACCACAAATTTTGGGATATGAGGTAACTGATAATGGGTTACCCTATGCCAATGGATTTTTAGGATGTAATGTCGATACGACCGTGCTGTACGATGGTATTGCATTTAGCAATAATAGTGTTTACACACTCAATAGTTGGCAGGTAAATAACAACTTCTTTTCGATGGGACAGTTTATCGGTCTCAACGAATTAGTGGATAGTATGAATGTCTGGGATCCAACCGGTGATTGGATTTTACGAGGATTTGAAATAATTGGAGGTGATTTGGATAATATTTATGGAAATATGGTAGTGTCTCAGTTCGGTGTAATTATCGACACCGCAGCGCCCGGATTTAACCTACAGTCGCAAGGTGCACAGATGGAGTTGGATACCGGAATGCACCAGATTATCCTCAGAGATTCAGTAGCTGGATGTATCGATACTTTTAATGTAAACATTGTGTGTGATGATTTTGTGCCCTTACCAACGGATACGATACCATTGGAAATTCTGATCAACTTTACCGATACATTTTGCATGGATACCACGGTATTGCCAGGAGTTATTGATACAATCTTTAATATCTGCGCGGATAGTTCCGGCACGAATGTCAACTTTACGATTGATCCTGAGACGTATTGTGTAAGTTATCAGGGAATCGGAATCGGAACAGATCCGGCTTGTATCGTACTTTGCGACGACGCGGGACATTGTGACACCACCGTTTTACTGGTGACCGTCAATCCACCAATGTCCGAATCAATAACCAGAGAAATATTCTTTGGAGACGTGGATCAATTCTGTGTTGATACTACCGAGTTGGCTGGAAATATTGATACGATTTTTAACGCTTGTCCGGAGTTATCTAATAATAATGATGAGATAGAATTAGTGGAAGGAACCTGGTGTGTTCTATTTGAAAGTATTGGGTTAGGGCAGGATACCGCCTGTATTGTGATCTGTGATGACTTTGGTATTTGTGATACTACCTTCTTAGCCATTACGAACCTGACACTTTTGGGAGAAGGACCGGTAGCGGTGGACGATGATAGCTTAACCATCATTAATACTTCGTTGATTATCGATGTCTTAGATAATGATACCGTGAATGGTGCATTTATCAGTCTGGAAGTTGTTAATGGGCCGGCCAACGGAACCGCCTTTTTTGATCCAACGAATAATACTTTTATTTACAGTCCAGCCCGGGAATTCTGTGGTTTGGATAGCTTCCAATATGCTCTTAATACCTCCACCGGGTCAGATACGGCTACGGTAATAATTACCATACTTTGCGAAGAGTTGACCATCTTTAATGGATTCTCACCCAACGGAGACGGCGTCAATGATAACTTTATTATTCTAGGCATAGAACGGTTCCCGGATAACCGGGTGCAAGTGTATAATCGCTGGGGCAACAGCGTATATGATCGTCAAGGATATACGAATGATGACCCATTCGCTGGCCAGTGGAATGGTAATGATTTACCGGACGGCACCTATTTTTATTTAATTGAGGACGGAGAAGGGGAACAATACAGTGGATGGCTACAAATACATCGGTAGTGATCTAATTGTCTTTTTTTTAGCTGTTTAAATATTTATGTAAAATTATATATGTTTATGCCCGTAATAGATTGAAACCTATTACGGGTATTTTTTATGTACAAGGCATGATATTTGGATAATTTTTGTAGTGATTGCATCTACTAAAGACTGGCAAAATATGAGAAAATTTACATTGGTTATATTAATGATCGGAGGATTGATTGGACAGATTGCTGCCCAGCAGGATCCGATGTTTACCAAATATATGTTTAATAGTCTGGCCTATAATCCCGGTTTCGCGGGAAGTCCGGAATATTTATCCGTTCGAGCTTTACAGCGTGGGCAGTGGTTGGGGATCGACGGCGCACCGACTACGCAGTCATTTACGATCCATATGCCTTTTCAGGAAAGAGTAGGATTGGGGATGAGTGTAGTCAACGATAAAATTGGTGCTACGGGTTCTACTTCTGCATTTTTGGCGTATGCCTATCGAGTTCCTTTTGGAAATGGAAAATTATCAATGGGATTACAGGCAGGGGCTATGAACTGGCGTGCAGATTGGTCGCTATTGCGCTATCGCGATCCACGAGAATTAGATGCTTCTTTTTCTTCTGACACACCAAACCGTTGGATGCCAAATTTTGGGGCAGGGATTTTTTATTACGCGCCTAAATATTATATCGGATTTTCGGTTCCACAATTAATCTCGTGGGACTTAGGAGATAAAGTTACGTCTGAAGGAAGTACTTCGACCAGAGGTGCTAAATACTATCGACACTTTTATTTTTCTGCCGGAGCTGCTTTTCCCTTAAACGGCGACGCTCTTTATTTTAAGCCTTCGATCCTCATTAAGAGCGTCGGCTTGCTGGGCGAACTGGCCTCTCAGTCTAACGCGCTAAACGTTGTCGGTGCACCTACCGAGTTTGACATTGACTTTAGTTTTTTATTTTTTGAAAGTTTATGGTTGGGAACTTCATTTCGTTCTGCTTTTAGTGCTAACGCTTTTGGTGGAGAAAGTTCATTTGATTCGATCGATTTCTGGGGTTCGTTCTACTTACGGAATGGATTGCGAATCGGAATGTCTTATGATTATACGATTAGTAAATTGCGTCCGGTATCCGGGGCTTCTTACGAAATCATGCTGGGGTATGATTTTAATTTTACGGGTAAGAAGGTGACGACGCCGAGGTATTTTTAGGGAAATACGAATTATAGAAATTTTTTTGTAAAATTGGTGATGTCCTGATCCAGCCGATGGAAAAATTTATTACGGGTTCGGTCCCCCGTCTCGCTAATCAGGACGGATTTACTCTTGAGATTTTTCATCCAGTTTTTTATATAATTACAAGCAGCATCATTGTCGGTATAGAAAAAATTGGGTTTGTCAAAGGTAGTATACAAAGATTGACCTTTCTGATGCGTCACTAGAAAATGAATGTTTGTTGGTAATTCGCTTAAATACAGTTGGAGTTTTCCTCTGACTTTTAAGGATTTATCATTAGATAACTTCTTCTGTCCTGTTTTTGCCATTTTGGCTATTTCTCGATTAACCTTTCGCAAATCTTCACAAAGGCGTATCGCATCTTCTGAATTTTCAAACAGACCGCTTTCCAAAGCATACTGTTCTTCTCAAGATCACTATGGTATAAATACTTCTACTGGTGAATCAGAATGGAGTACATTAGTAGACCATAGGTACAGTCATATTACCTCTTTTAACGAGGCATACTTTAGCACTATATCTTACGGTAATAACGCATATTCTGATAGTGCTACTATCAATTTATGCAATATCTACACTGGTGATTGTCGAGAAATCATTAAGTATTATAAAGAAGGTGATTTTGAGCCTCATTTACACGGGCCAGTTGCTGTCATTAATTCAAATAATGATACCCTCGTTATTTATCAAAACAGAGAATATGCTTATCTGACATCAAACGAAATCAGGGGCAATTATCATTGCTATAATATGACCCAAAAAGTTATGGAATGGGAACATCTAGATGCTGAAATCTGGGACAACGCCAATATCCGCGCCCCCCTCATCGACGGCGACTACTGTTACTTCGTCGGTCTCGCCTCTGCCTACTGCTTTAATATCCATACGGGAGAAAAAATCTGGCAGTACGATCATGATGTCGCTTGGTAACTGAGTAATTTTTTAATTCACGAAGATAATTTTATCATCAAAGACGATCAGTCTAACCTCTTAGCGATCAACAAAAATAGTGGTCAGTTGAGCTGGAAAAACGAAGATGCATCCTCGTGTTGTGTCACGATGCGTTTGTATGGAGATCGAATATATTATGCTAATTCGGGCTTGTATATTGTAGATGCGCGTACGGGTGAGATGCTATACGAAGACCTAGAAAGTCCAAATAAAGAGGCGTATCCGGGAGCAGAGTTTAAGAATACGGTTGCGGTGGATTTGGAGCAAAAGATCATGTACGCCACGGATGGCTATTTTGTGATGGCGATGGAGTTGCCGGAGTAGGAGCGTGTATTCATTTGGTATTATCGGAATAATCATCATAGTTCAGAAAAGAGACATTTTGTATTTATCGAGTGGGGTTAATTAGTTGATTGGTTAATCAGTGTGGTCTTGCATATTGATTAACAAATCAACATTATTTTACATAAATTAAATGAAAATGCAGGATAGAATAAACAATAAACGGGCAATTAAATAAACACACACTATTCTACCATAATTTCCATCTCGGCTGATCATCCTCTTTCTTCCCGTCATCCTTTTTCAACTTTTCCTGTTCTTCCGAAATTTTATCGGCTAATTTATTTGAAAGAGGAGGTGGCGTCTGGGTAGGTTTTACCTTCCACTGCGCGATCAGCGATTGTACTTCCTGCAATAACTTTTCTCCTTGTTTAGGCTTGACCATTTTTACAAAATTAGCGTAGCCGTAGACCGAATAAACGAGGTTAGGACTGCTGCCCCATTGCTTACCCTGCCAGCCGGCTAACTTAATCTGGTGGAGCAGGGCTCTGAATTTTCGTAAGTTTTTACGACTGATACCCAGCTGCTCGTTGACCACCAAACCCGTCACTTCCTGCCGCGCTCCCTTACGCATAATTCGCAGTTTTTCGGGATGTAAAACAAAACCTTCCGACTCCGTTACTTTCCGAACCGCCCACAATAATTTTGTCAAATTTTCGGTAGATTCGCCTTTGGCAGAAAAGCTTAAGTCATCTGCGTACCGAGAATAATTGAATCCATTTTTATTTGCTAAACCAGCCAATCGCTTATCCAGCTTATAACAGAGAATATTGGTCAGCATCGGACTGGTTGGCGCACCTTGTGGTAAGACCCGCGGTCCTTTGGCCACAAAATATTCTATATTATCCATCTCCATTGTAATAAGGCATCATGATCTTAGTGGATTGTTGTTGAAGATCATCTAGTTCTTTGCGTCGGACACCTACTTTGCCTTTGAGTTCTTTGTTGGTGGCGGCCATTTCTTCCAGATAGATTTGTTCCTGTTGTGCCGCCCAGGCTTTATATTCTTCTCGGTCTTTTGGTTGCTTCTTTAATTCGTAACTCTCCAACCCGCCAGACCAGACGTTCAATAGTCCGGCCTGAATTTGATTTTGGAAAGTCGTTGGCGAGGAGCTTGTTTGATGGGTCCTTATTTGTGTTTTGAACAACATTTTTAAAGGTGTTCCAGAGCGAAGAAGGAGCGTTGGGATTAAGTGGATTTGTTTTATTTACGATCTCCTGGATAGCACTTAAAATAGTTGATTTTCGAGCTGGATTTAATTCAAGTTTAAAAGGAGTTACGGTTTCGGGTTCTTCCGTACGGAGGGTCGTATCTACGGCGACGGGAGGAGCAGCGGCAGCAGGCACGGAGGTACCAGAAGCGGAATATCCCTTTTTTGTTTTTTCTGCTACCAGTTTATCGAAAATATTCTGAGCTGCCGCCAAGGCTACCGGTTGATCCGTTTTTGTTCCTTCACGGAGCGGCTTACCCCGTCGGCCATAACGAAAGTTTACCAAGTACATTCCACCCGTTACCTCACATAAGTCGACCTGATATATTTTATCAGACTTAGTATTTTGAAAGTAAAGGGTTTCCTGTTGTTGGAGTCTCATTGAGGCGCTTTAAAACTATTACGATTACATTATGATTAAAATTTAACTATTTGATTATATAAAAAACAAATTTTCAGTAGCTTTTTTTAAAATTTCCTTTCTGGAAAGAAAAATAAAAATTTCAAATAACTGACAATGAGTGAATTATACGAAATGTATCACGAAAAGTTTTTTCTAAATAATTTCCAGCATTTTAATTATATCTTGGATTTGGTTATTATCCGGAAAATATTAGCCATCGTAAACAAATCCCTTATTCACAAGTTTAGTTTAAGCACCAATCCAACATTCAACTATGTCAAAATCCGTTAGTATTTTTTGGTTCCGTCGAGATCTCCGTCTGGATGACAACGCTGGTTTTTACCGCGCGTTAAAAAATGAAAAAAATGTTTTACCTCTGTTTATTTTTGATCGGGAGATACTTGATAAATTAGAGAGTAAGAAAGATGCTAGGGTAGAATTTATTCATAATGAAATTACCCGTTTACACACTGAATTAAAAGAGCAGGGTAGTACGATGCTGGTTTGTTACGGAAGTCCGGAAAAGATCTGGAAAACGCTGCTAAATGAGTATACCATTAATGCGGTTTATACCAATCACGATTACGAGCCGTACGCCAAAAAACGGGACATTGCCGTGGAGGCTTTGCTTACCAAAAAAGATATTCCATTTAATACCTATAAAGATCACGTGATTTTCGAAAAGGACGAAGTGGTCAAAGGAGACGGAGATCCTTACGTGGTTTTTACGCCATACAGCAAAATCTGGAAGAAAAAATTAAATAGCCGGATGGTGAATAATACGGCAGATAATGTGTCGGCTAAAATTTCTTACTATTTTAAACCTTATCCC
>CALLLR010000034.1 GCA_938008185.1 uncultured Saprospiraceae bacterium
ATTGTCCTGTAGTCCCCCGTAAATATTGTAGGGTTCTTCGTTGTCAACGGCCACTGCGTAAAACTGTCCAACGGGTAGCGAATTACACTTATACCAACTGTCCCCATTGTCGTAAGAAATATTTACTCCTCCATCGTTGCCTATAATCAGGTAACCGTCACGATCGGGACTAACCCACATCGCGTGATGATCTACGTGCACATTTCTACCGTTGATATTTTCAAAAGTTTTCCCTCCGTCCAGACTCCTTAAAATCGGTACGCCATATATATAGATATGATCGGCGTTGCGCGGCGAGACGCGGACTTGCCCAAAATAATATCCGTAACTATTATAGACCTGATCCAAATATCCTTCGTGGGTTTTCTTCCAGGATTTACCTTCGTCGTCTGACACGTATACTTCCGCACCGATCACCGGCGTATCAAACAACAAAGAATTGGCATTTTCCAAATACTCCGTTAACGCGACTGGTTTAATCTTTCCGGACTTGACCATTTCACGAATTTTCTTGATAGAATATTTTTTTGGAAATTCGTTCTCGGTCAGAAATTTCTGAAAAGGTTCATCTTTCAGTTTGTCAAACCCAAGGGCGTCCATTTCCCGAAAAGATTCCTTGGTAAGCCGTTCGTTGTCCTTGTCTTTATCTGATTTCGGCCGACGGAAATAATTATCTACAATGGCGTACAACCGGGTTTTTCCCGCATTGGTTTTAGTGAGTGCCAATCCGATACGCCCCACTCCATCGCCGTTCGGAAAACCACTATCCGGCCCGCTGATGATGTACCAGTTCTGTCCGCCATCGGTTGATTTATGGATCAGCGAACCCGCACCGGATTCGACAAAATTCCACGCTCGACGTTCCCGGTGCCAGGTAGTAGCGTAAAGAATTTTCGGGTTTTCGGAATCAATGGTCAGGTCGATCGCACCACTATTATCATCTACAAACAGTGTTTTTTCCCAGGTAATACCCCCGTCGGTAGTTTTATAAACCCCGCGTTCTTCGTTGGGAGAATACAAGTGTCCCAGAACGGCAACCCAAAGGATGTCTTTATTCTCAGGATGCAAAATGATCCGGCCGATGTGGTGGGATTCGGGCAGACCACGGTATTGCCAGGTTTTACCTCCATCGGTGCTTTTATATATCCCTACCCCACTGTAGGAAGAGCGACTGGAATTATTTTCTCCGGTCCCGATCCAGATGATACTATCAGACCAGTTAACGGCAATATCGCCGATTGTCATCGTTGCGGCTTCTTCAAATAAAGGAGAAAATCGGGTACCATTGCTTTTGGTTTCCCA
Source organism: uncultured Saprospiraceae bacterium (assembly GCA_938008185.1). Lineage (GTDB taxonomy): Bacteria > Bacteroidota > Bacteroidia > Chitinophagales > Saprospiraceae > JALZUU01. Next base: position 1,303 of record CALLLR010000034.1, read on the forward strand.
GAGTCCACCGGAGGCATAAGCTGCGTAGAAGTGGGTAGGGTCCGCGGGATCAACCGCCAAATCAGTTACTCGCCCACTAAAAACGGTGGGACCGACAGAACGAAAGGCCACTTCGTTGAGAATAGAGTTTTTGCCCAGCAATGTCCTTTGCTGCTCCGCTTTGAGTCTATCACCGGCGGGCGTAGGAAGTGGTTGAGTAGATTGAGCAATTAAAAAAGGAGTGTAAAGGATCAGGATAATCGTAAAAATGATATTTCTCATGGTATTGGTAGTCTAATTGAAATCGTTATTAAATTCAGGACAAAAAAATCATTAGTTAATTTTCTGAATTAAAAATAAAAAAATAAAAGGCGCAAAAAATCATGTAAAGTTATTTATTCGTTTTGATCCTCCAAATTTTAAGTGAACAGAATTATTAACGGGAAAAGCGTAATAAAACCGTTAATAATTAGTTTAAATACTAAAAAATGGCTTAAAAAACATATTCACAAAATTACTAATCAAAAAAACAACCACAAAATAAAGTTTCGCTATACTTCGATATAACAACTCCTAATGCTAATTTTTAATTACTATGCAGAATAATTGTAACCAATTCTACCCTTTCTCTAATATGGTTTATTTTTTTATTTGTTAATAAATTTAGGAAATTGAAAACTTTAGCTTATCTTTACGCCACCAAATGGAGATACTGAATAATGAATATGACCGCATTTTATGACTGATTTTTAACTAACTAACCTAAATTACAGTATCATGAAGCCTTTAAAAAATGCAAAAAAGATTAATTCACTTTCTTCTAATCATTTTCTTTCAAAGATTAAAAGTAAAGTAATTAAAATTCAAAACAACGACCAATTGATCCCAACTTCTTCTTTAGCCAACGGCTAAATTTTTTATACTCGAACGAGTAATTCCAAAAAGTCAGGAAAACCACGGTTTTCCACCCACATTTTCTCTATTCTCCCAGAACATATACTTTTTTTAGTTACCCTCTTTCAGTATCGAAACGCTTTGTTGAGTCGATCTAAAAGACTTTGTTTCCATATAGAAGAACGATTTTGCGGTCGATATCTTTTATTATCAACTTATATTTCTTAAGAAGTTGTTTATTAACTTCTTTATATGGCAAAAGCCAACGTGCAGGTTACGTTGGCTTTTTCTAGTTTGATAACATACCTTTGTATTAAACAAATTCGTTTAGTAGTAGTATAAAAGACTTTTTGCTCAACGATTCAACATTTACTATTAAGTGAAAAAAATAGATTTTCTACTGGCCAAAAGTTTTATTGCGCCATTTATTGCTACCTTTTGTATTGGACTGTTTGTGTTGATCATGCAGTTCCTCTGGGTGTATATTGACGATATTATCGGAAAAGGAACGGGAATGCTGGTGATGATTGAGTTGATTGGTTACCTGTCCGTTTCCCTCGTACCGATGGCCCTTCCCATTGCTATTTTAATTTCTTCGGTAATGGTAATGGGTAATATGGCGGAACATTACGAGCTGGCCGCCCTTAAATCTGCGGGCGTCCCACTCTTACGCATCATGGCCCCCTTAATCATAATCAGTTTTGGAGTGATGGTACTCTCTTTCTTTTGCTCTAATTACGTTATTCCCGTCGCCAACCTTAAATTTAAATCTCGCCTCTACGATATCAAACGCCAAAAACCGATGCTCAGCCTCGAAACAGGAGTCTTTAACGACGATTTTCGCAATATGATCATTCACATCGGTGGCAAAGATCCTGACAACCGAACGATCCACGATGTCCTGATTTACGACCATAATTCTTATAATAACAAAAAAGTCAGTGTCATTACTGCCAGCAAAGGAGAAATGTTTACCACCGCCGATAAACGCTTTTTTGTAATGAATCTTTTTGATGGTACACAATACAATGAGACCAAAGTCAATCCCGATAAAAAAACAACCAAGGAAAAAACAAAAAACTACCCTTTTGTGCGTACTTCTTTTAAAGAATGGACCAAAGTATTTGATCTGAGTGAATTTGATATGCGGGAAACAGATCAGGAACTATTTCAAAATAATTATACCATGCTTAGTGCTGCTCAGTTGCGGGTAGCCATTGACTCGATTGACTCAGAACTCGACCGCCGCTGGCAGAAATACCATAACCATATTTATCGAAACTTTCATTTCCTCAAAGATAGCATCATACAGAATAACTCCGCGTATCAAAATAAAGGTACCAAGGCCCTGGATGGTGCAGCTACCGGTATTCACCAAAAAATTAAAGTCGCGAATGCCCAATCTTCAAAGAATGATAACGAAAAAACAGTATCGGTAAAACCAAAGAAAATTAACGAAAAAATACCCAAAACAACCACAAAATACAAAGGCAGTATTCCCAAACAAAAGTCGCTCGACTCTTTGGTGCAATACGCTAATTTTTTGGAAACCTTTATCAAAAAAGACAAAGATGCCATCAGTAGAAGACTTAGTTCTTCCCTCCATAGTTTGTCCAATGAAAGCCAGTCTTCCAATATCAGTATTTCGTCCAAAACAGAATCCAGAGTAAAACATATTTTTGAATTAAACAATAAATACAGTATGGCCGTCGTCTGTATGATCTTTTTGTTTATCGGTGCACCGATGGGCGCTATTATTCGTAAAGGCGGATTTGGTTATCCTATTTTAGTAGCCATTTTCTTTTTTGTATTTTTTATCATAATGGGTATCTTTTTTAAGAAAGTAGCAGAAAGCAACACCCTCCCCGCCTTGCTGGCAGCCTGGATGCCTTGCGCTATTTTATTTCCATTAGGATTGTTACTAACCTCCCGCGCCATGAATGATTCCAAATTGATCAACTGGGAGCTTATTCGCGATCGTTTAAATAAATTAAAACTAAAATACACCACAAAATAATTTACTTTGCCTATCAATCTACGCACTACCCTCCAGGAAAATAAACTTTACAGTATCGGCTTTATCTCCTGGTTATTATTCGGTGCAATACTGATTTTCGGGACCGGGAAAGGAGAGGTCCTTCTTTTTTTTAACAACCACCGTAGCTATTATGGAGATATGTTTTTTCGCTACGCAACCATGGCCGGAGAAGAAATTGCGTACATTCTGATGTTGGTCTTTTTACTGATTTACAATCGACGAGCAGCGTGGCTGGTTCCCATTACCGGTGGCGTCGTTATGCTGGTGAGTAAAGGACTAAAAGAGATTTTTCAACAAAATCGTCCCGTGGCCTGGTTTAAAGAATTAGACTTGTTTGAGACGCTCAATGTTATTGATGGAGAACCTCTATTTTCCGGTGCCTCCAGTTTTCCGAGTGGTCATACGATGTCAGCCTTTGCACTTTTTGGATTGCTCGCTCTATTAATTCCAAAGAAGAAAGCGATAGGTTTATTAATCTTGTTACTCGCCATTATCGTTGGTATTTCCAGAGTTTATTTGATCCACCATTTTTTTATCGACATCTACGCCGGCTCAATCATCGGTACTCTGCTGGCATTGATTATTTATCAAACCTGGAGTTGGAAAAATTCCTCAGAAAAGATAGCCGTCGTCACCCAAACGGTGCGCAAAAAAAAATGATGGTAATAAGCGGAATATAAAAATTTAAATCTAGATTTAGCAACCCTACCCTACTTCCTTAAACTGACAAAAATGCCACAGCACACCCGCCGGGTCGTGTAGAAAAATTTCCCGCCCGTAAGGAAAACTCCTAATTTCCGTCATTTTAACCGTTGGAAATTTTTCTGTTAAATTCAGCGCCAACAAGGCAATTTCCCACGCCTCCACATCGACCACTTCCAGAAAAAGCATGGAATTTTCAATCCAGTCTTTTACGTACGCATCTTGCAAGTAAAAACCCATCTGCTCTCCGACTTGAAAAAGCGACATGGTCGCATCAATCACTACTTCCGTAAAACCTAAAGTTTGATAAAACTTTCTGGATTGGCTAAAATTTTTAGCCCCAATAAAACCTCGAATGGATTGGATACGGAGAGCGTGGTTCATCTTTTTTTGGTAAAGATACCAAAGGAATTAGAATTAGAATTAGAATTAGAATTAGAATTAGAATAATCAACCAAATGACATTCCCCGACAGGTTGATTCTAATTTCTATCACTATTCAAAATCGGCATAATACTCGCCCGGAAAATCGGTTTATCAATCAATTGCCAGTAATAGATATCATCTTTCCCCTTTCCACCGTCGCGGCTACTGGTAAACAAACCTCCGCTGTTATCTGCGTTGATATAAAACCCAAAATCGTCACCTGGAGAATTAAAAGGTTCGCCCAGATTTTCTTTGATCTGCCAGGTACGCTCACTGTCAGCGTATATTTTTTTACTGCGAAAAATGTCCAAACGGCCCAATCCCCCCTGATCACTGGAAGAAAAATAGAGCACTTCATCTTCACTGATATAAGGAAAAACTTCATTACCAGCTGAATTGATTACCGGCCCCAAATTGACGGGTGCCGACCACGATTCGTTCCGGTAAGTGGATACATAAATATCCATTCCACCAAATCCGCCCGGTCGATTGGAAGAAAAATAAAGCCGGGTACCATCCGAAGAAATGGCCGGATGACAGGTCGAAAAATCGTCGCTATTAAAAGGTACTTCCTGAATAGTTGTCCACTGATCTTCTGCTTTTTCAGCCATAAATATTTTCAGTTGTCGTTTGCCTCTTCGGTCCTTTTTTGAACTACTGCGGGTAAAGAACATTAAACTTCCGGAATAAGAAAAAGAGGCAGAACTCTCGTGGTACTCATCATTGATGGCTCCCGTTAGTGGTACGGGTTCGGCTAGTTTTCCATCTGATAAGCGGGAATAAAACAAGGTAGACAATTTCTTTTTCCAGGCGTTTAATTTTCCGCCACCAGCTGTTGCCGCAAACCTGGAAGATGCCTGGGCACGGGTGGAAGTAAAGATGACTCCATCTCCAACGAGCACCGCATTATAGTCCAGATCTGATGAGTTAATAACTCGTAAATTACCGATATTAATAATTCCAAAAGCCGAATAAAGATCATCCGGATAGCAGGTTATTTCAGGTACCGTTTGGGACATTTTCTGCCCATTCAATACCGTATAACTGAAAAAAATCAAAATGAGAAATTTCAAACGCATTCAAAATGATTTGGGGTATAAAAATAGAGACTCAACTTATTTCTTAATAATACAAATCGTATTCCATTAGTGCTCAAAAAAAATCTAAAAAGACTTTTTTATAAAAAACATAAGTCATCTCGAATTTCACAATTAAAGTTTAAGGTGGTGATTTTACCTTTAAAACCAGACTTTTAGTTAGTTAGCCGGTTGGCTTTTAGGTAGTCAGCCCTCTTTTTACGTAAAAAGAGGGCTAACTGGTCAACAAGCGAACAAGCCAACTGGCTAATCAACTTTAAATAAATAATTTGGGGTAACTCATATTAAATTTTCGTTTTGTTGATAATCTTTTCTACTTTTCCAGCAAAGCAGTCATATCCGCACCTCCAGGATTGGTTACCAAAATATCGGTACGTCGGTTTTTATTATGAATCTCCGTCGGACAATCTACGCCGTCCGGGCAGTCATTTGAATATTTTTCTCCGTAGCCAACTACGCTAATTCTCTTTGCGCGAACCCCTTGCGAACTCATATAATCAGCGATTCGTTTGGCACGTCTCTCCGATAATTCCTGATTAAAACCAGCATTACCAATCGCATCCGTATAAGAAACGACCTGAACAGTCATCCCGTCGTGTTTTTTCATCATTTCTACGACGGAACGTAGGTTGTCTTTATCGGTGGTCGTCAAGTCAGTTGCTGACGATGGGTAAAATACAGACTGCACAACCGGTAAATTTCCCGGACCATTTTCATCGCCTTCAAAAGTCAGTTTTTTAGGTTTGGAAGTATCTGATTTTAAAATGGTTTTTTCACCAAGATTTAAAATTCTAAACTCCGTACGTCGATTCATCTGGTGCTTGTCTTCGCTACACTTCATGGTATTCAGACATTCGTTTACCGGCATAGATTCTCCGTATCCTTTTGCGGTCACCCGGCGTCTTTCGATTCCCTGGGAGACAATATAATCAACGGCAGACTTTGCCCGCTCAGTGGATAACCATTGGTTATAGCTATCCGCTCCGCGACTATCCGTGTGAGAATTTAAGTCTATTTCCATTTCTGGATACTGACGTAATAAATTAACCACTTTATCCAATTCTACTTTTGCACTTTCTTTCAAATTATACTTGTCAAAAGCATAATAAATATGATTTAATTCAATCAACTGTCCAGTTTCAAGACTGGCATTTTCGATCCTTTCTCCTTTCGCAATAAATTGATCCAGGTCTTCTTCGTAGGCTTCTACTTTTGAATCCGGGTCAATCTGAGCAATCACTTTTGTAGGCTTCTTATTTACCCGGGTAGCATCCGCTACCGTGGCAATCGGATTCAAACGAATCACAATGACGTCATCCGTCATCTCGTCCGCTTCGAAAACCTTATCGTACTTTTCGTAACCATTCTTTTCGGTGGCCACAAAATAATTACTTGTTTTATTCCAGTCGAAACGAACCGTCCCGTCTTTCGTCGTGGTGTAACGAATTATATTGCCAGGACGGTTTGCTTCTGACAAAACAACTTCGGTCATCGGTAGTTCTGCACCAGTCACCGCGTCAATTACTTTTACTTTTTTATTAGCCAGTACCGGAGCCACGGGCGCTTCTTCCACCGTCTTCCAAACGTAAATATCATCCCGGCCATTTCCACCTTCTCTTCCGGAGGTAAAAAATCCTTTGTCTCCACCGGCATTGCCAATAAAACCAAAATCATCCGCGGGTGAGTTAAATGGCGTACCCAAGTTGGTTACTTCCCAGTTGTCATCGCCCGTCATATGCGGGTTGACGACTTCCTGAGCTGCGAATAAATCAAGCCCGCCCATATTATTATGTCCTTCGGAAGAAAAGAACAAAGTTCCTTTTCCGTCCGTAAAAGGAAAAATCTCGTTTTTATCCGTATTGATGTCCGATCCCATGTTTACCGGTTCGGACCATTTTCCATCTTCCAGATAGGTCACATAAATATCCATCCCACCAATACTACCTGGTCGGTTAGAGGCAAAGTACATCGTCTGTCCATCCGCAGAAATGGATGGATGACAGGTAGAATATTTTTCTACGTTAAAAGAAACTGGTTGTGGATCTGACCATGCACCATCCACATAGGAGGATACAAATATCTTTAATCGTTTGGCTTTTTTAGTATTAAGGATGGTTCCTTTTTGGTTATTTCGCGTGAAATAGAGCTTTTGATCCTTTTCGGAAAAACTCGCAATTCCATCGTGAAATTTAGAATTTAACGCCTTGATTCGGGTAGGAGCCTTAAAACTCACCTCTCCCATTTGCTCAGAAAAAAACAGATCATTAAACTGTTTATCTGGATTACCCGTTCCTTTGTCCCCAAAACGCAGACGGTCAGAGGTAAAAATAATACCGTTTTTAAAATAAACTGGACTAAAGTCCAAATCGGGCGAATTAAGACCCTCCGCGAGGCCAATTTTCACTTTACCAAATAACTCATTTGGTACTGTATCCGTTTGAGCAACCAGCCCACAGGAACCGGAAAGTAATGCTGCCACAAAGATCGAAGAGATATTTTTCATATATTTTTACTTGTAATCCAATAAATGATTATATGTTTTATTTCAAAATTTGTTCCAATTATCATTATTTATTATATAATAATTTAATTAATAATAGATCGGTAATTTTTAATATTGAGATGGGTGAACGATAAATTTAGCTAGTTGGCCCGTTTGCTGGTTCGATAGTTGGCTTCCCTCCTGCGTAAAATACCTTAAAGGGAAGCCAACTAGCCGACCGGCGAACCAGCTAACGGGCAAAAAACACTCGCCCATTTCATAATTAATGACAAATTCAAAAAGTTACCTAACCATTGATTAAGATTGCGACTAAGTACCCGCAAGAGGCAAAGAATTCTTAAAATTCCCTATCTTACCCTCGAATTATTCATCAACCCTGTAAATACTATGAAAAAGTTAGCGCTACACTGGCAAATTTTGATCGGCATGATTGCCGGAATTCTATTCGGCTGGATAATCTCTCAGTTTGCTTTCGGACCAGGCTTCGTAAAGGACTGGATAAAACCGATCGGTACTATTTTTATCAGTATGCTCAAATTAATTGCCATTCCATTGATTATTGCTTCTTTGATTAAAGGAATTTCAGACTTAAAAGATATCTCCCAATTTTCTTTGATTGGTGGACGGACGATCATCATCTATTTGGCCACCACCGTCATTGCCATTACTATTGGTTTAGCAATTGTAAACATTGTACAGCCCGGTAACAGCATTAGTGCCGAAACGCTTGAACAACTTACTTCGGCTTACCAGTCAGATATGGGTGCAAAAGTCACCAAGGCACAAGAACAAAAAACCAGCGGACCATTACAGTTTGTGGTAGATATGGTACCCAGTAATATTTTTGCCGCCGCTTCCAGCAATGGTAATATGTTGCAGGTCATCTTTTTTGTGGTCTTTTTTGGAATCAGCCTTTTACTGATTAAGCCAGAAGATGCAGCCCCCGTCAAAGGCTTTTTTGATAGTCTGAATGAGGTGATTATGAAAATGGTAGATTTAATTATGTTGATCGCCCCTTACGCCGTTTTTGCGTTACTGGCATCTCTGGTAGTCGAGACTTCCAATCCGGACTTATTGGTTGCCCTGGCGAAATATGCCCTTACGGTTGTCCTTGGTCTCGCACTGATGGTGGGTACTTATATATTAACTGTTTCTTCTTACGTAAAAATGTCTCCAGGCAAATTTCTAAGAGGAATCAGTCCGGCACAACTACTGGCTTTTTCGACCAGCTCAAGTGCCGCGACCTTGCCCGTCACGATGGAAAGAGTAGAAGAACACCTGGGAGTGGAAAAAGAAGTAGTGAGTTTTGTTTGCCCGGTGGGGGCTACGATCAATATGGACGGCACAAGTTTATACCAGGCCGTAGCGGCAGTATTTATTTGTCAAGCCTTGGATTTTGACCTGACCTTTGCCGATCAGCTAACAATTATTTTGACCGCCGTGTTAGCCTCAATTGGATCGGCCGCGGTACCCGGTGCAGGCATGATCATGTTAGTAATTGTACTGGAAGCAATTGGTTTACCAGCGGATAAACTGGCAATTGGACTGGCGCTTATCTTTGCGGTGGATCGTCCCCTTGATATGTGTCGAACGGTCATCAACGTGACGGGTGATGCAACGGTGGCGCTACTGGTCGGTAAAAGTGTTGGAAAAATTGGCCAGCCGAAAGTTAAAAACTGGGATGATAATCTGGAAGAGGTCATTTAAGTCGATGGTGGAATTGTTTTTTGGCCAGTTAGCTAGTTGGCTGGTTGGCCAGTTAGCTTCTCTTTAACGCAAAATCACGTTAGAGGAAAGCTAACTGGCTAATTGCCAAACGGCCACATGTCTCGGCTGCAAGCCAAAAACTGGCATAATCTCGTCTACTGCTAATTGAAATTTTGCTCCCCAAAAATTTATTAAAAACTCAAGTTATTTGATTTCAATAAATAAAATATCCCTGTTCTTTTGTGGACTAATTATCGTTTCACTGGTCTTTTCTCCTTTCTTATTAACCGTCAGTATGATTGGGTTGTTAATATTGGGTCTGGTGAAAGAAAACAAAGAGGGTTTAAACAGATTCTCTTTTAATAAAAACCTTGGGACGAAGTTAATGGACTGGAAAAGTAATGCTGCTTTTTTAGTGATCCCATTTTATTTTTTTATAGTCCTTTTCGGAATCTGGCAGGTCGAGGGAGATTATACTTATTTACTGGAACGGTTGAGAATCAAGCTTCCTTTTATTGCACTGCCCATCGCATTTTTGGGATTACCCCACTTTGAGCACCGACAGATAAAAGGATTGTTGTATTTCTTGTTGATTTTTATCACCCTGACGGGAATTGGTATTTCTACCAACTATTTATTAAACTATGATTTGATCAATGATATGCTGAGTCGAGGTAAACCGATGCCTACGCCCCGCAATCATATTCGCTATAGTCTCCTGGTCGGAGTATCTATTATTGGTGGTATTTATTTGATAAAAGAAAAATATTTTTATAAAAATCCCAGGGAACGTTACCTGATCATTATTTTAACAATTTTCCTCTTTTTATTTATCCATATTTTGAGTGTAAAAAGTGGGATTCTCTGCCTGTACATTGCACTAGGTGTATTGAGTTTGCAATTCATTTATCTATCAAAAAAATATTTATTTGGATTCCTCATCATTACAGGATTGATCAGTCTTCCGGTCATCGCTTTTGTTACAATTCCCAGTTTTCAGCATAAGCTAACTTACATGCACTATGATCTGAAAAAATATTTTGCCGGAGAAGGAGAACAATACTCTGACTCGGGTCGATTGACCTCCCTTAAAGTCGGATGGAACCTATTTGTTAATGCTCCGGTATTTGGCGTTGGTGCGGGGAATATAAAAAAAGAAGTACACCAATTTTATGAACAAAAATATCCTGACTACGTAAAACCCATCCTTCCCCACGACCAGTTTTTGTTTGTGCTGGCCGGTAGTGGGTTGTTTGGTTTTTTCTTTTTTGGACTGGCGGTTTTTGTCCCTTTATTTTATCATAAGAATTATCGGCATTTCTTCTTTTTAGGATTATACACTATTTTTTTGGTCGCTTTGGTATTAGAACATACCCTCGAAAATGCCGAAGGAGTAGGCATCTTTTCATTTTTTATCGGGTTATTTCTAAATCATCTGCACAAATCTCCTCATAAATTTGTAAAAAATAGACCAATCGTTTAATCTTTTGAATCTAAATTACTTTTATTTGAGTTAAACCCTATCTTTGAAGTTATTAAAGAAGACCTCATTCCTACCAGCTACTTCAATATCATATTAAAAAAACCAACTTTTATAATGAACAAAATTCTTCCTTTCCTATTTCTGGCACTATTCCTAAATAGCTGTCAAACGCCAGAGAAAAATCTTCCCCAACCAACCGAAGGCACCCAACTCCATCAAGGAGAAGACGACGAAAACAACGCCAATGCTCGGGAAGGCTGGTTTGAACTGATGCACCGCCACGCACCCACCACTTCCTGGCAGCAACTGGAATACCAAAATGCCATGACCCACCACCTCCAAAAACAACAGACTGCCACCACCCGTAGCGAAGAAGAAATTTTAGCAAATGGTGCCCTGACGGGCCGCTGGATCGAAAAAGGAAGTACCAATCAGGCCGGTTCGGTTTACGAAACCGTCTATGACGTGGATACCGATAAAATCTATACCGTCTCCGCCGGAGGTACCTTGTGGCGCGGTAATCGGAACGGAACCAACTGGGAAGTCATCAATCAGGATTTTAATTTCAGCCGCTGGCTTCTGGAAATGATCCTGCTTCCCGATGGCACCAAACGAATGCTAGCCCTCATTAACCGTACGCCTCATTATTCGGATGATGGTGGACTAACCTGGACGGCTTCCGAAGGTATTACTTCCACTGACAACTGGGGCGGCCCGAAAAATACCGTGATTTTAAAAGAAATGAACAATCAGATTTTCTGTCTGTCAAAACCTTCCTTTTTTGTAAACTACGCACTATATCGATCCACCGATCACGGGGTTAGTTTTGAAAAACTGGTTCAATTTCCTTTTCATACTACTAATCGCTACGCTTTGACCAAACCCGTTAATGGAAACGATCCGTACGTCATCGAAAGAAATAACGCAAACTTTGCAACCTTATACAAATGGCAGACGGATACCGACTTATTTGATACCTTGACCATTACCGATCAGATTGATTTTGATGATAAAAGGGCCAACCTCGCAGGCCATAGCTCTGACACCGAAACTCGCCTCTACACTTACGGTAGTGAAAACGTTGTGAAAATGAGTACGGACGAAGGACAAACCTGGACCATACAAGGATTAATTCCTGACGGACCGTGGGCCGTCGGCCTTTATGTCTCCCCTTCTAATCCGGATTTCTTAATGACGGGTGGACTGAACTGCTATAAATCTTACGATGCGGGCGTTACCTGGGAACTGCAAAATGAATGGTGGGAATATTATGATGATGTCCCGGGAAAACTCCACGCAGATATGATGTCTTTTAATGAATTTACGGATATCAATGGCAGTACTTTTCAATTGATCAGTAACCACGGCGGATTGAGTATCTCTTACGACAATCTCTTAACAACCCAAAATATTGGCACCTTCGGACTCAACGTCAACCAGTTTTACGATGTCCGTACCGATCCGTTAAATCCTTTGTTTATTTATGCTGGTTCACAGGATCAAGGCTTTCAGAGAGGTGTTGACCTGATAACGGATGATGCCATTACGATGGATCAGGTGATTTCCGGAGATTACGGTCACCTGGCTTTTTCGGAAAATAATCAACGACTCTGGACGGTTTATCCCGGCGGAGCTATTTATTATTATCATCAACCACAATCGGGTTTTAATACGGCCTATTACGAATTACAATCCGACAACGAAACGGTTTGGATTACGCCCACAATGGAAAGCCCTAATACTGCTGCCAACGAAATTTATCTGGCTGGTGGTAATGCCAACGGTGGCGGTGGTTCTTATATTATTAAACTGGAACAACAAAACGGAAATATCACTGCGACCAATTTGCCGTTCAATTTTTTACCAGATGCTGGCGGAGAAGTTTCGGCCATGCGCTTTTCTCCTCTTAATCCAGATCGTTGGTACGTCGGTACGACCAACGGGAGATTTTTTACCTCCGAAGATGCGGGACAAAACTGGGAGCAAACCCTCAACTTTTTACCCGATGGCCATTACCTTTACGGCCAGTCTATTTTGCCTTCTACCCAAAATCCGGATCGGGTCTATTATGCAGGCAGTGGCTACGACAATCCAGCCGTATTTGTCTCTAATGACAACGGGGCTTCTTTTCAGAATATGAGCAACGGACTTCCTCCTACGCTCGTATTTGAAATGGTGGCCAATCCAGATGAATCATTAATTTTTGCGGCTACGGAAGCGGGACCTTTTGTTTACGTAGCGGCCAACGACGAGTGGTATGACATGCGGGGAAATAATGCTCCTACTCAAACCTACTGGTCCGTAGAATACTTACCTGCTTCGGAAACCATTCGCTTCGGAACTTACGGCCGGGGAATCTGGGATTTTAAAATAGAAGAACTAACCAACACTACGTCCGCAAATATTGCAACGGTAAGCTTTAAAGTTTTTCCAAATCCGGCAGCAGATTTGCTTAGCGTAGAAATTAACGAAACAACCGACTCCGATTTAAGCATTCGTATTTTTGACCTTACGGGAAAAACAATTTCAATGGAGGACTTCTCTGTTGCCATTAATACCCAATTTTCAAAAGAAATCAATTTAACGAATATCCCTTCTGGTTCCTACGTTGTGGAAGTGATAAATGGCAACCGTCGGTCAACTCAAAAAATTGTTAAACGGTAATTTTTTGTTGCTTGCTGAATTAGTGGAATATTTGTTAATCGCAAAAAACAAAGAATTCATTTTAACTTTGTTTATTCGTTGTGATCATCATCCAAAATGATACAAAAATTATGGGTTTAAAAAACACGCTCAAGCCCTACACACCTAAAGTAATTTTAGATATGGTTGGGCAAATGAAAACAGCTGTATTACCACTTCGCTTATATGTCGCAGGTGTCTATTTCTCTTATTTCAAAAAGATTTACCGAAAGAACGGTATTGTGTTGAATATTCCTTTCGATCTGACGGACACTAAATTCCGGGGCCGTTTTCTACTCAACAAATACGAAAAAGAAGAAAGTCAATATCTACCCAAGTATCTATCGCCGGACGCTAAAGTTTTAGAGTTGGGTTCTTGTCTTGGTTATATTTCCTGTATTACAAACAAAATCTTGACAGATAAAACCCAGCATGTTGTGCTTGAAGCCAATCCAAATCTGATGAAATGGATTGAAAAAAACCGAGCAGATAATGATTGTGAATTTCATATTGAACACGCTATTATTTCCAAAGAAAAGAAGAATGTATTTTTTATACACCGCTTAATTGTGGGTGGGAGTACAAAAAGAGAAACGCCTAACCGCGTGGAAGTGAAGGGTGTCGATTTTGCAACGTTAAGTAAAAAATATAAGGTTGATTTCGACACGTTAATCATGGATATTGAAGGCGGAGAGCTGGAATTATTTAGACAATTTAAAGACGATATTGCTTCCTTCAAGCAACTATTTTTTGAGGTACACCCTTTTGCCAATATCCTGACAAAAGAGGAAGCTAAAGAATGCGAAGATATCCTTAGCTCTATTGGTTTTAAGAATATTTTGAAAGATGGGAATTTTCAAATCTGGGAAAAATAAGGCAATATAAAATTAAGAGAACATTCCCACCGGTTCCTATGTTGTAGAGAGGATAAAAGGTAATCGTCGATCAACTCGAAGAGTCGTGAAGCGGTAATCAACTTTGTTGGATCGTTGAGAAAATTATCTCAAACGGTTTTGCAACTCAACGATTCAGCGATTCAACAACTCAACAACTCAACAACTCAACAACTCAATTATGAACACCTCACTAACAGGAAAAACAGCCCTCATCACGGGCGGAACAAAAGGAATTGGTTACGGCATCGCCGCCGCTATGCTGGAACACGGAATGAATGTCGCCATCACCAGTCGAAAGAAAACTTCCGCGGAAGCAGCCGCCAAAAAACTGGCCAAAACAGGATCGGGTTCCATCATCGGAATCAAAGCGGACGTACGGGATTTAAAATCTCAAAAAGAAGCCGTTAAACAAACCATCAAAAAATTTGGTGCATTAGATGTTTTAATCGCGAATGCCGGAGTTGGTCATTTTGAGTCCATCGAAAAACTATCCGATAAGCAATGGAAAGAAACCATCGATATCAACCTGACGGGCGTTTTTTACAGTGCCAAAGCCAGTGTACCCGCCCTCAAAAAATCCAAAGGTTATTTCATCACGATTGCGAGCCTTGCCGGCACCAATTTCTTCGCCAAGGGAACCGCTTATAATGCCAGCAAATTCGGTCTGGTAGGTTTTACCCAGGCCATGATGCTCGACCTGCGACCCGACGATGTAAAAGTATCGACGATTATGCCCGGTTCCGTAGCGACCCACTTCAACAACCACAAACCGGATGATAAAAAAGATGCCTGGAAAATCTGGCCGGAAGACATTGGAGAACTGGTGATCGATTTGCTAAAAATGCACCCACGTACGTTACCAAGTAAGATTGAGGTACGACCCAGTAAGACGAAATCTGCTTAGAAAAAAACGAGTAACAAAATTTCAGATTTTTACTCCTCATTTTTTTAATGAATAATGCCCTCACGACGCGTAACAAAAACACGAAGTAAGGGCATTTTTCATTTTTAATTATCTCATTATTCATTATCTTTAAACTTTACCAAATTTAACCAAAAATAAAATCATGAAAAAATTAGGAAACTACGTTCAGGGAAGATGGATTGAAGGAGACGGAGACGGTGCCCCACTCTATAATGCAGTAAATGGAAATACCGTCGCAATCGCTACCGCCAAAGGACTTGACATCGCTGCTATTTTACAATATGGTCGTACCACGGGCGGTGCCAAATTACGCAAAATGACCTTTCAGCAACGGGGAATGATGCTCAAAAAACTG
The DNA here is from genome assembly GCA_938008185.1 of uncultured Saprospiraceae bacterium. Classification (GTDB taxonomy): domain Bacteria; phylum Bacteroidota; class Bacteroidia; order Chitinophagales; family Saprospiraceae; genus JALZUU01. Next base: position 16,990 of record CALLLR010000034.1, read on the forward strand.
GCGCTCTACCTCACCAAACGCAAAGAACAATTTTATCCGGTCTCCTATCAAACGGGCGCTACGCGCAGCGATAGCTGGATTGACATCGAAGGTGGTTTTGGAAATCTATTTGCCAATGCTTCTTTACGAAAAAATTTTCCAAATCAGGCTTTTCACGTCGACGGCGATCCGATTGATTTATCACGGGGCGGTCAGTTTATGGCACACCACATTATGGTTCCCAAAAGAGGGGTTGCGATTCATATCAATGCCTATAATTTTCCCGTCTGGGGAATGTTAGAAAAATGTGCCGTCAACTGGATGGCGGGCGTTCCGGCGGTAGTAAAACCCGCTACATCTACCGCGTATCTGACGGAGGCGGTCGTGCGTTCCATCATCGAATCCAAAATTTTACCGGAAGGTGCATTACAACTCATTTGTGGTTCTGCCCGAAATATTCTGGAGCCAATTGAGTCCCAGGATGTCGTCACTTTTACGGGTTCGGCCACCACGGGAAGATTGCTAAAATCCAATCCACGAATTATCAACGAGGCCGTACCTTTTAATATGGAAGCCGATAGTTTGAACTGCGCGGTACTGGGCGAAGATGCGGTGCCGGGCACCCCAGAATTTGATTTATTTATCAAAGAAGTCCGGAAAGAAATGACGACCAAATGTGGACAAAAATGTACCGCCATCCGTCGGGTGATTGTTCCGGAAAGACTGATAGGAGACGTGCAAATCGCACTGGGTAAAGCACTGGCAAAAGTCACCATTGGTAATCCAACCACCAAAGGAGTCCGGATGGGTGCCCTGGCGAGTAAAGACCAGGTGATCGAAGTTGTAGATCGAGTTAAAGAACTGGCCAAGACCGCCGAGATTGTCTATGGTCAGCTGGATCGAGTTGATCTGATTGATGCCGATTTTGAGAAAGGCGCATTCCTGAGTCCTATTTTATTATTAGAAAAAAATCCATACGTCAATAGCGGTGTACATGATATTGAGGCCTTCGGTCCGGTAAGTACCATCATGCCATATAACGGAATCGAAGAAGCCATCGAATTGGCGCAAATGGGCAAAGGCTCTTTATGCTGTTCTATCGCTACTTATGACGACAAACTGGCCCGTGAGTTTGTGGTCGGAGCGGCGAGTCATCACGGCCGAATTTTGGTCATCAACCGCGAAAGTGCGCCTCAGAGTACGGGGCATGGTTCTCCCCTGCCCAGCCTTGTACACGGAGGACCGGGACGCGCCGGAGGCGGTGAAGAGATGGGAGGAATGCGTGGTATCAAACACTATTTGCAGCGTTGTGCCGTTCAGGGTTCACCCACCACTATTTCAGCTATTACCGGTATTTATCAATCGGGAGCTAAAGTAGTCGAAGCCCCCAAACATCCCTTTAAATATCATTTTGAAGATATCGAAATGGGAATGTCTATTCTGACGCACAAGCGAACGGTTACCGATACGGATATTCAGAATTTTGCCAATTTGACCTGGGATCATTTCTACGCACATACGGACATTACTTCGCTGCAGGGAACGATTTTCGAGAAACGGGCAGCGCACGGCTACTTCTTGTTATCCGCCGGAGCGGGATTATTTGTGCATCCGGGCAAAGGTCCGGTGGGTGCGAATTACGGACTGGACGAATGCCGTTTTTTAAAACCTATTTATCATAATGATACCATTCAGGTAAGATTGACTTGTAAAGAAAAAATAGATCGGGATGACCGTGGAAAGATCTTTCCGTCGGGCGTGGTAAAATGGTTTGAAGAGATTTTTGATCAAAATAACGAACTGGTGGCAACTGCTACCATCTTGACTTTGGTACAAAAAACTTGTCCGTTTAAAGAGGTTACGTACAAATATCTGGAAAACAGCCTCGCCCGATTGACCAAAAACGATCAACCCGAATGGGGCATCATGACACCACAACACATGGTCGAACATCTAGCGATGTTTATCAAAATGGGCATGGGAAAAGTAGAAGTAAAAGAAATTTTAACACCAGCAGATAAAATTGAACGTATTCAGGAATCATTGTACACTTATCAACCAATGATGAGAAATTTTGCGCATCCGATTCTTAAAAAAGGAAAAACGGAAGATTTGCGGCATCCGGATTTGGCGACGGCCAAAGCAGAATTATTATCAACTTTCAAGGACTACCAAACGTATTATAAAGAAAACCCGACGGTGACGCATCCAAACCCTATTTTCGGAGAACTGGATAAAGAGATGTGGGACTTGATTAACCGGAAGCACGTTGATCACCATTTTCATCAATTTGGGATTCGCTAAATTTAGCAGCCTTTTTTTAACAGCGAAGCTGTTTTAAAAAAAGGCTGCTAAATTTTTAAAGAATTGAGTGCTTAGGTAAGTTTTCGTTCGATAAACGATAATTTTATACTTTTAAATAACCCCAAGGATGAAATTGGAGATTCAACAGTTAAATGCTAATTTTAGGATTTAAAAAATAAAAATATAATTAACATAAAATCTACAATAATAAAAAATATGATTACTCCCTACGCCGAAAAAACGATCAAAAATCACGTATTGATGTCTCTTGGGGTGGCCGCATTGCCATTACCAGGTTTTGATATATTATTGAGCTATTATATTCAATTGGATATGATCAAAAAATTATC
>CALLLR010000035.1 GCA_938008185.1 uncultured Saprospiraceae bacterium
AATAGGTCAATTCTTATGGGAAGAAGAGGAGTTTGAAATTAGCCCGATGAAAGCAGCAAAATTGATAAAAAAAAACTGATTGGACTGATGCAGATTTTGTCAAAGGGGAAAGCTGCCTTAGCAAGTTGGCTGAATAAAATGGCAAAATTACTGTATAAAAGAGCAAAAAAGAGGTTCGACAAGTTAGAGGAGAGCCTCCAAAACTATCTCCTATGAAAATTATTCATTCGTTAGCCTGACGGCTATGGAGTAAGCTCACTGATTAACAAATAATTATAAACATATTATTTTATTTATATAATTGAACTAACTGATTAGACACACTTAATTGAACACCCCCATTTTTAATATTGAAATTATTATGGAAAACAAGAATAAAACTTTGATAGATTATTTGTTGATATTGGGAGATAACTCCTTGATTTTGGGTCATCGGTTGTCGGAGCTTTGTGGTCACGGACCGAGTCTGGAAACGGATATTGCGTTGACAAATATCTCATTGGATTTGTTTGGGCAGGTGCGGAGTTATTTTCAGTACGCCGCAGAATTGACGGGTGGCGATTCCACCGAAGATACTATTGCCATGAAACGAGTGGATCGGGAATACCGGCATACCTGGTTGGTCGAGCAGTCCAATAAAGATTTTGCTTACGTAATTGGACGTCAGTTTTTATTTGATGCATTTCATTTACCTTTATTAGAGCAACTGGTCAACAGCAAAGATGAAATGATTGCTGCGGTGGCCGCTAAATCCATCAAAGAATCCAGATACCATTTGCGTTTTTCTTCTTCCTGGATGGAACGACTTGGTGATGGTACACAAGAAAGTCACCAACGAATGCAGACAGCGATTAATGACCTCTACCCTTTCACTTACGAGTTTTTTGAAGAAACAGCAACCGAAAAAACAATGTGTGAAGCGGGGATCGGAGCCGATATAAAAGGGATTGAGCCGATTTATCGCCAAACCATAAAGACCGTTTTTGCTAAAGCGAACCTGGAAATCCCAACTGCACCCGCCAGAAAAACAGACGGAAAAAAAGGAATCCATTCCGAGCAACTTGGCTTTATCCTCGCCGAGCTGCAATTTATGCAACGCGCTTATCCCAACATGACATGGTAGCCGCAGACCTTCGATCATTACCCGTGCCTGTTCAAGAGGCGTTACTGGAAATTTCCGATCCAGAGATTCCGGTTTTATCGATTATGGATATGGGCGTAGTACGCGAAGTAAGTTTGACCGATCAGCATGTACACATCAAACTGACGCCTACCTATTCGGGTTGTCCCGCTATGGATATGATGGCCGTGGATATTAAAAGAGCTTTAGAAAAAAGAGGATACACCGCTACCATAAAATTAGTCCTCGCTCCAGCCTGGACGACCGACTGGATCACTCCTTCCGGACGGGCTGCGCTCGAAGCTTACGGAATTGCCGCACCACTCGACCCACTGTCTGACAAATATGCGTTAATCGACGGCAAGCGAGTCGTAAAATGTACCCAATGTGGTTCTTCCAATACTAAGATGGTGAGCCAATTTGGTTCGACGGCTTGTAAAGCACTTTTTCAGTGTGAAGATTGTCTGGAGCCTTTTGATTATTTTAAGTGTTTGAAATAGAAGATCCCTCTTGCCGTTTGCTTTTTGCTCCTTGCTTTCTCTTCAAATTTGTTTAGGTATCCAAAGCATCAAAGTAGATAGCTGAAAATTTATCTTTAAATTCTTCTAACTTTTCACAAAAATAAAATCATGTCTCATCCTACCGACCCCACCGCCGTTTTTCAACAAATGATGGAAAAAGACTATTGCAGTCAATGGATGGGAATTGAACCGGTCTTACTAGAGGTTGGGCATTGTATGATCAAAATGACGGTCAAGCGGGAAATGCTGAATGGATTCGGGATTTTGCACGGCGGGATTGCGTTTGCTTTTGCCGATAGTGCTTTCGCTTTTGCGGCCAACGGATTAGGGCAAATGGCCGTTTCTATCAATGGGCAAATCAATTATCATCAGCCGGCTAAAGAAGGAGAAATCTTGATCGCCGAAGCGACGGAAGTCTCGTCTTCTAAAAAAATGGTGACGCTGGACGTGGCGATTCGACGGGAAAATGATCAGGTACTGATTGCTTCCTTTCGGGGAATGGGGTACCGGCGTTGAGAATGCTATCTGCTTTTGGCTAGTGCCGCGGGAAGTAAGAAGCAATACATACCCCTTCCTTCTCCAAAAAGAACTACCTTTGCACTTCATTGGTTCCAAATTCGTTTTGGATTAAAAGGGAATTTCGTGTAATTCGAAAACTGTTCCCGCAGCTGTAAGTTGTTATTCAACCCGATTTTATTTTAGAATAAAATCTATTCTATACTCCACTGTTTCGCTTCCGCGGAATGGGAAGGAAAAATCCGGGGACAACAAGTCAGAAGACCTGCCAACGAAGTTAAAGACTTATTCTGCCAAATTTTGATGTGCTGATAAGTCATATTTTCATTTTTCTATCGGGATAATAGCAAGAATGGATATTGGAATAGATCGGCTATATGCGCCATTCTATCGGTCGTGTGGTATCCGCTTCCAGGATTACTCACCGCTTCTTCCCCTATCCGTACTTTTCCCAACATTTTGTTTTGTATGCATCGCGCATTTGTTTTAAAAAACTGGGGGTTCATTGTTTGGCTGTTTCTGATGGGATGGACCACTGGGCTGGGTGCGCAAATTGATACGCTGAAATTACCCATCGTTACCGTAGAAGAAAAAGCAAGCTTTAGCGGAGAACAAATTGACCGGCCCGACAAAGACTTACTGCGCACGCAACCGGCTACTCATATCGGAGAATTGCTCGCCCAATCTACCGGAGTCTTTGTCAAATCATTTGGTGGCGGCAGCTCCGCAACGACCTCCATTCGGGGCGGTAGCGCGGAACATACCCGAGTCCTCTGGAACGGCCTGCCCATCGAAAATCCAATGCTCGGTCAACTTGACTTTTCTTTATTACCTACGATTTTTATCGATGAAGTGGCCGTCCACTACGGAGGAAATACTGCTACCTGGGGAAACGGAGCCATCGGCGGTACCATCCAACTGGATACTAAAACGGATTGGAAGAAGAAAAATTTAATTGCGCAATATACTGCAACCAGTGGCGCATTCGGTTTAGAACAACAGGGCGTAAAACTCGGCTACGGAAACGAAAAATTTCAAATCATCAACCGCATTTTTTATCAGAAGTCCAAGAATGATTTTTCCTATTTTATTAGTGAAAATTTACCACGCCGACAACAGACCAACGCTGCTACCAAACAGTGGGGAAGCCTACAGGAATTCCATTACCGAATCAATCCCCGACAAACCTTTAATGCTTATTTCTGGTACCAAAAAAATGATCGACAATTACCGCCGCACGCCGCACAAACCCGATCCGCAGCTTACCAAAAAGACGAAACCAAACGCCTTACCGCCGACTGGCAATACGCAGGAGATAGCTGGCTGGTCAAAGCACAGGCCGCCTGGTACGAAGAAGATTTGCGATACGTGGATTCTTTGAGCGGGATTGATGATTTGAGTCGCTTTAATACTTGGCTTGGGCAATTGACTGGAACCAAAAAAATTGGTGACCTTCATCGGCTGACCGTCGGCATCCAGGAAACTTTTTACCGGGCCAATACGGATTTATACGAAAATAGGGTTACCCAAAATCGTTTGGCAATCTGGTCTGACTGGAAAACAGATTGGAAAAATTTGTCGCTGGAATTGAGTGTTCGACAGGAATTGCAAGACGGAAAAAGATTGCCGCTGGTTCCGAGTGCCGGAGCGGTTTATCGTCCGTTGGAATGGGTAATCTTCCGGGGCAGAATCAGTCGGAATTATCGTTCTCCCAACTTAAATGCGCTCTATTATTTTCCAACGGGCAATCCTGACTTACTGCCGGAGAGTGGCTGGAGTCGCGAATTAGGATTGGATATTAATTTTATTAAATCAAATAACTGGACGGGATCTTACGCAGTAACCGGATTTAGACGGGACATCCAAAACTGGATTCGGTGGGTATTACCGGAGGGTAGTTTTTCGTACGCTCCAACGAACATCGCCGCCGTCAGAAGTGAAGGAATCGAGCATCGACTGGCGTTAAACGGCGAAGCCCAAAATACTATAATTAAAGTTTTACTTGGTTATAATCAATTGAGATCTATCCACAAAAAAGGGATTATACGTCCACAAATCGCAGCGGGAAGTCAATTGGTTTACACACCAAAACACCAGCTTTTTTCTACTTTAAAAATGAATTACCACAAGGCTTTATTTATTTTCCAACACCGATATACCGGGGAAGTTACTACGCTGAATAACAATACATTGCCTGGATATCATCTGAGTGATTTGACACTCGGCTATACTTTAA
>CALLLR010000036.1 GCA_938008185.1 uncultured Saprospiraceae bacterium
TTTTAATTTGTCAATATTTATGCGAATCAACGCTTAAAAGTAAAGCAAAGCGTGAAAGTCGGATCATTTCCAACGGCATGGTTGGGAGTGTCCCATAAAGTGTGTCAGCGCGGAAGCTTTCCTTCAGGCCTGCCTCCCGAATCAGGGAGGAACACAAGGTGCGGGATGCCTGAGCTAATGATAATTAGCGAACCCGTAGGGATGGGAGGCCACACACTTGGCTGTACAGTCCCCCATAGTTTGATTAAACCTCCGTCGTTCGGGTCAACTCCGCAACCGACTGTTCAAGAACTTCCAGACACAGATCAATGGTTCTTAAATGACTTCTGAAACTTAACACCGCCAGCCGGATCCAAAAAACGCCTTTGATACTGGTCGATGATAAATATACCCGTCCGTCGTTTCGTACCGCTTCTACAATTTTTGCGTTAAAAGCATTGGCATCACCCGATTCGGGCACGTAACGATAAATCATCACCGACAACTCTGGCACTGGCCCCACTTCAAATCCCCGCTTTTGAATCTCCGTATGAAAATAGCGGGTTAGCCAAATTTTCTCACTCAACGCCGCTTTAAAGGGCGCCAGACCAAACAATTGCAAGGGCAACCACAAACGCATCCCACGAAAATGTTTTGTTAATTCTGGTGACAAATCCGCCGGAGAGGGCTCTTCCACTTCTTTGACGACATCTTGCATATAGTTGGCCAGATAGTAATGCGTATTTTGTAAGGCTTCTACATTTTTAATCAGAATGGCTCCAGTACCGTACGCCAAAAACAATCCTTTGTGGGGATCAATGGTTACTGAATCTGCCCGTTCAATTCCTTTAAAATTTGCTTTAACTTCCTCAGCCAGTAAGAAAAACCCTCCGTAGGCAGCATCTACGTGAAACCACATCTGGTTGGCGACCGCTAAATCGGCAATGGCAGGCAACGGATCAATCACTCCGGTATCGGTCGTTCCGGCGGAAGCTACGATCATAAACGGTTTAAATCCCGCAGCAATATCCTGCTCAATTTCACGAGCAAGCGCATGCTCATCCATTCTAAACTTATCGGTAATCGGAATATAGGAAATTTTAGCTTCGGCCAATCCCGCAATCCGAATGGCTTTTTGGACCGAATGGTGGGCTTGCTCCGTCAAATAGATCACCGTATTTTCTATATCCCGGGCTTTAATTTTTTTAGCATCGCGGGCGGTGGTGACCGCTACCAGTGTAGCAATGGAACCACCCGAGGTTAGGTTACCAAGGGCTGTTTTAGGAAATCCAACCATCTCACACATCCAGCGAATCAAGAGATTTTCGATCCGTACCGCTCCCGGACTGGCGAAAAAGATCCCTGCGTAGCGATTGGTAATATCCGCCAGATAATCGCCCAGCGCGGTCGGAAATAAACCGCCACCAGGAATGTAGGCCAGATGACCGCCCGATGCTGGATTCAAGGCTGGATAATCTACTTCTTTTTCAATGACTCCAAGCAGGTCTTCAATTTTTCGGGGATGATCCACAATTGGCAGTTCCAGAATTCCTTCTCCCTTTGCGGTAGTTTCATTCCAGGCTTTGAGTGTTTCGATCTCTGATAAAAAAGATTCCGCGTAGTCGTTGACCGCTCCGGTCCACGCTTTTCGGGTGCCGGCATTGGGTTCTAGTAGTTGGGCTTTTTTTTCTAGGGCTAGTATTTTATCGCGCATTTTGTTGTTGAATTGTTGAAACGCTTCCTGCAACCCTTCCTCAATCTCTCTTGTCTATTAAACTGGCAGGTCGATTTTATTCCAATTTCAAGCTCAAGACCTGCACTGGAACCGGGTGGGACGCTATCCGGTCTTTTTATTCAATGATTTTGATAAGTGTACCGCTTGTCAGTCGGTCCGTCAATTCCATTCCATTGAGGATGGCGTGCTCTCTTTTCCCAGCTGAAGTATTGATCCCGAATCCTTGCAGAACGCTGGTCAAGGTACCCGCTCGATTAACCGGCTTTATCCGAATCCGCTTTGGTTTCACGTTGATTTTTGACAGGTCGGTCAACTTATCAAAACTTTGCATGGTTGCTTTAAAGCTATTTCGGAAACCAGCAAAAGTCGATGCTTGTGCTACACCATAAATTTGCAGGAGCATACCATCGTAATTAATAATATAATTTAGAATTCGGATAGATTGAGAGGCATCCTGAGCGTTTGTTTGGTCTGCCACTAAGGCAATCGCCTGATACCCATTAACGTTTCCGTTTTCGGAAGAAACGAGTGTAAGTTTATTTTGACTAATAAAATTTTGTGCTGCTTCTTCCAGCGTTGCTCCCTGGGCGAGGGTCAGTGCCATCATTGCTTTGCCATTGGGTTCTGCCATTTGAAATTGAGTCGGCGAATTAGCGGTTCTCCAGCCGTTGGGAATAGCAAATTGAAATTTCATGACCGGATGGTAAAAGCGATTATTCTCTACGTAGCCACCCTTTGGATCTTCTCCGTAAACCAACCCATCGATCATTCGCAGGTAGTCATCTCTTTCCACGGCGAATTGTTTTGCCGGATATTTAGCCTGCTCTTTTTCCGTTAACTGTTTTACATTATTAAAACGGTCACCCGGATCGGGATGCGTGCTCATAAACGTAGGAATACTTTCGGATTCGGTTCCTTCGCGCATCCGGCTCAACGTTTTAAAAAACCCAGCCATGTATTCCGAGTCGTAGCCCACTTCCGTAGAATATTCTACCCCTAACATATCAGACTGACTTTCTGCGTCCCGACCAAATTTTAGAAATAGCAATCCCATGCCCTGTTGTATTTGCTGAAAATTACTTCGCACCCCAGGCGATAGCACCACTCCGGCAATTAATCCAACCTGTCCCAACATTTGCTTGCTGTACTGCTTGGCGGAGTGCCGTGCGGTAATGTGCCCGATTTCATGCCCCAATACGCCGGCAAATTCGGCTTCGTTATTAAAATGTGCCATAATTCCCCGAGTAAAATAAACGTAACCGCCGGGAACAGCGAAAGCATTCACCACCGGAGAATCAAGAATTTTAAATTCGTAGTTCAGGTGTGGACGGTGAGAAATTCGGGCCATTTCCTGCCCCTTTTCATCAATGAATTTTTGCATCTTCTCGTCCTGATATAATCCATAGCTAGCAACAATCGCAGGGTCGCTTTCTTTACCCAACGCAATTTCTTTTTGTTCGGACATAAAATTAAGTTCCTTTTTTCCCGTAACGGGATTGGTTCGACAACCGGATAACGAAAATAAACTCGCCGTCCAGAGTAGTAGAAACAGATATTTTAAATTTTTCATAATAACATTTTTTATATATAAAAGTAAGCCTTATTTTAAATATGTAAGTTATCGGGAAATCATTCACTCCCATTCTAATTCTAATTAATTATTCAATCGACACCCCATTCTCATCGGTAGTGAGCGTGTCACTCATATAATCAAAAAAGGGTTTCATTTTTTTATAAACTTTACACAATTCTTTCACAAATTTTCCATCCAACACTTCCTGGTCCGTAAATTGTCGAGAGATTAAAAACTGTTTGTAGCGTAACAAGTCGACCGCAGGATGCTCTTTATCAAATCCACGGGGCGCTGTTTTAAGCTGTTCACCATCCAGTTGACCGAAAGTATCTTTAAAAGCTTTCGCGTTGATAATTTTACGGAGCGGCTTATCGTTGGCGGCGATCTCCTGTCGGATACGCAGTAAATCCTCTTTTTCCGGTTTCCAAAAACCACCACCAGCCATTGAGTTTCCGTTGGGGGCTATTTGAAAATAATAGCCACCACGCTTCCATTTGGTCGCCCGTTCGATATATCCACTAAAGTGTGTTTTGTAGGGGTCTTTATTTTTAGAAAAACGAACATCCCGGTACACGCGATATAGTTTTACCTGTGCGATCTCATCTTGATGGGACATTTCATCCAACAGCGCTGATTGCAGACTTTTTAATTCTTCCCGGGCTGTTTCGTAACGGGACTTATTTTTACCAAACCAGTCTCGGTTGTTATTTTTCTTTAGTTCTTTTAAAAACTTTAAAGTAGGAGGCGTAATTATAGATGATGCCATGTTGCTCGTTAATGTTTTTTTTAGACGAAATGAGGTTTCAAAAATTTCTTTTCAAAAAGTTAAAAAATCAGATTAAACCATCGGTTCATTCAAATGATTTTTATAAATCGTATCGTAAATTTTTGTCAGCCGTTCTTTTTCTTTTTCCCAGGTCAATACATTCTTAGCCAGTCGGCAATTGGCTTTTAACACCGCGTATTGTGGCGCATTATCCAGCAGGTCACGAATGAGGGAAGCCAAGTATGCACCCTCCAGTTTTTTAACTAATAAGCCGGTCTGATGTTCACTCATCAAACGCCGATACTCCGGAAAATCCGGGTGCAAAGCCGGAACGCCGGCCTGAATATAGTCAAAAGTTTTATTTGCCAAAGAATAATAATAGCTTTTTCCGCGCGCCTCCAGCAGGTTGAGTCCCAGGGTTGCAAAAGGCGTAATGGCACGAAGGGTCGAAGGCGTAACAAATCCTAAAAAAATTACTTTGGTGCTCAAGTATTCCCGCGCAACGCGCGCGCGCAATCGGGAACCAATATCCCCGTCTCCGGCCAATAATAAAACCGTATCTTCCAGGTGGTGCATCGCATCGAGCATGGCCTCCAGTCCTCTTCCTTCGTTGAGGGCTCCCTGGTATAAAATAATGGTTTTTATCGCCGCCAGCTCTTGTATCTGGGTGACCACCTCCGTGTTAACGGGCATCAAAGGCAACGGTAATTCCAAAAAAGGTAAGTTGCGAACGACCCCGAATGGTATGCCATACTTTTGTTGAAAGACCTCCGAAAGACTCTCACAAACGGTATATGCGCGATCAAAACGAGGAATCAGCCAATTGGCCAGCTTTTCCCAAATGGTTTTCACTACTGGACGGTTGACCACTTCCGGTACTTCTTCAAAATATTCGTGTGCATCAAAAAAACGGGGAACTCCCAAAAACTTACTGGCAAAGTAAACCGGTAGAATGGTATCCAAATCCACGGCACAAATGCCATCCAGCCGTTGCGAAATCAAGTAATGATAAAGTTTCCAGTTATATTCCAGGTAAAATAATTTTCCACTTGTATAACGACAGGAAATCCGATGTTGTCTGAAATCCTGTGAAACGATGGGAAGCGAATTTTCTTTTTCTCTACCCACCAATATTACCCGGTAACCTTTATCACACAAAGCCTGCGCAATCCTAATCATCCGCTGATCGTAGGTCAGATCATTGGTAACGGTCAAAATTATTCTGGGAATCGTATTACTCATGATGGTAGTCAGTATTTATTAGGCTAAAGAATCCAGGATCCAATATTTTCAAATTTATGGGAGTTTTTTTGTTGCTAACTATTGGCTGTTGGCTGCTGGCTTTTCTTCTAACGCGATAAATGAGCAGCAAGCAGCAAAATATTAGGGTATTCAATTTACTCAATAATTGCGAAAAACTTCTTCTGTGAAATTTATGGTTAAATCTCGATTTTATGAAAATTTCTTCTGGATAAAATTTTGTTAATGAACAAAAAAATTCTCGTTTCGACAAAGCCTCCGACCTTGAGCCTGACTGCCGTCAGGCAGGCTTTTTTCCATTCGGTGCCTTAATAAAATGCCCGCCTGACCGGCCGGCAGGTCTTAAAAAGAATACTGTGTGAGCTAAACTATCGCCAAATAAATAACAAATGACTGATAATCAGTTGTTTACAATAGATAGAAGAACTCAAAAGCGAGTTTATTCGTTTTGACATTTTATTAGAAGTGCCGAATTCGAAAAATGCGACAGGCGGCAGATTTTTTGTTTCGTTTTTTTTCTGCAAA
>CALLLR010000037.1 GCA_938008185.1 uncultured Saprospiraceae bacterium
ATCATTAGAGAGAAAGGCCAGTAGCTGGAATAAAAAGGTTCAGAAATGGCCCACTATCCAAAGAGAACTTATTCAAAATTATGGAGAGAGATATGCCAAATATTTAGTATAAATCAGACACACTTAAATGAACATTCTCGATGTGCGGATTAAATATACTTTAAATCGTCTAAAAAGCACTCGTCGGCGTCTTCCGATCCCAAAAACGAAGAGCTAATTCGTATCCTGTCAGCCCCATACCAACGATAATTCCCGCGCAATGTTTACTAAAAAAGGAATGGTGACGGAAAGCTTCGCGGGCGTGTACATTCGAAATATGGACTTCAATCACCGGAGTAGTGATTGCGGCAATCGCGTCAGCAATCGCGATGGAAGTATGGGTAAACGCACCACCGTTGAGCACGACGCCATTGTAAGAAAAGCCGACCTCGTGTAGTTTATTCAGGAGGGCTCCCTCGTGATTGGATTGAAAATATTTCAGATTGAGCCTTGGAAACTGCTTTTTTAAAGTTTTAAAATAATCCTCGAAATTTTGGTTTCCGTAAATTTCTGGCTCCCGTTTACCGAGTAGATTTAGGTTCGGGCCGTTGATGATTAATATTTTCTTTTTAGTCATTTCTTAGTTTGCCATTTCAGAAAGAAACTTGATTCGCATCAGTTGGATTTCTTCCATCGTCACCTCGTCTTCCTTCAATTCTTCGTATGCTTCTTCTATTGAACCTGTTTCTGATTCCATAAAAAAGTCATAAATATCTTCGCTCGAATCCGCGTCCACCGCCTCTTCGATGTAATAATCGATATTAAGTTTGGTGCCTGAAATCACAATAGCTTCCATCTCCTCGATAATTTCTTCCATCGAAAGTGAATTGGACGAAGCGATATCATACAACGGGATTTTTCGATCAATACTCTGAATAATATTAACTTTTATCTTTGATTTATTAGCAATCTGTTTGACCACAATTTCCGTTGGTCGCTCAATATCATTTTCTTCTACATATTCTTTGATCAAAGCCATAAAGCTTTTCCCGTAGCGGGTCGCCTTACCTTTACTAACACCCGTAATTTTCGCCATATCATCCATAGAAATAGGGTACTGTGTAGCCATATCTTCTAAAGACGGATCCTGAAAAATAACATAAGGAGGAACTTTTTTCTCTTTTGCAATTTGACGACGCAAATCTTTCAAAAGTACCATCAAAACTTTATCTAAAACACCACTTTTTCCACTACTACCATCATCGACCGGAACCATATCATCGTAATTATGGTTTATTGGAATTTGAATTGGGAAAGGCTTTTTGATGTATTCATGCCCTTTGTCCTTCATCTTTAATAGTCCATAATTTTCAATATCCTTATAAACAAAATCGTTTAATAAAGCTTGTCGGAAGATAGAGTGCCAGAAAGTATCATCACGATCTTTCCCTATTGCGTACAGGGGTAGTTTATCGTGACCAAAGTCCATGATTTCTTTGGTATTTTTACCCATCACGTAGTCGATCAACATTTTAATACCACAGTTTTCGTTAAGGGTATTGATGATTTCTAATGCCTGTTTCATTTCTTTTTGAACCTCTATCCGTTCTTTTGGGTGACGGCAATTGTCGCACATTTTCTCACAACGCTCTACGGCGAATGTTTCTCCAAAATAATGTAGTAAGAATTGACGTCGGCAAGAAGTTGTCTCAGCGTAAGCCATAATTTCTTCCATCAGTTGTGCCCCCATTTCCCGTTCCGAAACCGTTTTATCCCGCAGGAATTTTTCTAGTCGCTGAATATCTTTGTACGAATAGTAAGCAATACATTTTCCTTCGAGTCCATCCCGGCCAGCACGTCCCGTTTCCTGGTAATAATTTTCAATACTTTTAGGAATATCATAATGGATCACAAAGCGTACATCCGGTTTATCGATTCCCATCCCAAAAGCGATGGTTGCTACGATGACGTCCGTATTTTCCATCAAAAAATCATCCTGTGCTTTGGTACGTGTTTTGGCGTCTAAACCAGCATGATACGCGGACGCTTTGATATCATTTACCCGTAGTGCTTCGGCGATTACCTCGGTAGATTTTCTACTTTGTACGTAGATAATACCGGACTTACCCGCCATTGATTTTACGACCTGAATAATACTCTTGATGGTCTGCTCTTTATTCCCTTTCGGGCGCATATCGTAATATAGGTTGTCCCGGTTAAAAGAAGAAACATAACTGTTCACCTCATCCATGTTGAGGTTTTTCACAATGTCCGTTCTAACCTTAGGAGTAGCGGTAGCCGTCAGCGCAATAATTGGAATTTCTTTATCAATATTATCAATCATGGTGCGAATCCGACGGTATTCCGGACGGAAATCGTGACCCCATTCGGATATACAGTGTGCTTCATCCACCGCAATAAAAGAAAGGTTCACCGTACGAAAGAAAGCCAAACTATCCTCTTTGGTGAGGGTTTCGGGAGCGATAAATAATAATTTTGTTTTTCCAGCGGTGATATCATCTTTCACCTTTTTCATCTGCACTTTCGTCAACGAAGAATTAAGAAAATGCGCTACTTCATCCTGCTGGCTATATCCACGGATAGAATCCACTTGATTTTTCATCAAGGCAATAAGGGGAGAAATTACGATGGCAGTACCTTCCATCATCAGAGCGGGTAATTGGTAACAAAGAGATTTACCTCCACCCGTTGGCATGATCACAAATGTATCTTTGCCATCTAGTACACTGGCAATAATTTTTTCCTGCGGACCTTTGAATTTATCAAAGCCGAAAAATTTACCCAGAGCTCCTTTTATATCATGTTTTGTTTCTAACATCATTAATCCCTATTCTTTAAATATGTTTGTGTTTATGGCAAAGTAGTTCAAAGATCAGTGTTGCTTCTGAACTATTTTCAACCTAAAATGAAGCAAGACTTAATTTTTGGTTGATTTTGCTATCCTAAATATAGGTAAATAATTTGATTGTAAACTTTTTCGTCAAAAAAATCGAAAAAAGAATTTACGTTAAATTTGTGTGTTAGTAATGGACAATTAATGAGTATCACATTTTGACAAGGCAATTATTCTTTAACCATTACTAAAGCCGAGGCTTTTTTAGCGTGTCCAAAAATAATAAAATAACGTGAATAACGAAACAAAAATTTTAGCAATTGCTCATAAAACAATTGAAATCGAAACACAGGCCGTTCAACAGTTAAAACATTTAATTGATTCCAGTTTTTTTTCGGCTACTGAGCTCATTTTAAACACTTCGGGCCGGTTGGTGGTGACGGGTATCGGCAAAAGCGCGTTAATTGCCCGCAAATTAGTTGCTACTTTCAATTCTACCGGAACACCAGCTCTGTTTATGCACGCGTCTGATGCTATTCATGGGGATTTTGGGATGGTTCAAACGAATGATGTTATTTTATGCTTGTCCAAGAGCGGAGAGACCATTGAGCTGAAGACCTTACTGCCGATGATTAAAAATTTGGGGGCTAGTCTCATTGCCATGACGAACAGGAAAGATTCTTTTTTAGCCCTTCGCGCCGATTTACTACTGCATACACCGATTCCGGCCGAAGCGGACCCAGATAACCTGGTGCCCACCACCAGTACTACGGTACAATTGGTAATGGGAGATGCGCTGGCGATGTGTTTATTGGGACTCCGGGGATTTAATAAAGATGATTTTGCCAAAAATCACCCTGGAGGAACGCTGGGCAAAAAATTACACTTACGGGTCTATGATTTAATGATCAAAAACGAAAAACCGATGGTATTCCCCATTACTTTAATGCCAAAAGTGATTTTTGAAATCAGCTCCAAACGATTGGGTGCCACCGCAGTCATTGACGAACAGGAATCATTGCTGGGTATTATTACCGATGGTGATATCCGCCGGATGCTTACCCAACATTCAGATTTTAGCGTTTTATCCGCCCAACAAATCATGACTGTTAGTCCTCGGTATATCGGTCCACAACAGCTGGCAGAAAAAGCACTAGACTTGATGCGCAATAATAACATTACTCAATTGCCCGTCGTAGAAGGTCGTAAATATTTGGGAATGATTCACCTGCACGATTTGTTAAAAGAAGGGATTGGTTAATCTATTACTCCGCCCAGCACCCAAATCAAAACAAGTTTATATCGTTCGTTACTTTAAAAAACAGACTCCTTGCGATTAAATTTTTTCTTTATCTTTATTATTTCCTTTGGGGGTTGTAAAAAGTCTTCGGATTTCGTAACGCCAGAGATCTCTTTCTACCATTGGAAAAATGAAATAAATTTATCAACTAACGAAATCAATTATCTTCAAGACTTAGCAGTCAAAAGATTATACCTCCGCTTTTTTGATGTGGACTGGGATACCGAACGACAAGAACCAATTCCAATTTCAATCATAAATATTTCTTCCTCTACGAATCTACCTTCCACGATTATCCCTACCGTTTTTATTACAAATCGTACTTTTTTAAAAATAAAAAATAGCGATATTTTGAATTTTGCAGATAAAATACTATTAAAAATTAGTAACATTCAAGAGGGTTTACCCAATGTACAAATTCCCGAAATACAAATAGACTGCGATTGGAGTGGAAAGTCCAGGGAAAATTATTTTCACTTTTTGGCTGTTTTAAAAAAGAAACTACATAAAGAAAATAAAATACTCTCCGTTACCATTCGTTTACACCAATTAAAATATCCCGATAAAACGGGGATACCTCCCGCCGACCGGGGCACCCTAATGTGTTACAACGTAGAAGACTTACAAAAATGGGATACCGAAAATTCTATTTTAAATGATAAAACAACTTCGGCTTATCTAAAAAATGACATGACCTATGGATTGTCTCTTGACTTCGCACTACCTGTTTTTCGCTGGGGCGTTTTGTTCCGTGATGGAAAGATGATTAAACTTCTCAACCAATTGGAAAATTCTGAATTAAGTGATCAAAATTTTTATACTACCGAAAATAATAATCGCTACACCGTACGACAATCCACCTATCTCCACGGTCACTATTTGTATCCCAATGACAAAATTCGACTGGAGTCGGTTTCTTCAGCTACACTAAAAACTGTTACAAAACAACTAAAATACGCGCTACCCTCCAATCAGAGATCATTAATTCTTTATCATCTTGATTCATTGATCCAGGTCAATTACCCTGCCTCTGAAATAAAAGAAATTCAGCGTATCTTTGGAGAAGTCAAGTAAAGAAGTTGTTTAAAATAAAAAATATGGCGCCTCTTATAAAAATCGCTTCTATCGTTTTAATGATTACGATAATTAGCCTTCCCTATCAGATCAGTAAAGGATGCGGTCCGATAGACTATTCGTTTAAAGGATATAGTTTTTTTGATACCGACCTGGTAAAAACTGAGTCGCCTTTCACAGATTTTTTTCTTCGGTTTGACGATTTTTACCATAGTTACGAATTGGCCGATTCGGTGCGTAATACTTCTAACTTACAAGAATGGAATACTATTTTTTGTGATCAATTTTACGAAAAAGAAATAAAAGAAATTGTTTATGGATCAGTAGAAAATATTGAAGCGATTCAGCGAGCAAGCGAAAAGAAAAAAAACAAACTTGGACTGCGTTTAAGCCGCAATGGATTTGCCAAACACCTGGTAGATTATCAATGTACAGAAACCATCGACTATCTACTT
>CALLLR010000038.1 GCA_938008185.1 uncultured Saprospiraceae bacterium
CGCCCGTTGAATTGCTCCCGGCGTAATTGCTCTTCGTAAAATATTTGAATTCGTCCATCCGAGTCAGCGGCCAGTTGTACTTCCTGTTCACAACAATCACGGATACCGACCTGTACGAGTTTGGTAATTTGCGGAATGGCAAGCGCATTATAAAAAATACTGGCGTGGGAATAAACGAAGCCTTCGTAGGCGGGACGCAGATCGCAGTGCGCGTCGATTTGTAAAATGCCAAATGATTCGTAGCGTTCCCCGAGGGCTTGCAGATATCCGAGGGGCACACTGTGTTCACCACCGAGGATACCGACAAGTTTACCAACGTCTAAAAGTTCCGTGGCTTCTTTGTATACCCAGTTTCTCAGATATTCACAGGCCTGGTTTATTTCTTTTTGGATATCGTCCAGATGCGGAGATTCTTCGATGGTGTCTCCGAATTCCAGTTCTTCGATCAGTAGTTCGGCTTTGCCGCGTAGTTGATGGTTGAGTCGTAAAATTTCGGGGTTGGAGGGTTTTAAATAAAGACCGGTTTTCCAGGCGTCCGGAATTTCAGGATCGTACAAATCCAGTTGTGTAGAACATTCCAGGATATTTTCGGGCGCCGAGGCGGTCCCACGTCCATAACTGACGGTGAGGTCCCAGGGAACAGACAGGAAAACAACGGAAGCCGTCTCTTCCGTAAAAGGTAGTCCAATAAAGTGGCCATTGCGCAGCCCTACCCCATTGGGATCAAAATTAGCGATTTGTTCTGCTTTGGTCATACCGTAAAGGTAAGCAGGAATTATTGAAAAATTAGAATTAGAATGATTGCACCGATCAAGGATTCCAATTCCCATTCAGAAACCCTATTCCACCAATCCATCCAGCTCCTCCTGCAATTCTACATCTTCTTCTTTTTTTCGATTCCGGTACCACCAGAATCCAAGTCCGGCGACCATTACGTACGGGAGTGAAAGCATATACAGGATTCCGGCGTTCAGGCCTTTTCCGGCGGTCCCTCCATTTTCCAGATTACTATCCGCGGCCATTCGACACATCGGACATTGAGCCGGACTTTCCACAGGCATTCCCAACATAAAAAAGAGACTAAAAACGGTGATGATTCGAACGATATATTTTTTCATAATTCTTCTTTTTGCTGGTTGGCCATTTAGCCAGTTGGTTTGTTAGCTATCTTCTAACGCGGCTGCGCGATTAAGGGAAGCTAACAGGCTAACAAGCCAAAAAATCCAACCAGTTATTTTCACAACAAGTAACAAGGGCGTAACATAAAGTAAATCACGGGCCCCGTTACCGCTACGTATAACCATAACGGAAAAACCCACCGCGCCATTTTACGGTGGAGCATAATTTGTCCGGTGAAAGCCCGGATATACGTAAATAAAATAAACGGCAGCAACAGGGCAGCCAGTATAATATGGGTGATTAAGAGAAAAAAGTATACATAGCGGATACTTCCTTCTTTACAATAATTTGTCTCCGGCGTCGTAATATGATAGACTACATAACACAGTAAAAACAGCGCTGACAATCCCAGGGCCACTGTCATATAACGGCGGTGGGCAGCTACATTTTTTTTCTTGATGGCCGTTAAAGCCAGCAGCAATACTGCCGCCACCAGTGCATTCAACGCAGAATAAAAAGGCGGTAAAAAGCTAAAATCTACTCCGATGTCCAGTTTTATTTTGCGCATTAAGACCACCAATAATACCACAACGATAGAAATAAGCGTCGCACCTTTGTTTAGTTTTTTGGCCAGTGGCAGGTTTTGTGGAACATCGTACATGTTTTAAAAGTGTTGAGTTATTGAAAAAAATTGCTATAATTCCCGATCCCTTCTCAGTCTTGGATCCCCTTCAATATCCCTCGGTAGAATTAGGGCAATATGTTCTACCATTCTTTCAATATCTACGGTGCGATCCGCATGATAATAATTTCTGATTTTCCCTTTTTCATCAATTAAAATATAATAGGGATAATTGTTTGGGTCAGCAGAAGCGCTCGTTTGGAAATCAACACTGCTACCCGGTTCTCTAGCTTCGGACAGATCCGGAATTCGATAGGTATTTTTTATCAAACTGGCCAAAGTCTGGGAGTCTCCTTTCACGAGATAAATTTGGCGATCGTCAGTCAAATTATATTCTTTTTGAAAAGCCGCCAGATCGGTTATTTCTGGCAAATGAATCAGGAGTTTGAAGTCATTGCGCTCATCAAATTGCCGGTGCAAGGTTTCCAGTACCTGCATTCGATCTTTGGTGGCTGCCTGATCGGGATTGATAAAGACAACCAGGGTCATTTGGCCATTGACTAAGCTCGAGTCCACGGTGCCTTTCACGCCCGTAAGCTGAAAAGCGGGCAGATGACCATAATCCTGCAATTCAGCGATTGCAGTTTTGGAGCGATTGTATCCCATATTCATGTAAACCCACGAACCAGCGGGAAAAACAACGATCATCAAAAGCAGTATCGCCGCCTGCAGATAGTTGTTCGATTTTTTTTGTTCTTTTTCCATATCAACAAAACATTTAAGATCGGACTTAGTTTAGAATTTCCAGGTCCTTTACCCTATTCAGACAATCAGGAATTGACATAAAAAAAGCGGAACTGCCGAGCTCCGCTTTTTCCTTTCCGTTCATCTTTTACATCTGATAAGTTTCTTCTTTCTGTAACAAGCTTCCCTGCACATCTACCTTTTTATCTTTGATGCTACGTTCGTTTTTTTGCTTGATCAAATCACGTCGTTCAAACCAGGAGTTTCCTTCCTGAAAGAAGGCGATAATGGCCCAAATAAGAAGCAACATCGGCATCAATACCGTCATTCTCAAGCCTTTTGCTTCCGAACTCATGTGCATAAATTCGTAGATAATAAAATATGCTTTGTATATTGATAATACGATTAGACCGATTGCCACAAGTGCCAGTAACCACTGCATGTCAGGACCAGGCTTATATCCCAAGTGTCCTTTTCCAAAAAGTGAGATGGCTACTTCTACCAAAGTTACAACCCCGAGTAGGATCAGCCCTTTGTAGACATCTTTAATAGATTCTTCGTATGATTTATGTCCCATTTTATTTTTATTTCAATTTTTATAATAGCCTTTTGCTAAAAATCATAATTAATTATAGTAAGTAGAATACAAGGAATACAAATACCCACACTAAATCTACAAAGTGCCAGTATAGTCCGATCTTTTCGACCATTTCGTAACCGTTTTTCCGCTCGACGTATAAACCACTCGCCACGTTGACCATAATAATAATCAAGAATACGACACCGGAAAGTACGTGAAATCCGTGAAATCCGGTAATAAAGAAAAAGAGTGCGCCGAAGGCTTTTGGACCAAATTCCTGCTGCTTTTCAATTCCTTCGTCTGTCTTGTATTTTAAAGGATGAAACTCGCCATCGTGCTGATGAATCAGATAAGAATCCCCCGCTGCGAAAGCATCTCCGGCCTTAATATCGTGACCATCTCCTTCCAGGTAAGTACCAGATTCGATGTGTGTCCCAAAAGGATTAACCGTTACGGTCATATGCTCTTCGTTGATTAGGTTGTTCCATTCCCAGGCCTGACAGCTCAGGAAGCCAATACCACCAATGATGGTTAAAAACATCCAGAAGACTACGCCTCTTTTATTTTCCCGGTGTCCTTCCTGTACACCCCGCACCATGGTAACGGAACTGATAATTAAGAGGAAAGACATAAAGGTTACAAAAATCAGGGGTAATCCGTGTCCGCCAAAAGGCGTTGTAGAAAATACAAAATCAGGAACTGGCCAGGTAGCACTACTGAATCGTAAAGTACCGTAAGCAATCAGGAATCCCGCAAAAGTAAAGGCATCCGATAATAGGAAGTACCACATCATTAACTTACCGTAACTTACCGCAAAT
>CALLLR010000039.1 GCA_938008185.1 uncultured Saprospiraceae bacterium
GTTTCGTTTAGGTTTTACCATTTCACGATTATTTAATTTATAAGATGAAAAAATTTATTCCCTTTCTATTACTTCTGGGAACGATTTGGTGCTGTCTGGCTATGACGGAGAACAGGGTAGCGGTGGAAGTCAGCGTCGAAACACCTGTATGGGAAGTATTAGAGCGATTAGGCGAACCATCTCCTAATCATTCAATCACTTTTTTGCCTCCCAAAGCAAGCGTTGAAGTGGGGCGTAATATTGTTCATTTTGGGTCAACCAAAATTAAAGCAGTAAAGCAGCAGAGCGCGCACTTTGTTTGTACTTCTTGTCATAATACCGAAAAAGAATTTGCTGATCTGCGGGATACTGATCCGCAGAAACGACTCGAATATGCGGCGGAACATAATCTTCCTTTTCTGCCCGGGTCACCGCTTTACGGGGTCGTCAATCGCAGTAGTTTTTATAACGGCGATTACGAAAAAAAATACGGTAAATTGGTTATCCCCGCTCGAAATGATTTGCGGGAGGCGATTCAACTTTGTGCGGTGGAATGTTCGCAGGGACGGGCGCTCAAAGATTGGGAAATGGAATCGGTTCTAGCTTACCTGTGGACGCTGGAATTAAAAATGGAAGACCTGGCGATTCCGGTAGCTGATTACCATAAGTATACTATAAAATCGGTAGATGCTGCAGATTTGATTACAGAAATCAAATCTTATTACAATCAGGATTCCCCCGCGCATTTTGTGGCACCACCCGATGATCGTGAAGCAGGTTACGGAATGCAAGGAGATCCTGCTAATGGAGAGCCTATTTATAAATTAAGTTGCCTACATTGTCATGAGGATCAGCGATATTCTTTTTTTGATTTGAATGACGGAAAATTAAGTCGAAGGCTTTTGGCGAAACATTTTCCGAGTTATTCTTATTATTCCTCTTATCAATTTATTCGTTATGGTGCGCCTTCTCATCCTGGGAAAAGGGCTTACATGCCACAGTTTACCAGTGAGAAAATGAGTAACCAGCAAGTAGAAGATTTGCGGGCTTACTTGACAAAAAAATAGCAGAAAGAATCAGAATCCTTTCTGCTATAATATTTTATTAAAAAAGATTAAGCTGCTCGCAATTTATTTAACTTTGACTTGCTCAACTTTTCTTCTGCGTAACTGCCCGTTATTTCAAACGATTTAAGTTCTGACTGAGAGGGTAGTTCAAACATCGCGTCGGTCATAATAGCTTCACAAATAGACCGTAGACCTCGTGCTCCCAACTTATATTCCAATGCTTTGCCCGCTACGTAATCAATAGCAGACTTAGAGAAAGTCAGTTTGATACCTTCCAGTTCAAATAATTTCTGGTATTGACGGAGCAAAGAGTTTTTAGGCTCGGTCAATATTCTGGCTAATGCAGGTTTATCAAGCGGTTCCAGGTAAGTTAGTACGGGTAAACGGCCAATTAATTCGGGAATTAAACCGTAAGCTTTTAAATCCTGGTGACTGATGTATTGTAACAGGTGTTCCCGGTCGATTTCTTCTTCCGTATTATTATTAAACCCAATCACCTGAGTGTTTACTCGCTTGGCGATATTTTTTTCAATACCATCAAAAGCACCTCCACAAATAAAGAGAATATTTTCGGTATTAATTTTAACCATTTTTTGTTCTGGATGCTTACGTCCGCCTTGTGGTGGTACGTTTACCTCCGTTCCTTCCAGCATTTTTAACATCGCCTGCTGTACTCCTTCTCCCGAAACATCACGGGTGATAGAAGGGTTATCCATCTTACGGGCAATTTTGTCAATTTCGTCAATATAAACGATGCCTTTCTGGGCTGCTTCGACGTTATAATCACAAACCTGTAATAATCGACTCAGGATACTTTCTACATCCTCTCCTACGTATCCAGCCTCCGTAAATACAGTAGCGTCCACTACCGCAAAAGGAACGTTTAAAAATCGGGCTACCGTCTTTGCCAGAAGAGTTTTTCCCGTTCCGGTACGACCGACAAAAAGGATATTGGATTTTTCGATTTCCACGTCGTCCGTACGAGTCTGTCTTAATCTTTTATAGTGATTATAAACGGCTACGCAAAGATATTTTTTTGCTTCGTCCTGGCCAATCACGTATTGATCCAAGTGGCCTTTCAGTTCCATAGGCGTAATGGTGTCGGGAATAGCAAAATCGGTTTTAGAAGGCTCTTCTTTTTTGCCGGAATAAAGTTCTTCCTGAATAATTTCATCCGCCTGTTCTACGCATACTTCACAGATATGACCGTCGATTCCAGCGATTAAAATCAGCGCTTCGGCTTTGTCTCTCCCACAAAAAGAACATCGATAATTATTCTTACTTCTTCGCATCACTTATTGGTTTAGGTAGATTTATTTATTGTTTAAACGGCTGATAAGGTAAATTGTTAAACTTTTATCTTGGTATTTAGAATTTTTCAAAAAAAAAGTCGCTTTGGGAGCCTATAGCTTGCAAAAATAGTCAAACTACCTGATTTCCCAAAACGACCTTTACCTAAATAGGACGAATACCTGTATTTAGGCAGGTTTATCTTCTTTTCGAGGATTATTACGATCCAATACCTCATCGATCAAGCCATAAGCCTTGGCTTCTTCCGCTGTTTTCCAGTTATCACGATCACTATCGGCTGAGATGGTATCATAATCCTGTCCAGTGTGATGTGCCAGGATATCATACAGCTGCTTTTGAAGATCCTTAATTAATCGGTAACTAATTTCCATTTCTGTTACCTGTCCCTGCATACCACCCATTGGCTGATGAATCATCACGCGGCTATGGTACAAACAAGTCCGCTTTCCTTTGGTTCCAGCGGCTAGTAATACGGCTCCCATAGAAGCCGCTAATCCAGTACAGATTGTTCCTACGTCCGGAGAAACATATTGCATGGTATCATAAATACCTAGACCTGCAATCACCGAACCACCGGGGCTGTTGATAAACATCTGGATATCTCGCTTAGGATCGGTAGATTCAAGGAAGAGTAGTTGTGCTTGAATAACGTTGGCCACATAGTCATTTACGGGAACACCCATAAAAATAATTCGGTCCATCATTAAACGGGAGAATACATCCATTCCCACGATGTTCATTTGACGTTCCTCAATCACTTGAGGCGTAAATGCGTGGATGTTAGGAGCAGACGTTTTCATGTACTTTTCCAAATGCATGCTACTCATGTTTAAATGCTTAGTAGCGTATTTCTTAAATTCATCTTGGTGAAACATTGATCAGTTTTTTTAGTGTTTAAACAAATGTGCGAATTGAAGATTTTCCTCAATTCGCACCATCA